>JABJED010000264.1 GCA_018665025.1 Gammaproteobacteria bacterium
CCGAAGAGTTTAGACCCTAACGACGCTCCCAGATTCGCCGCCGACATGTACACGGCAAATTGCGTTGCCGAGATCCGCTTTGTACAAATACTCATACCAATAGCGATCGCACATACCATAGTCACCGGATCAAGTAGCACCCACACCGCCAGCATCACCAGCACATAATCTTCATTGACCCATAAGTGCTCTGTTAGAGCCAATAACAATGAATGCGCGAAGATCAGAACCACTGAGATCATCGACGTCTTTTTAATCCCAAAGCGATCGATCAAAGGCCCAAGACAAACGGCGATAAATGCACCGAGCAAGCCCATCACTGCGACAAGGTTAGACCATTCCCCAGTCGACATACCGAATAACTTGATTGCAGCAATCGGCATAAGCGCGTCCCCATAACCGCTCATCAGGCCAAAGAAAAATAGAACCAGGGTTACGATCACGCTAGTGCGCGACCAGAGCACCTGGTTAAGAGCGCCCAACAAAAACTTCACCGTTGGTGGCTCTGCGACATCATCAGCGTGCTCGCCGTCGCTCCAGGGTAGAAGCCGCTCCCCTTCTCGCTCCGTGACAAACAAAAACCAGAAAAACACCAGCAGGCTCACGGCTCCCGCGAGTAAAGCAGTGGTGCCAAGCCCAACCTGCGTCAGAAACACGCCACTCACAGCGGCAGCTGATGCCCAGCCTATCGCTTTACCAAACGTCATGAATCCGTTGATTCTGCCATGTTCTTCCTCAGGCACCAGATCAATCGCCATACCATCAGTGGCTACATCTTGTATCGAGGCAAACGCTTGAATCAAAGTCGCAAGAGCGGTCATCAGACCCAACTGCTGCATAGGATCTTCTACCCAAACCAAACTACACAAAGCAATAGACATGCCGAACTGTGCTCCGAGTATCCAAGGCCGACGTAAGCCCATCGCCGGAAACTGGAAGCGGTCCATAAGAGGACCCCAGAAAAGCTTAAATACCCAGGGCAAAATAATAATTGCAAGATATGAGGCGATCGCACCTGCGCCAAGGCCTTGGCTAGCAAGCCAGGCCGGCATGGCGACGTTGAGAAGCCCTCTGGGAATACCTTGTGCAAAGTACAAGGTTGCACCGGTTAGGAAACGCAAGCGGGGGCTCTTTGACAAAACCATCATGCTGATCTACTCCTAAAAACTTAAAGCTTAATGTAGCGCGCTGCTATTAAATCTTCTAGCTGTCATTGCCAGCGATACAAAAGATTGCTGCGGATACCCAGAGAATCGACCGCCTTCTGCACCGAGTAGCCCTGATCAGTAATCAATGCGACAGACGCTTACTTGAATTTTGGAGGGAACTGCCGGTAACTGCGTTTTTCTGTCATAAACACCTCGATAAGTGACGCCATTATTGTTTCTTATTGAAGTGTCCGGAACCATTGAACCAGAACAGGTTGGCCGGCGTGGAAATAATGTTAGGTGGGAATACGTGGCGTTTGTATGCGTTCATACATCCATTCATTCTTTCAAAAACAGCGCTTTAACTTGTCGGCACCCAACTTTTGCGACTTTACTTGTCACTACCATCCCTACGAGCACTGGCCATGCCCTTTGCCATATCGAGAAGACCAGGAACATTCGCAGAGGCCTCGCTCTGCCAAGACTCACTATTCCAGAGGTCGGCCTTGCCAATAGCCTTGCCGCAATGTGGAAATACTTTCTCCAAATTTACTCGCACCAGAACCTTATTACTTGCAATATCGCCACCCCATTTTACGATATCTTGCTTTTCGCTGATAAGCTCTGCGGTGCCGTAGGCACGCATCAGCTCACGATTTCCTGATACAAAAAACACAAGGCCAACCTTGTTGTTTTTTGTGACATTGGTGAGCGTCAGAATCTTCTTGTTACCGGGCATATCAAGAAATTCGATTGTTCTTTTGTCTTTTATCCGCACAAATCCAGCTTCTCCACCACGAGGACTGATATCAATAAAACCCTCATCGTTGCAGGAAGAAATCAACAGGAATCGGCAGGCACGGATGAAGCGTTCGGCGGTGTCATCAAGAAACGGAGCATGCGCCTCCCTTACGAGCTCGCTCGGCTTTCCGTAAAGCTCTCGCAAATCAATCGGGTTCATAGACATTGGAACTCCTAGCTAAGGATAGTAAGTTTAAACTGCATTGCTCGGGTTAGTCTTATACCTATAACCATTCAGCAGGATAAATGATGTTACGTAAAACCGGGATAGACAACGCCGGGATTATCATGTTGACCGTATTCAGCGCTATGCTCGGTCTCAATCAAGCTCTGGTAAAACTGGTTAATGCCGGTTTTTCACCGATTTTCCAAGCAGGCCTGCGCTCTGCCTGTGCATTTTTTATCGTGCTTTCTTTCGCCCTGATCTTTAAGAAAAAATTATCTCTGAGCGATGGTAGTCTATTACCCGGACTCGCCATTGGGGTTTTATTTACAGCAGAATTCTTCCTGCTGTTCACCGCCCTGGACTATACAACCGTTTCACGCGTTTCCCTGTTCTTCTACACCCAGCCGTTCTGGGTTGCACTAGGAGCACACTTTCTCATTGCAGACGAACAACTCAATCGTAACAGGATCATGGGCCTACTAATTGCTATTTCCGGTGTCGCGCTATGTCTGTTCAGCGATGCTGAGATGGCATCACTGGAAACTCTGAAAGGAGACGTAATGTGCCTGGTAGCAGCTGTTTCCTGGGCCATGATTGCACTGATGTCGCGAACCACGAAAATCTCCCTGAGCACACCAGAGATGCAGTTGCTTTATCAATTAGCAGCATCAGGAATTATCCTCACGTTGCTTGCGCCGATGCTGGAAGATCCTATTAGAAATCTTACTCCTGGAATTCTCGCTATATTCAGTTTCCAGGTCATTTTTGTCGTTTCTATTGGCTTTATCTTCTGGTTCTGGGCCATTTCTGTTTACCCCACTTCCGACATGGCATCTTTTAGTCTTCTGTCGCCGGTATTCGGTGTATTCTTTGGTTGGATCATATTCAACGATCAAATAACCATCGAGTTTGTTATTGCGCTGTTAATGGTGATTGGTGGCATCGTGCTCAGCAATAAAAAGGTAAACTCAACTAACTGATGGGTTGATCCACGCCCTGCGAATAGAGGTTGAGGCAATCCACTATTTCAGAGCGAGCTCATAGATCATTTATCGTCAACGACACGTCGGGGCAACCTCAGCACTCGCCATGAAGTTCTTGTTATCCAACGGCTCCGTGATTGAAAGAAACTGCCCGACATGCTGCGCTTCTTCCACTTCTGACACCGCAAAATCAGCGAGATCGAGGTAAGTTATCTTCGATGATCGATCGATCGTAATCCTCGTATAGACGTTATAATCGCGCCCCTTCTCGCCGTCGTAGATTGCCGGATTGCGAATGACAGTCCACTTTATCGACGCATCACTTCCTGCGATGAATGCTTCCATATCATCTTTGTCATAGACACGATTCTTCACTAGGTCTCGAAGCCAATTGCAATAGTCCGAGCCGTCGTTGCTGGAACCGGCACCGTGCGTGCTCATCAGGACGATACGCGCCACATTGTGGCGCGGCATCGCGTCGAACAGCAGTTGGGTTGAAACCATGCAGACATCTGTTTTTATGCTGTCGTCGATCTCAGCTCGGGTTGTGCCCGCGGCCGGAATACCCAGACTGCAGATGACCGCATCCTGGCCCTCCATCAATGTTTCGATAATGTCGGGATCACGCGCATCACCGATGAAAACTTCCAGCTTCTCGTGGCGAACCTTAAGGCCTTCAGGTCGGCGCACGAGAGCCTTGACATAATGCCCGTTCGCAAGTGCTTGCTTTACAATTGCCTGTCCGGTTCCGCCGGTTGCACCAAGCACGCTTATCTTCATCCGATGGCCTCCATTTTATTCTTCATAATGGCTGTGTCAGATTAAAATTCTTGGGCACAATTAGCTCTGATCACAGCCTCTCTAGCACGGCGTATGACCAACCGATGATAGACCTCTTTTTACACCCCTCCTTTCGAAGGGACTCTTTCGGCGAGACTCTTTTGGCGAGACTCCCTTGATAGAAGCTCGTTGCTAGAACTTTTTAGAAATAACTATCTAACAAGAACGCTCTAGAAAGAACGCTCTGGAAAGAACTCCAGAGGCCACAGATTGATCGTCGGCTGACCACTATTGACCGAACTTAGCTGATACTGTCGCGACAAAATTCCGCAATGCTGGCCGCCGTGTCTCGAGATATGTCCGGGCACGCCAGTGGGAAAATCTCTGTGCCGTGTATGGTGCCCATCACCTGACGGCACCGAGCATCCACACCAGCTCGCAGAAGCAGTCGATAAAAGTTGATGCCTTCATCGCGCAGTGGGTCGCACTCGTTAACACTGATCATGGTCTTAACCAAACCGGTAACGTCCTGTTCGGTCGCGAATCCCGGCCATGCCAATGGATTTTTAGCATCAAATGCCTCAATGCCATAACCTACAGCGCCAGAATTGTTATGCAGGTCTAGCAGAATGCCGTTATTTTCCGTTGACGAAGGGTTCTCCGCTAACGGCCACGATCCTGCGATGTAAGGGCATAAAGCATAAAGTCCCTTGATCAGAGACAGATCGCCATCTTGTTTTAATTTTAGTCCGGTGGCGAGCGTAAGGTTGCCACCGCCACTTTCCCCAGCGATGACGATGCTTGAAGCATCTATATTGAGTGCGCCTGCATTTTCAACCACCCATCTCAAACCGGACACGCAATCGTTCAAGCCCGCTGGAAAAGGTTCAACCTCAGGCGCACTCGATGCGGTTACAGAATTGCGGAAGTCGACCATGGCCACGGCCACGCCTTGTGCCGCAATGATTTTCCCCCAGGCCCGGTAGTTGCCATCAAAACAAGACATGCTCGCCATGCCGCCACCGTGAATATAGTAGACACACGGTAGCGTTTCGTCGTTGTCTGGGCGTATATATTGGATGTTAATTGAATTGCCATCCGGGGCCGATGTAAACACGTGAGTGTTTATTGAAAGGCCCAAGGTTGTTGCTGCCTAGGTGAACCTACCTTCTGTTATATCGTCGCCAAATAGAGCCCTCGAAAACGGTTCTACGTTAGGCCCTCTTCTAAGGTGATGGCCGCCATCAACGCTCAATACCACGCCGGTGATCCAGGAAGATTCAGGACCGCACAAGAAACGTACTGAATTGCAGATGTCATCGACAACCCCATGACGACGGATTGGCATGCAATCCAGGTAATCATTCAGCACTTCTTCGGTATTGATCAATCCCGCAGCCAACTCGGTGTCTACTAACCCCGGACAGACACTGTTTACCCGGATGTTGACGCTGCCCAGTTCATCAGCTGAGTTTTTAACGAGCATGTCGATACCGGCTTTGCTAACGCAGTAAGGCGCCATGAAACGGTGAGTCCTGATACCTGCAATTGATGAGATAGCGCAAATTGCACCACCACCGGATTTCGCCATCGCCCGGCCTGCGTGCTTCACCGTATAAAAAGTACCATTCAGGTTGGTCTGCATAATCTCATCCCAGCTGGCGGAATCTGTTGCCATAATCGGGGACAGACCACCGGTACCCGCATTGGCGACCGCAATGTCCAGGGAACCTCCCATGCTTGCAATAGCAACAGCAGCTTCCACATCTTTTTCGTCCGCTACGCTACCAGAAAATATATTGATGGTGCCAGCACCCGGGACGCCCTGAAGTTCAATAGCCGCTTTTTCGAGCTTCTCTTCGCTTCGCCCCATAATCAGAACGTTGGCACCATCTGCCGCAAAGGCTTTGGCGCAGGCAAGACCTATCCCACTACCGCCGCCAGTAATAAATGCATTTTGATTCTTTAATACGCCCATGTTTTTCTCCCTGGATATTATTGAGGTTAGATAGCGAACAAACGTAGCGGGATTATCACAACTTATCCAAGCACCAATTCGTTGCTGATGTTTCTGATCTTGTCTTCCTGGTGATGAGTCACATACACCAACGTCGTATTGCCTTCATCACAGATTCGTTCAGTGAGCGACAGGACGAGTTGCCGGTTAGCATCATCCAACCCCAGACATGGTTCGTCCAATAAAAGAAGTGGTGGATGCTTCACCATGGCCCGCGCAATCAACAGCACCCGTTGCTCGCCATAGGACAACTTGGAAAATGAGACTGTTGCCTTGCCTTGCAAACCGAGCAATGTCAGCCAGGCATCTGCGATTTCTAGCTGCCGGTCAGTCGCCTTCTGGTATAGGCCGATGGAATCGTAAAAACCTGAAACAATCACATTGCGCACGCCGACACTCAGCCGGTAATCCCAGTGCAGGGAAGTAGAGACAAATCCCATGTGTGCCTTGAGTTGCCAGATGGTCTCGCCCTGGCCGCGTCTGCGCCCAAATAGCCTGAGCTCGTTTACGTAACACTGCGGATGATCGCCCGTCACCAGCCCCAACAGGCAAGTCTTGCCACTACCGTTTGGGCCTTTGACCTGCCAGTGTTCGCCTGGCCGAATAGTCCAGTTCAGGTGCTCAAAAACAACATTGTCTGTATAGGCTACACGCGCATCGATAAGGCTTACCAGAGAACCATCCTCGTTCAATGGCACATCGAGCAACTGCTCAGGTGGTGGCAGCGTCAGATCCCGGGATCGTATCTGGCTGATCTGAGTGAGTAGCGATCGGGCTTGCTTGCCACTGTCGCAATTAAACCGCTGTGCCATCCGACCATGTTCCATCCGGATGGCATGGGTCGTAAAGTCCGGCACTTCTTCAATACGATTCAGGCAGAGTACCAGTGCAACTTTCCCGGATAATGATTCCAGAATATTTCGAACCTTCGGCACGGTCTGGATATCCAACCCTTCAAAGGGTTCATCCAACACCAGTACTTCCGGCTGGCTGGTCAGCGCCCTGATCAGCAGGACTTTCCGGGTCTCACCTGTGGATAATTTACGGAAGCCGCGTTCCAGCAGTGGGCGCATGCCCAGGGTTTCAATCAGCCGATCCAGCAGGACGGGATCTTTCGAATCTTCTGACAACATCTCATGCACGGGCGTGCCGTCATCGACCTCGTCGGTCAGGTCACTGTCATCGCGCTGGCGTTCTCGCTGGATAAGCCGTGATTGTTCTTCCAGGGAAACTACTGCAACCCGTAAGCCAGATTCGAAATCACCGCTCGCAACAGGGAATTCCCCCGTCAGCGCCGCACCAAGGGCTGACTTGCCCGAACCATTCGGTCCCACAACAACCCAGGTCTGGCCTTGTTCAATCTGCCAATTGAGTGCAGCCAGCGAAAACTTGTCGCTGACCTTAATGTCACACTGGGTAAACCGGATCATCCTGCAACCGCCCTGCCAAGGTTCTATACAAGGCTTCTATACGAGGCTTCTATACGAGGCTTCTATACCAGGCCTCTAGACGATGCGTTGCATCGCCCCCATATAGCCGCGCAGTACCTGGCCAATCTGCTCAACGCTATGGCTTCTGATATCTGCATTAACTTCAATCAGTCGCTGGTTGTCGACACTGCTGTCGTTCAAGCCAAGCCCCCGACCAATCACATCCGTATCCTGGTCCTTCATGAAATCCTGCAGTAACGGGAAACATGCATGATTAAACAGATAACAACCGTACTCGGCGGTATCTGAGATCGTGCTGTTCATTTCGTAAAGCTTCTTTCGGGCAATGGTGTTGGCAATCAAAGGCGTTTCATGAAGAGATTCGTAGTAAGCGGACTCTTTCTTGATACCGGCTGAAGTCATCACTTCATAAGCGAGCTCAACACCGGCCTTCACCATGGCAACCATCAGGATGCCATGATCAAAGTATTCCTGTTCTGAAATTTCATCCGTTGTGACATCCGTTGTTTCAAAGGACGTCTTGCCGGTATCTGCTCGCCAGCCCAGAAGTTTGTCATCGTCATTAGCCCAGTCTTCCATCATTCCAGATGAAAAAGCGCCTGTCATGATATCGTCCATACGCTTTTCATAGAGCGGACGCATCAGATCTTTCAGCTCTTCCGCCAGCTCATAGGCGCGGAGCTTCGCAGGGTTGGACAGCCTGTCCATCATATTGGTGACACCACCATACTTGAGCGCTTCAGTGACCGTTTCCCAGCCATACTGTACAAGCTTGGAGGCATAGGCTCTATCCACACCCTTCTCAACCATCTTGTCAAAACAAAGCAGCGAACCTGTCTGCAGCATGCCACAAAGAATCGTTTGCTCTCCCATGAGGTCAGACTTTACTTCGGCAATGAATGACGACAACAGGACGCCGGCCCGGTGGCCTCCGGTACCTGCAGCATAGGCTTTCGCTATCGCCATGCCTTCGCCATCAGGGTCGTTATCTTCATGGACTGCAATCAGGGTTGGTACGCCGAAACCGCGCTTGTACTCTTCCCGAACTTCTGTACCCGGACATTTCGGCGCCACCATAACGACAGTAATGTCTTCGCGAACTTTCATTCCCTCTTCGACAATGTTGAAACCATGCGAATAGGAAAGGCAGGAATTCTTTTTCATGAGCGGCATGATCTCTGTTACAACCGCGGTGTGCTGCTTGTCTGGAGTCAAATTCAGTACAAGGTCAGCTGTAGGGATCAGCTCTTCATAGGTACCGACTGTGAAACCGTTCTCGGTGGCATTCTTCCAGGAGTCCCTTTTCTCATCGATAGCCGATTGCCTGAGCGTATAGGACACATCCAGGCCACTATCGCGAAGGTTTAAACCCTGGTTCAGCCCCTGGGAGCCACAACCAACCACGACCAGTTTCTTTCCTTTCAGGTAATTAGCTTCATCCGCGAACTCCGCGGGATCCATAAATTCACATTTGCCCAGTTGGGCCAGCTGTTGCCTGAGAGAAAGTGTGTTGAAATAGTTTGCCATGATACGGTCCACTCCTGGGATGAAGGTTGACGGGTTTTCAAGGTGCGTACTCTAGTTGATATCCCGTTTTTCGTAAAATGAAATATGCGAGATAACGCCTTGCGAAATCAGCAATCTGGCGTGTAGCCAGTTAAAAGGTGTAGGAAAACGAGAGAGAGCCATAAGAGTGGCATGAATCCTGGCCCGAGAACTCTTTAGTGCGGAAGATCTGGGCGTAGGACAGGCGCCCTCCGCCGACAATATAGGCAATGCCTACGGCCGCGTCGGCAACAACCGATTCTTTCGTGACCGAGTGACTGTTCTTGAAGCTATTTCCGTCCAGGAAAATATCGTAGCCAACCAGGCGTATATCAAACGAAGCAAAGGCATGTAGACCCCACTTTTTTTCTCCAATGAAACGCGGATCCCACGTCGAATCCGGCGTTGAGTTTTGTCCTCCAGGCCGAATGGCGCTCGTCCCAAAATCATCAGGCAGTGCCCAGCCAATTCGAACTTCAGCACCAGCATTCAGGTGGGTGCTAACATTACCCAGCGACAACCCGGTGTGAGTAATTGCGTCATAGCCGAATCGCGTTTCAGGGTTGATGCGCTTCCACTTCTGCTTGTGCTCCCAGGTTGCCGCAATGCCAGGTTCATTGCGGAGCTGATTATCCCAACCTTTGAATTTCTCAAAACCACGAAGATCGTGGATAAAATCCTGAGCCTCCTGCCCGTATGCTCCGGGGCCTACTATGCCTAGCTGTACTTCAAGTGTATCGAGCTGGTCTTCTGCGCGGGTCTGGTAGCCAAGCCCTAAAAATAGCCAGGCAGCATAAGGCCGATCGTCTTCTATCAGATTGGGTTCATTCAGGTCTTCGGGTGTATAGATCTGCTGCCCAAACGTCATGGTGACATTTCTTTTCAGCCCCTCGTGGGATTGATGAAAGAACGTCAGACTTTGATTCAGTCGACGAACCCAGGCAGGGAGCTCTTCGCTTTCCACATAATCACTGATATCCGGAGATACCCAGGACAGCTGGATACCGCTCGTATAATCCTGGTCAGTTTCCGAGAACAGGTCGTTTTCGACATACAGGTTCAGCGTCCACTCTTCCCGCTGATCCCTGTCTGCGCGAACGGCCCAGGAAAGGAACAGCGACAAGAACAGTAACGATCTAACCCATCGGGTAGCGATGTTCGAGAGACACTTCATCTATTTTCTTGTTGGCATCAGTGCTAATGGTCAGATACGCGGCTTCGATAATGTCATCCATCTGGTCGGGGTGCGTCGCACCCACGATTGTAGAGGCAACAAAATCGGCTTGCTTACTCCAGGCGGTTGCAAGGGTAACGACAGAAACGCCTTCTTCCTTCGCGATGTCCATAAAGGCCTTGGTTGATGCGATAGACTTATCATTAACAAATCGCTGCGCCATCACCTGTTGCCGTTCGCCTGCGTTCAGGTAATTGGTAAACCTTGCGCCTTCGGGTCTTGCACCGTCGTTGTATTTACCAGTCAACACGCCACCCGCCAGGGGTGAATAAGGGATCAGGCTTACCTGCTCTTGCCGACAGGCTTGCGCCAATTCATCTTCAAAACGGCGATTGTTCAAGCTGTAATTATTTTGAATCGTCTCGTAGCGGGCAAGTCCATGCAGCTCTGAGACCCCAAGGCTCTTCGTCAGCCCCCAGGTTGTTTCGTTACTACAACCGATGATCCTGACTTTTCCTGCCTGAATCAGTTCATCTAACGCAGCCAGGGTTTCCTCGTAGGGCATGTCATGATCAGGCCAGTGGGTCTGGTACAGATCAATATAGTCAGTCTGCAACTTCTTCAGGCTGCCTTCGAAGGCTCTGACAATATTGTGACGATCAAGTGTCGTCATTCCTTCACGCACGGCGGCCCGTATCCAGCCATGACTAGGTCCGGCGACTTTTGTCGCCAGAATGATCGCATCCCGAGGCTTGGTCTTTAGCCACCGGCCAACGATTTCTTCCGTGCGCCCAACATAATCAGGGTCTGGAGGTACCGGATACATCTCTGCGGTATCAAAAAAGTCGATACCCGCATCAAACGCTTTATCCATAATCTTAAAGGCTGTTTTCTCGTCTGCACCAGTACCAAATGTCATGGTGCCCATACAAATATCCGAGACGACAATGCCGCTTCGACCCAATCGGTTTCTATTCATCTGCTTCCTTAGCTTTTAACAAGTCGCGGCCAGTAGTGCGTTCGGGCTAGTGTTTCGCTGCTTGTAATGCACAACCCTCAATGGTGACTCTGTGCATGACCCTGCGCTGCCCCTGGTAATCGTTCTGTGCGAAATGCCACGTGGCTCGATTGTCCCAAAAGGCAATGGAACCATTTTCCCATTTAAACCGCGTGATGTTTTCATCGGCTATCGCCCGCTCATACAGGTATGCGAGGAGTGGCGCTGACTCTTCATCTGTCCAACCATCAAAACGCAGCGTAAAGCCGGCATTCACATAAAGCGCCTTGCGACCACTTAGTGGGTGGCTGATGACAACCGGATGTATCGGATCTTTCATCTCAACCGCTGCCCCAGCATTTCCGATCCTGCTGCTTGCAGACCCAGTGGTTTCGTATTCTCCCCGCGGGCCAAAGACGTGCTTGGCTGAATGAACCGCAGACAGTCCTTCAAGGGTTTCTTTCAAACCATCAGACAGACTGTCATAGGCTTTATACATACTGGTGAACCAGGTATCACCACCTGATGCTGGTAACTCCCTTGCCACCAGAATAGAACCAAGCGCGGGTTCCTGGTCATAGGAATGATCTGTGTGCCACCCGCCGCCAATGTTCGCGATCTGGTCTGGCTCTTTACTCACCATCGCGATTTGAGGGTATTCAGGATTCGCGGCAAAGAACCGATTGACGTTGATGTCGCCGAACACTTCGCCAAGGCCAATGTGATCCGCCTCGGAGATTTTCTGGTTCCTGAAAAACACCAGACCATGCTGTGAAAAGGTCTGTTTGATGGTCTCAAGCTCCGATGAAGCCAGACCGCCAGCAATATCGACACCCAGGATCTCAGCCCCTACGCCGGGCAGCACTTCGATTGAGATAGCCATGATTTTTATTCCTAGAGTTCCACTGAATTATGTCACAGATCTGACGGTATCTGTATGCCAGACTAACCCGACACCTTGTAACCTGATACGGGTAGCGACAGCCACCGCCGTAATGATGCCTATGACGACACCTATGATCGGGTCACCGGTGACAGCCATCGCTTTGGCAGCACTAGTAGCACAGGACACCGACAATCCCGCGCATCAAACCAGAGCAGGACATCTAATAACCTGGTCATAAATCGAACCGCAAAAAAGCTGACCACGGCGGCCCCTCGCTTTATCCGGATTATGTGCTAAGTAAAGTGAATCAGGCAAAAACCCAGCTTGGCGGAATTAGTATCGCTATTTCCATCGCCTGATATGCCGCCTAAATGATACATAATCCCCACTTATTGTTATTTTAATCATTTTAATGCCTTATATATTACTTATCCCGTATCTTTCTATTTATAGAGAATTATTACATCTACATTCCCGTTTATTGATATTTTTTATGGGTATTAAACCTAACATCCCTTTATTTTTAGAAAATGGCCGCTGCAGATGACATTGACCAATCTGATAATAATCGCCCCCCCATGATTCACCTCTAATACCTGCAGGTTCATTGACAAAACCCCAAATGTGACAATTTGTCATTTATAAGGTACAACAGTGCCTCAAATTTTACGCAGTTGCACAAACATCCGGATTCCCCGGAAAACAGGAGTATTCAATGTCCGAAGCCCAGAAAATGGACACCCCCGAACAGGCAGCATTCCGCGCCCACTGTAAGGAATGGCTTGCCAACAATCACCCCGGTCGCCCAACCGTAAAATTACCCCTGGGCGCATTGGAACTCAGTGACCCGGACGCGCTGGCCTGGCTCCAAAAATGGCAGAAGTCTGCTTATGACGCCGGACTCATTGGTTGTGATTACCCCAAGGAAGTAGGTGGCGGCGGAATGGAGAATTGCCAGTCCATTGCCAATGCAGAAATGCAGAGGGTACAGACCCCTTACCTGCCCAATATTATTGGTATGGGCATGGCCGCACCGACTGTCCTGTTCCACGCCCGCGACGAGGTAAAAGCAGAACTACTGCCAAAGCTACTCTCCGGTGAAGAAATCTGGTGTCAGGGCTTCAGCGAGCCAGGTGCGGGTTCTGACCTTGCTAACCAGCAAACTTTCGCGGAACGCGATGGCGACAACTGGGTAATCAATGGCCACAAGGTATGGACGTCACTAGCGCATTTCGCGGAGTGGATGATCCTGCTATGCCGAACCAGCAAGGATGATAAATACAACGGGCTGTCCTACTTTGTCGTACCGATTGAAAAAGCGCTCGGCAATGGGGTGACTGTACGCCCACTTATTAAGCTAACCGGTGAAACAGGCTTCAACGAAGTCATCTTTGACAACCTGGTCGTTGATGACAGATACAGACTCGACGAAGTTGGCGCAGGCTGGAAAGTGGCTATGACTACCCTCGCCCATGAACGAGGCGCGGGTCCAATGACAACACCTGCCTCTGGCGGCATGGCAGTTGAAGAGCAGGAAGGCGCACAGACAAACAGCGCAATGGCATTAATACAACTCGCGAAACAACAATACCGCAATGGTAAGACAGCGGCGGACGACCCGCTCATTCGCGATGATATTATCAAGATGATGATTCGCCAGGAAGCTTTCAGGCAAAATCAGCGTCGAGCCAGCGTCCCTTCGCTAACCGATCACCCCATGCGTATTCCATTGCAGTTCAAACTGGTCGCTACGGAAATGGCTCAGGATCTGCAGCAGATAGCTTATGAAGTAGAAGGTGCAGCAGCAACGTTATACGTCAACGACGACAATGCACCCGTCAGTGGTCAGTGGCCACTCGCTTACATGAATTCATTCGGTATTACGATTGCAGCCGGTGCCAACGAAGTTCAACGCAACATCCTGGGCGAACGTGTCCTGGGCATGCCCAAGTCGAAGTAGGAGATAGACATGACAGAACAACCTAAAAACTTTGGCTTCGGTGAAGACGAAACCATGCTCAAAGACTCAGTACAGAAGTTCTTTGCAGACAATTGCAGCCCAGACAAAATCCACGGCCAGGTCGCTCATGACCCCGGCATCCACAGACCCATTGAATGCATCTGGGACAAGTCCCTATGGCAACAAGTGGTAGAACTCGGATGGACCGCAGTCTGCATACCCGAAGCCGCTGGCGGTATTGGTATGCCACTCGTTGCAGCAGTTGCCATTGCAGAAGAAGCCGGAAAATCAGCTTTTCCATCACCGCTCATTAGCACTTACTGTGCAACTTTCACGTTGATGGCCTGCGACACCGATTCAGCCAACAAAGCACTGGCCGATATCGCCACCGGAACTGCAACCACACTCGCAATCACCAATGAGAAAGGCTCCTGGGAGTCCGCAGACACTGACGTTTCTGTTGCCGATGGCAGGCTGACGGGTACTGCCTGGTTTGTACAGGATGCCAGGAAAGCCGATCGATTTGTGGTCAGCGCCAAAGGCGAAAATGGTGTTGGACTGTATTTAGTCGAAGCAACTGCCGCCAACATTGACATCATTGCTGACGGCATTATTGACCTGACACGGGACCAGGCACACATCGCCTTTAACGCAGCCAAATGTACTGAGCTCGCAGCAGAGGGCGCCGGTGACAAAGCGATCGATGCTGCTATACCATCAATCCTGACAATTGTTTCAGCTGACATGGTAGGTGCCGGCGAATGGTTGCTTCAAACCACGACTGAATACGCTAAAACACGGGTTCAGTTTGACCGGCCACTTGGATTCTTCCAGGCAGTTAAGCACCCACTGGTTAACGTGATGCTGGATATCGACAGAACCAAGTCATTAGTTTACAACGCGGCATGCGCTATTGACTCGGGCGAAGCCAGCACAGAATTGAACGCTCGAATGGCTAAGTCACAGGCAAGCGACATGGCAGTATTTTCGTCAAGTCGCGCTATACAATTCCATGGTGGTATTGGTTTTACCTGGGAATGCTTCGTGCATATCTTCTTTAAGAGACAGATGCACAACCATGTACTTTATGGTGATGCGAAATACCAGCGAGCCAAGCTTGCCGATATGGTAATTGGCAAAGCGGCTTAACCGCAGCTACTTCTACAATACCTGGTAAAAAAAGACCGGCAATTGCCGGTCTTTTTTTACCAGGTATTGTAGAAAAGGCTTACCGGCCTTTGAACTCCGGTTGCTCTTTATTGACAAATGCCACTGCAGCGCGCTTGTGATCTTCTGTCATGAAGGTTCGCATCATATGCGCCGCCTCCAGATCAAACACATCACTCAGCGTTGCGTTCTGGGCTGCATTCAGATTCTTCTTCATGTAGCCAATCGCGACGGTTGGTAAACCTGCAAGATACTTCGCATAGGCGCGTGATTCTTCTTCAAAGGTATCCGCACCAGCGATTTTAGTCATCATGCCCATGTCATAGGCTTCCTGACCTGTAACAACATCAGCACCGAAGTAAAGCTCACGCGCCTTTGCAGCTCCAACGAGTTGCGGCAAAAAGTACGATCCACCGTAGTCACCAGATGCGCCAATTTTGGAAAACGCCGTGGTGATCTTCGCCGTATCCAGACAAAAACGCATGTCACAAGCGAGTGCCAACGAAAGCCCTGCACCTGCAGCAGCACCAGGAATAATCGCAAGCGTTGGTTTGGGCATGACATGCAGCAAACGTGACAGCTCCATACCCTGACGCAAACCCTGGACGCGGGCTTCCAGCGACGAGGTCTCGCCGGAGGAATTTTCATTGCTGCCAGCGTCCGACGCAAAACCTTTTACGTCACCACCGGCGCAAAACGCACCACCGGCACCCGTTAACACGACACATCTCACCGCAGGATCGACCGCAGCCCTGGGAATCGCTGCCTGCATCGCAGACATCATCTCGCCGCTCATCGCATTACGCGCCTTTGGCCGATTCATGGTTAACGTCAGAATGCCGTCTTCAAACGACTCTTCAAGATCGCTCATAACTTACCTTGTTTGTTTAACAAAGCAGAGACCTTACATCAAAGCGCGTTGCGCGCCTACTCCCTCATTTTCACCAAGGCCTTAGCTCGATAAGAATCTAACACCCCATACGACCATACATTGAGTAACAATAATGCTTAGCCGATCAAGCGTCGAGTTATTCAGCGATGAGCCTACCAAGAACCAAATGGCTTACCAGAAAAAAATTCGCGAGCTGCTAGATTCCTATGTGGAACGGCACATAAAAAGTTAACCGACAATCCCATCTCGCAATACCGGAAATCTAACCTCAAACGTGGTTCCTTGCCCACCAATCAATCGAAACGAACCCTCGAGTTGCTCTACCAGGATCGACACGATCTCGAACCCCATGGATCCAGCTTCCGTATTGACCTCTATAGGCAAGCCGCGACCGCTGTCGGAAACGAAAATTACACACTCTTTTGCAAGCAGATATAACTTTACTTCTACGGTCCCTGAACCATGCTGCCTACCTTCAAAACCATGAATCAGCGCGTTACTGAACAACTCATTGATAATAAGCCCGCACGGGACTGCAAGGTCGATCGCAAGATCGAACTCTCCCAACTCCTTCAGCAAATTAATTTCCAGCTCTTCAGAAACCAATTTTCGGTACAGCGTCGACAAGAGTACGTCGACATACTCGCCCATTGCGACCCGTCTAACCTCTCTTGACTGATAAAGGCGTTCGTGAACTAACGCAATGGAACTGATCCTTCGCTCATTCTCACCCAGGATATTCAATATCACTGGATCAGAACATTTAGCGGATTGAATACTTAACAAACTCGTTAGCGTTCCAAGGTTGTCATAGACGCGATCATGGATTTCACGGAGGAGTACATCTTTCTCCGCCAGTACGGCACTGAAGTCAGTTCTTTGATCAGCATTTTTTACCAAGGTAATATCTAGCTGATTGTGCAGATTATTTAATTCTACTGTGAGCTGGCCGTGGCTAACCCTAAGTGCTTCCTGCTCTCGGCTTCGCTCTGTGACATCCCTCACGATACTGACGTATGCCACGCCGTCTTCAGGGGTTTCCAACGCCGGAGAGACGCTAATTTCGAGTATTTTTCCGGTCCCATCAGACATCAGGTAGGGAACCTCCTCCCGGAAGTTATTACCGCTATCAACGTACTCTTTTGCCTCATGACGCTGACCCGCTTGCTGGAACAGTATTTCAAAAAGCGGGTAGCCACCCACCTCGGACGGACGTTTACCAAGAACACCGGCTACCGCATTATTAGAGAACATCACATTCCCCTGTTGATTGGCATTTAGTACGCATTCAGCCGTGTCATCCAGGGATTCAACATAGCCTCTCAATCGTCTATTGAAACGGTCCTCTGCCTGCCGGTTGATTCTTTTCGAGCTGAATATCATCAGCTGATAGAGCGAAAACAGTGCTAAAGCAACATATACACAATACGCCCACCACGTAGCCCACAGAGGCGGATTGATGGTTATGGGAATGCTAAGTCCATCCTCATTCCACACTCCATCACTGTTAGCCCCCTGGACTCGTAACAGATACGATCCAGGGTGGAGGTTTGTATAGGTGATGTTTCGATTGGTACCGTTGTCGATCCACCGGGCATCATAGCCCTCCAGTTTGTATTGATAACGATTTTTCTGGGGATAGGTGTAATCTAACGCTGCTACTTCGACTGACAGCCCGTTAACGCCATACTCAAGCTGTAACATTCCCCCGTTGGATAATTCAGCTTTCTTATTGTTTAGAAGAAGCTGTGTAACGCGAACCGGGGGAACATAATCGTTTCGTCGAACCTGCTCTGTTCGTACTACATTAACTCCCTCGTTTCCTCCAAATAAAAGTATCTCTGGAGTCAAGTTTAGGTCCGCATTAAAATTTAGCTCACCAACTTGAACACCGTGCTCATGGTCAAATTTCAACACCTTATCGGTACCGTCTAACCTCAATATTGAACCCGCGCTAGCGATCCAGACACTCTCATCAGCCGCGCTCAAGAGCCCATAAACCGCTGCTCCTTCAGTTAGATTTAATCCAACCTTGCGTTCTAACTCGTTGCTACTGAAATCGAAATAAAACAGACCTCCTTCCAGACCCCCAAACCAAATGCCATTCTGCGTCGCCAGAACGCTGATAATATCACCGCTAACAACCAATTCAGCTTCACCTGTACCCAGTCGAGCCGTATCCCCAGTAACAGGATCCAAGCCGAAAACACCTTCGGCGGTACCTATCCACAAGGTTCCTAATGCATATTCGTCAATTTCATAACACCTAAGATCAGGAAACTGACCCGAAAGATTGCTCAGTTCAGGATATCTTTCAAAACCCTCTTCAATCGATACGAATCTATTTACACCTCCCCCGAAAGTAGACGTCCAAACATCACCAGTACTCGACAGATACAAATCAGTTATCGCATTTGAGCTCAAAGAAGCCTCCCTATCCTCCTCGTGAACAAAATGTGCAACCAATATCTGGTTAGAATAAAGGTAGACCCCATTCGAATAAGTTCCAATCCACAACTGATCGAAATTATCAAACAAAATATTCATCACATGGTCTGAAAACAATTCCCCAGCAGAATCCCGAAAATCTTGCATGGTTCCCGCTAGTGGATCCCAAATCACCACCCCCGAATGGGTCCCGACTGCGACCTTACCCAACGAATCTACTGCTAACGAAGAAATGGAATCATCAACATCCAGACCTTCCAGTCCATAGATGGGGAATTGAGTAGTTTGGGTATTGAATGAACTTACCCCTTTAAATGTGCTCACCCAAATGACACCGCCAACATCTTGAAATAGGTCGTAAACCAAATCTCCTATTAGCCCCTCAGTCTTACGGGGATCATATGAGTATGAATGTAGCTTCTGCTTATCTCTATTCCATTTATGCAGGCCCTTATCTGAACCAATCCAAATGTTTCCTAGATTGTCCTCGAGCAGGGCACGAACCCGCTTGTCTTCAAGGTCGCCACTTTCCGTAAAGCTCTGGAACACCCCCGTCTTTGAAAGAACCGAAAGACCATCATTGTATGTTGCGATCCACAGGTTACCTTCCATATCAAAAAGAAGCTCTCGGATATAAGCATCCGGGCCTACCCCATACTTCTCATCCATACCATCAGCCGCAACAAACCGGTTGCCTTCCTGCCGGAACAAGCCATTCCTTTCTGTTCCAACCCAAAGCTGCCCTTCGGTGTCTTGCACTATCGCGCGAACGGGTTCCCTTAAAGAATCCAAATATTGAACTCTTTTATCAGCGCCAGTCTTCACTGAGAAAACCCCTAGCGATGTTCCTACCAGAACTTCACCAGATTGAGCCTCATATATGACATAGACTTTTAATTCACTACCTTGAAGCAGTTCTATATGGCGGAAGCTCTGAGTCCCGGGATCATAGACCGAGAGCCCACCACCGGTGCCAACCCATAAAACACCAGAACTATCGACTAGCAGCGATCGAACAAAGTCATGTGGTATGGATTCAGCCACATCACCTTTCAAGTACTTCCGAACCTTATACCCATCAAATCGATTTAGACCACTCGTTGTTCCAAACCAAATAAAACCGGCACCATCCTGAGCAATCGCTGTCACTTGAGATTGTGTCAACTGCACCTCAGGAGGCAGTCTTCTAAAAACTACCTGTTTCTCATCGATGGGAGGGACATTTTTGTTTGCGCCATACGCACCAGCGATCAACATTGAGACAAAAAAGGGCAAAAAAATTAGCTTGAGAAATTGAAAGAAAGTAAATGAACGAATTTTTATGTTGTTAGAGCGCGCATTCCCTGGCCAGTTCATTCCAGGCTACGCAGATACTCGGTCATTTCAGCTGCAGGCATTGGTTTGCTGTAGTAAAAGCCTTGAATGTAGTCACAGCCATAGTCACGTAAAATCTCTAACTGCTCTTCATTTTCAACGCCTTCGGCCAGCGTCGTCAAATTCAAACTCTGACCCATAGCAATAATGGCCTTGGTGATCTCTTTATCGTCTTCATCTATATGAAGGTCTTTGATAAAAGAGCGATCAATCTTTAAGGTCGTCAGTGGAAATCGTTTCAAGTATGACAATGAGCTATAGCCTGTGCCAAAGTCATCCATGCTGATGTTCACCCCGAGACGGCGTAAATCTTCGAGCATCGTTGTGTAGTGCTCCACATTCTTCATCGCCAGGCCCTCTGTGATCTCTATAGTCAAAGTCGACGGCTTTATTCCTGAAGTCGCCATCGCATCTTGAACTAGTGCCGACACATCTGTTTCAAACTGACGCGCACTGAAGTTTACTGCTACTCGAAAGCCGTCTAATCCCATATCTCCCCAGCTACGGATCTGGTTGCATACTTTTCTTAGCACATATTCACCCAGTGGCGTGATCAATCCAGTCGCTTCCGCAATGGGAATAAACTCTTCGGGGTCGATCATTCCTTCTTCCGGATCCGGCCAGCGCAACAGCGCTTCCATACTGGAAAGCTGTCCTGTTTCCAGGTCAATGATCGGCTGGTATTGAACGTCGAAAACACCCTCGACTAACGCCTTCTGCATCCCGTTTTTTCGATCAATAAACCTTACGGCGTCTTCATACATCGCGTTGTCGAACACGACATATGAACCCTGAGCATCTGTCTTCGCACGATTCAGGGCGGTGTCGGCATCACGCAGCATTTCATCCGCTGAATGATAATCGCCGCTATTCACTACGACCCCGACCGATGCTGTAATATTCAGCGCATTATCATTGACAGCAATAGGTTCCCGGACCGCAGTCGTGATTCGCTGACAGGCCTGTATCGACTCGGCCACTGCATCGACTGGATCCAACAGAACCGCAAATATATCGCCGCTAAACCGGGAAACTGTATCGTCATCGCGAATAATTTCCCTTATTCGCTTTCCAATTTCAGTGATGACCTTATCACCAACCTCGTGACCAAACCCTTCATTAATCACTGCGAAACCATCAAGCCCGATGAATAGAACCGAGAACTCCCCCTGTTGGCCATCTCTTTCCCGCCGGTTAATCGATCGATTAAGTCGATCCACGAACAAGGCCCTGTTGGGAAGCTCTGTCAAACCATCAAAGAAGGCGTTTTTCTGAATTGTTTCCTCGTAACCGAGTTGTTGCGAAATGTCCCTAAAGGTAATAACCGTAAGATTAGAATCTTTGTCCAAAAAGTTTGCACTTAGTTCAATCGGTACTGTTCGTCCATCGGCTCGCGTAAGCATTTGTCGAATACCACTGAACTGCTTCCAGTAGGCAAAAGTTTCCGGACTCATCAGGTTGATGACCCCTTGCCCGGATTCGAACGCCTCCAGCTTGAAAAGATCATCGATGCCCATTCCAAATCCAGCCCCGGCCTCACAACCCACTATCTTCTCTGCCATAGGATTAATCAGGAATATCTTGCCACTTGCATCTGCTGCAATTACACCGTCGCTCACATTATTCAAAGTGGCATCCAGGTTTTGCTTGGTGTCTGCCAGGTCTCGCTCTACTTTATGCTTAAAGAGAGCAATTTCTATATTTATAGAAAGTTCTCTGTTATCAAACGGCTTTAGCACATAGCCAAAAGGAGAGGTGACCTTGGCGCGCTGTAACACTTCATCGTTCGAATACGCGGTGCAGAAAATAACAGGGATCGACCTGGCTTCGTTAATCTTCGTTGCTGCCTCAATACCATCCATTTCACCTCGGAGGTTAATATCCATAAGGATCAAATCCGGATTTTCACTCAAGGCAAGTTTTATGGCGTCCTCACCTCTGGCAGCAGTACCAGCAACGGTGTAGCCCATACGCTCGAGACGAGCACGAATATCTCTTGCTACCAGCACCTCATCTTCAACAATTAAAACGCTATTACTCATTTATCGCTCTTGGGAAGCGAATCTGGAAAACAGCCCCATCATCATTATGTGCGGACAGCGTGCCTTCAAGCTGCTCGGTCAAAATTGTTACAATTTCCAGCCCCATCGACGTGTTCTTACTAAGATCAAAGTCTGGCGGGAGGCCAGAACCGTTGTCCGATATCCGCAGATCAAAGCTACAATCAGTGGTTACAAAATCAATATCTATAATCCCTGTCTCCTCCTTATCATGAAATGCGTGCTTCAAAGAATTCGATACAAGCTCGTTGATTATGAGACCGCATGGAACGGCAGTCTCCAGGTCCAACACTACATTCTCTACGTTGACTTCCACGAAAACTGAGACTCCCGGAACCACGTATGATCGACTTAAGCTGTTGGTTAGTAACTCTATGTAATCTTGAAAGTCTATGTTCAAAAGATCTTTTGATTGGTAGAGCGATTCATGAATCAGCGTCATCGACTTGATTCGCTGCTGACTTTCGTTAAGCAGGCTTGAATAAACCTCGTCGTCTACACCCTCCGCCTGGATGCTTAACAGGCTGGAGATGACCTGCATGTTGTTCTTCACACGATGATGGACTTCTTTGATCAATAGTTCTTTTTCAGCTAGTGAATTTTCGAGAGCCTGCTGTTGCAGTAGGCTTTTGCTAACTTCTTCCTCCAACTTACTCGTTCTTTCTATAACCTGCGTTTCAAGGTTTCTTGAATAGTGCTCCAGCTGAAGTTCAGTTTCCTTTCTCTGCGTGATATCTCGCGCAATCGCAATCAACGTCACGACACCCTGATACTCAGTTCGCGCAACGCTAATCTCATAAAATTTTTCCACCGCCAGTCGGCGAACCACTTCGGTGGAGAATCGCCCCGACTCCACAACACGAGATTCCACTTCGGCTCTCTCGTCAGCTGAATCAAAGAGCGTTTCTAGTAACTGACTACCAACGCCAGAGTCTAGCTCTGGGGTTTTAAACAACGCCAAAAACAGTGCATTTTGGTACTCGATGACGCCTTCTTCCGACGCAATTGCTATCGCGTCCGTGGCTTGCTCTAACGTCTGGATGTACTTTTCAAGGCGTGCTCGATGACTATCTTCAGCGATCCTCGCCATCCGCTGTGCGTTTAATCTATAGATGCCGGTTAAAACCAATACCGCCAAAATAAGGTAGCCCAAATAGGCCCACCAGCTCTGAAACCAGGGAGGAAGTACATTTAGCTCAACCGCTAGCTGGTCACTTGACCATATTCCATCACCGTTGGTCGCCCTTACCCTAAAGGTGTATCTGCCGGGGTCCAGATTGGTATAAGCCACTGACCTATCGTTACCTGCTTTTACCCAATCAGGTTCGAATCCCTCTAACTGATATTCATACTGGTTTCGTAACGGACTAGAGTAGTCCATCGCTCCGTATTCAAACTCGATCACGTAGTCGTCGTGTTCAATTTCAATCTGGCTGGACTCAGTAAACGGTCTGTCGAGCGCGAAGTTTTTGTTCAGTTTTTTAAAACCGGTTAACTCCACCTTGGGTGAAAATGTACTCGACTTAATTTCTAAAGGATTGAAGGCATTAAAACCGGAATTCCCGCCGTACAAAAAGGTGCCGTCCATCATTCTTAGATAGGCGCCGTTGTTAAAATCGTCCGCTTGAAGCCCATGGCTAGTGTCGTAGATGTCCCACTGCCCCTCTTCCTTCAGAACTGACAACCCTTTCCCACCGCTCACCCACGCGCCGAGATTATCGTCTTCGAGCACGCCATAGGCTGCTACCGACGAGAGACCGTCTTCTTTAGTGATACGAGTGACTTCTAACGTTGTCGGATCCACAAGGCTCAGGCCGGCGTCTCTGGCCCCTACCCACATCCCCCGAGCACCTTTAGAAACGGATACAAGGTTATCGGAAGCTATCGTGCTCCGCTCCTCGGCATTGTGCCTGAGCGTTGTCACAACCTCATTCTCGGGATCAAGAATCATCAAGCCACCACCGTTGCTCGCGATCCAAATATTACCCAGTACATCCTCTGCAACATCAGTTATTCGGAGGTCGGAAAATTCAGTCTTATTGTTGGGGTAGTGCTTGAACGAGGTACCGCCTTGGTATAAATCCAGACCGGTTCCATACAAACCAACCCAAATCCGCTTTTGGCTATCGACAAAGACTTTACTTACCTGGTCGCTAGCCAGGCTAGATGCCTTGCTGCTTGCTGTGTATTGTCGGGTTAACCCTGTGTTCACAGTGAAGGCAGTCAATCCGCCGTTCATCGTTCCAATCCAGACCGTAGAGTTCTCTTCTTGCTCTTCAACCGCCAAGGCCATCACTCGGTTGTCTCTGAGAGCAAAGTCATCTATTCGGCGGAACTCACCACTCGTTTTGTCATAGGCTGTTAGGCCAGTAAAAGTTCCAATCCATAAGGTTGTTTTATCTTCAGCAAAAGACGTGATGCTGTTGCCAGCCAGCTCCCCTCCTGTGTTGCGATCCATCTTGTAAAGCGCAAACCTGGGAGCGGCGGAATTCCATTTCGATATACCATTATAGGTACCCACCCAGATTACCCTGCCCGCATCTTCAAACAACGCGGACACCTTATTATCTGATAAAGAGCTTGGATCACTGCCTTTGTGCGTGAAATTTGAGGATGTGCCTTCTTCCTGATCTAAAACGAATAATCCATCATCCGTGCCTACCCAAATTCGGCCTTCGCTGTCGCTTAACAGGTTTCTCGTTCTAGTCGTCGCAGTGCCTTGGACTGACTCTAATGGTTGATATTGGAACTGTAGTGTCGTCGTGTCGCCGCGCCATAAACCATTGTTGAAGGTTGCTACCCAAAGAAAACCTTTGGGACCTACCATCAGGCTCCTGATCATGTTGCCTGGTAGGTCAGTATCGTAGAACCCTCGCGTAAAACGGATAATTTCACCACTGTCAGGGTTCAGCCGCGACAGGCCACTAGGGTCGGTTCCTACCCAGATATTACCCTGGGTGTCTTGTTCAATAGCGTGAACTGCACCTTGACCCAGCGTTTGGGGATCAACAGCCTCATGCCGATAGTGTGTTAGCGAACTTTCGCTCGTTATCTTGATCAACCCAGCGCCTGTACCAACCCACAAGCTACCATCAGCGTCAACAAACAATGCTCGGATGGAACTATCGCTGCCGGTGACAGGGGTAGTTGCTTCTCTTATATCGACTATATCGACGCGGCGGAAGGTTGATGTCGCAGCGTTAAAGACGTTCAATCCGTTGTCAGTACCGATCCATATGTTTCCTTGAGAGTCCTCGACTATCGCCGAAACATAATCGTGTGACAGGGATGTCAGGTCAGCTTGAACGTTAAAAAACGTTTCAAACTTCTCTCCGTCGTAAATGTTTAATCCTTCAGTCGTACCTATCCAGACCAGCCCACTCGAATCTTGAGTGATAACATTTACCGTCGTTTGAGATAGTCCTTCTCTCGTGTTGATTCGCTCAAATGTTGGATTCAGACGGTTTACCAGGTCAGAGGCGGACACTTCCCCGACACTAATTAACCCTAGAACCAAGAATGCGTACTTCAGTGTCCTTAAATGCTTAAAAATGTATAACCCCTCATTCTTGCTCTACCCAACGGGCGATCCCTGCGCTATTGAGTTACCACACAAAATCAGACCCTTCTATGTCTGACCAACTTTCACCTTCTATCTTTCCGATAAGCTCTTTAATACCCGTGACTAAAGCAGCACTTTGCGATGTATCAGACATCTTGATGCCTAATTCTTCCGTTAGGTCTCTAACTGAAGCTCAGGACCACTCGGCAATAAGGTTGGCGTCGCATCACGCCATAAGAACCTTGCAAGCTGCGGTGCATCTACCTGCTTTTCAGGGGCTTCATCCCACAGGAACCTCGCTAAGTCCTGTTCTTCCGGCCATTGCTTTTCGTCGTAATCCCGAAGTTGCCAATAAAAACCGGCTAATAGGTGGTCTGGATCTAGCGTGCCCTGCAGCGGGGCCTGCTCACTCCATTGAAGCTCAGGACCACTCGGCAATAAGGTTGGCGTCGCATCACGCCATAAGAACCTTGCAAGCTGCGGTGCATCCACCTGCTTTGCAGGGGCTTCATCCCACAGGAACCTCGCTAAGTCCTGTTCTTCCGGCCATTGCTTCTCGTCGTAATCACGAAGTTGCCAATAAAAACCGGCTAATAGATGGTCTGGATCTAGCGTGGCCTGCAGCGGGGCCTGCTCACTCCATTGAAGCTCAGGACCACTCGGCAATAAGGTTGGCGTCGCGTCACGCCAGAGGAACCTTGCAAGCTGTGGCTGAGCATCCTTGCTCAAAGTAACATCCTGTAGCGCGGCACTTTGCTTCGCGGGTTCTTCTTCCCATAAAAAGCGGGCCAATAGTTGGTCCGGGTCAAGCGTTGCCTGTTCGCTCCATTGAAGCTCCTGGTTGCTCGGCAATGCGGTTGGACTCGCATCCCGCCATAAAAACCGTGCCAGCAGAGGATCAGGCTGGACATCCCTGCCCACAACTTGCGTGTTGTCAGCCTCCGTGCGCCGTGTCTCATCCACCGATATTAGCGAGTCGTTCTGTCTCAGTATCCCGTCCTCACGTGCCAAGGACGAATGGAAGCTGGTCAGACAAAATATTATCGCGACCGTATAAAGAAAAATCTTCTGCATCTGCTAGTGCTCCAACAATTGGTTTATCGCCGGTATAGTATGCAGTCTTTGTGCCAGCTCTGTAAGAACTTCTATGGCATTGATTTAATTAAAGATTTTTGGGGAGGAAGGTGTTGATCGGTCAAAAATGGTCATTTATGGCGAAAAATATCGGCGTATTCGCCGTTTTTTTACCGCTTATATTTTCATTTTAGAAAATATTGGCGAATTCTTCTGTCATTCGACGATAGGTTGGCAGTGACACACCCAGCAGTTGCGCGCAAACGCTGCGGCTTAGTTTTCGGTCTTGGAGTTCGCTCATCAACAGCGCCGCCAGGATATCCAGCGGCTGCGCTGATTCCAGCGAAGCCATTTTCATCACTTCATGATACAACTCAGGGGTAACCGGCCATTCAGCTGGTCGTTCAGCCTCGAGAGAGCCGTAGGTTGCCTCCATTTTCTGGACCTTTCGGCGCAGTGTTGATTCCGGTACCGCAATCGAAAGTGCTGCACGGTTAAGCACACCATCGTGATGTTTAATGCTCATGAGGATGAAATCCTCCTCAAGGTAGCGTCCAACCGCCACAGGTTTACTGCCGCTGGCCCCCACATCTACCACTGCTTGTAAAATTGGCCGCAGCCCAATAGTTGTTCGAGGCGGTTCATGGCGCTCGGTTACGCCGCTAAAAACACCTACCTGGATCGCGGTAATCAATTGGTCCTTGCTCAGTATCACCGCCCGGTTAACCACATTCGACAGCTCTCGGATGTTACCTGGCCAAGCGTAATCCAGAAGAGCTTGTTCAGCATCGGCAGTAAAACCTGTGACCGTTTTGTTGTAGCGGGCAGCAAAATGCTGCAGGTAGTATCGAGCCACTTTCAAGATGTCGGCCTGTCGATCACGCAGCGGCGGTACAGCAATTGAAAAGACATTGAGCCGGTAATAAAGGTCTTCCCTGAACCTGCCTTCACCCACCATCTCCTTAAGATCTCTGTTGGTAGCAGCAATAACCCGGGCATCAACTGTTTCATACTGGTTAGAACCAACTGCCGCGACCTGCCTGTCCTGGACGAACCGCAGAAGCTTTACCTGAGTGTCTAATGGTAATTCACCAATTTCATCAAGCAAAACTGTTCCACCATTCGCTTCTTTCAGTCGCCCGGTGAAGTTGGATGTCGCCCCGGTAAAAGCACCCTTGACGTGACCAAAAAGCTCACTCTCAATCAGGCTGGGTGCCACCGCGCCGCAATCCACGACAACCAGCGGCTTATTCCTGCGGCTGCCTTCGTGGTGAATGTACCTGGCGACGACTTCCTTGCCGGTACCTGACTCACCTAAGAGCAGTACCGTAACATCTGTGGGTGCCGCAAGGTCTGCAGTATCAAGCACATGCTGCATTTCCGCAGAATCATAAACCAGCTGCTGATCCGTCGAATCAAGGACCTGAACAGGCTCCGGCTCAACATCAAAGCGTGAAATACTGCTGCCGAAGTAGGTACTTAATGAGGACAGAAAGGGCTGGTCCTCATCACTAAACTCACCACCCGACAAGAAGAGCACCCATCGCCCTGCCAGATCAAACAACGCCGTATCGCTGCTCAACTGATCATGCCAATCTCCTTTTGATACCGCTTTGATAGCGGAAAATTCACGTTCACTTAATTCCAGACCTGATATATCGCCAGCCTTGCCATTACTTTGGGTATACCCAACCTCAAGATTAATCTTGTCATCGGCAACGCTGAGTAGCGCCGAACGCTGTGTCCTAAACACATGGAAAAGGTGTCGACAGAATTCATCACACATCGTGTCAAGGTCATTGGCCGTGGCTAGTGCATTCATCACATTCCACAGCAACACGACGTGCCGGTAGTCTTGGCTGCCGCTCATCTCTCTCGAATCGATATCGGGTTCACCGCCATCAACCCAAAGACGATTACCACCTGAACGTCTTGCTGTATCCAGCGCAGAAGTGGCACGGCGAAACAATTCAATCGGTTCCTGATCCCCTCCGGTGCTATGGGCAAGCCCGGCACTAAAGGTAAACGGCTTGCCCGAATGCTCGTATTCATTGAGTTGCTCCAGAAGCGCAAAAGCGATCTGCTCACCAGCTGTCACAGTGGTGTAGGGCAAACTAACAGATACCATAGAATTAGCGAATATACTGACCAGGTCGGTCGCTCTCATGGATGAGTCGAGCCTGGCACGCACATCTTCAACAATTTCAGCTAAAACCGCGCTGGTCGCGCCGTCCGGCGAGATCAACACCTGGCAAAAAGATGATTCACTGGGGGACAGTTGACCTGAGCCAAGCATGGCATATCTTTCTGTAGCGCCAAGTTTTACAGGGTCTTCGATATCGCCAAGATCTCTCAGGATCAATACCGCACCCTCGTCCATGGGGCCTACAATACCATCGACCAGCTTGGTGGTACCGGGCGCGCGCTGCATTAGAAAAGGTGGCAGCTTAGTCAGGTTCTTGTCACGTAGCGCACTTTTTACGTTACCGGCGACTGATGATTTTTCACCAAGCACTTGACGCCAGGCGGCACCCGTATCCAGGTCCCGCCCCAGCAATTCTCGGGCATCCTGGTTGATGTTGATGATTTTGCCTTCCTGGTCTAAAAAAATCAGTGCATTGCCAATACAGGCAAGTGCGGTTTCCAGCAGCTGTTGTTTTTCTTTGAGCTCTTTTTCTACGCGAAATTTATACAGCGCCATTTCAATCGTGATTTGTAGATCACGATTCTCAACAGGCTTAATGATGTATCCAAAGGGAGTGACTGTTTTGGCTCTGGCAACCGTGTCTTCATCAGAGAAGGCCGTGAGAAAAACAATCGGAATGTCCATCAACGCCTGGATTCTTTCGGCCAGGTCGATACCACTTAAACCGTGGCGCAGCTGAATATCACTTAGCAAGAGGTCCGGCCGGGTTTCAAGCGCGAGTTCAACCGCTTCTTCGCCGAAAGCAATGCCAACGACTTCCCAACCCATCTTTGTGAGCCTTTGCCGAATTTCATGCGCGATCAGCGCTTCATCTTCTACGATGAGAATTTTTGCCGGAGCCGATTCCTCAGTCACTCTAACCTCGCTTCACACAGTGCCTGTATAAGTGGCATGTGGTTATGCGCCGAATCGCGCCTTAGCTTCCTTCCGTCTTGCGTGCAGAACAGGCTCGGTATAACCATTAGGTTGATCCTTACCCTTAAACACAAGATCACACGCCGCCTGGAAGGCAACGTTATCGTCAAAATTCGGGGCCATGTCCCGATACTCCGCATCTGCTGAATTCTGGCGATCAACTACCGCTGCCATTTTTTTCAACGTTTGCATCACCTGCTCTTCACTACACACGCCATGGCGAATCCAGTTAGCAATGTGCTGGGAAGATATTCGCAGTGTCGCCCGATCTTCCATCAAACCCACATCATTAATATCCGGCACTTTCGAACATCCCACGCCCTGGTCAATCCAGCGAACAACGTAACCTAAAATTCCCTGGGCGTTGTTCTCAAGTTCCTGCTGCACATCTTGCTCTGACAGGTTTTCACCGCTTAGTGTCGGAATGGTCAATAAGTCCGCCAGGTTCGCCCGGCTTCGCGCCTTCAGCTCGTCCTGCCTGCTCATCACATTCAACTGGTGATAATGCATCGCATGTAATGTTGCAGCCGTCGGTGAAGGTACCCATGCAGTGTTTGCACCTGCGGCCGGGTGGCCTATTTTCTGCTCCATCATCTGGGCCATTTCGTCCGGCATAGCCCACATGCCTTTGCCGATCTGCGCCTTACCTTGCAATCCGGCCGCCAGACCAACATCCACATTCCAGTCTTCGTAGGATCTGATCCAAACCTGCTGCTTCATAGCGGTTTTCTTTACCATCGGACCGGCTTCCATACTGGTGTGAATTTCATCTCCCGTGCGATCAAGAAACCCAGTGTTGATAAAGATCACACGATCTTTTGCAACGCGGATGCATTCCTTCAGGTTGAGCGTTGTACGCCGCTCTTCGTCCATAATGCCTACTTTCAGCGTATTCACGGGGAGTCCAAATGCCTTCTCGATTCGCGCAAACAGGTCGACCGTTAGTTGTACTTCTTCGGGGCCGTGCATTTTTGGTTTAACAATATATACGCTGCCCGTCCTGGAGTTGCTGAGCGAACCCGTCTTGTTCAGATCATGCATCGCAATCAGACTCGTGAACATGCCGTCCATGATGCCTTCCGGTATTTCACTGCCATCAGCCATCAGGATGGCATCATTGGTCATCAGGTGGCCAACATTACGAATCAACAGCAGACTCCGACCGTGCAGCGTCACATCATTCCCATCTGCACCCTTATAAATGCGATCCGGGTTTAACGTGCGCCGAACCACCTGGTCGCCTTTTTTGAATTCTTCCATCAACTTGCCTGACATCAGACCAAGCCAGTTGCCATATACAATCACCTTGTCGTCCGCATCGACGGCAGCAATGGAATCCTCGCAATCCTGGATAGTGGTGAGCGCAGATTCAACCAAAACATCCTTCATACCAGATTTTTCATTTTTACCAATCGAGTCTTCGCGATCGATCTGAATTTCGATATGTAAGCCATTGTGTTTCAACAGAATTCCAGAGGGTTCACCTTCATCGCCAAGGTAACCCACAAACTGGTCGGGGTTAGCCAGGCTCGTCGTTTCACCATTTTCAAGCTGGATTTCAACTGCCCCACCCACAATCCGGTACTGGACAGCATCCTGGTGCTGCGCGCCCTCTAGCGGATAGGTTTCATTCAGGAAATTCGCTGCGTATGCAATCACGCGATCACCCCGAACGGTGTTATATGCGCCACCTTTTTCGGCGCCACCGCTCTCCGGGATAACATCGGTACCATATAGGGCATCGTACAAACTTCCCCAACGTGCGTTAGCTGCGTTCAATGAAAAACGTGCATTCATCACCGGTACGACCAGTTGTGGCCCGGCTGTTAATGCAATTTCCTTGTCTACATTTTCAGTGGTGATTTCAAAATCCGGCCCCTCTTCCAGGAGGTAGCCGATATCACGAAGAAAGGCGGTGTATTCGGCTTCATCAATCTGCTGTCCTGCATGCTCCTGATGCCAGCTGTCAATTTTCGACTGGAGCTCATCACGCTTCGCCAACAGAGCTCGATTTCTCGGCACAAATTCTTCAAGAACAGCCTCCATTTCCGACCAAAAATGCGCTGCCGACACGCCCGTACCCGGCGCAATTTCATTTTCCAGAAGATCACTCAGAACCTTCGCGATGTCTAACTGGCCAATCGTCACTCTTTCTGTCATAGCTCTACTTTCCAACTCACTTTGCTTTATATCGCAGATTCAATATTCAGGCACCTCGTTGGCACCCTGAAGAAGTCGCATGCTACGCCAATTACCCCTATCTTGCATGTCACGCAATGGTTTTATGAATCATCAAAACCACTTATGCTGGCCAAACCAGCCCCACAGGAAAGGAAATGGAATTTAACCGGCTACACCATTATGTTCAGATTGTTACCACGCTATTAGTCGATGCTTTTGTAATTGGTTTCACGGCGTTGATCATCGCAATTATCGTTATGTACATTGCCGATATTACCCAAACATCCCACGCTATTCGCAGGAACTACCCGGTCGTTGGTCGATTCCGCTACCTGTTTGAGAACATGGGTGAATTCTTTCGACAGTATTTTTTTGCTCAAGACCGAGAAGAATTGCCTTTCAATCGCGCCGAACGCGCCTGGGTGTATCGCTCCGCCAAAAATGTGGACAGCACGGTCGCTTTCGGCTCGACCAGAAGCCTGAATCCGCCCGGGACTGTTATCTTCTCAAATACTGCCTTTCCTAAACTGACAGGCGATTCTGTAGATAGCCAAGAGATGGAGATCGGTCCGCACTGCCGGGAACCCTACCGACCACTGTCGATATTCAATATTTCAGCCATGAGCTATGGCGCCATTTCGAAACCGGCCATCCTGGCCCTGTCGAAAGGCGCAAAAATGGCCGGTTGCTGGATAAATACCGGTGAAGGGGGGTTAAGCCCATTTCATCTGCAAGGCGGCGCCGATATTGTCATGCAAATTGGCACAGCAAAATACGGTGTTCGGGACCAAGAGGGAAAGCTAAGCGACGACAAGCTACGGGAAATCAGTGCTATCGCTCAGGTTAAAATGTTCGAATTGAAATTGAGCCAAGGCGCCAAGCCTGGAAAGGGTGGCATGCTGCCTGGCGAAAAGGTCAGTGAAGAAATTGCCGCTATTCGCGGTATTCCAGAAGGTCAGGATTCCATCAGCCCAAATCGCCATCCTGAAATTGACTCAGTAGAGGATCTGCTGGATACCATCGAACACATCCGTGACATCACAGGGAAGCCCACGGGCTTTAAGATAGTCCTGGGCGACGATCATTTTGTCGACGAGCTTTGTATCGCCATTAACGCGCGGGGAGTAGCGTCAGCCCCGGATTTCATCACTCTCGATAGCGCTAACGGCGGCACAGGTGCTGCACCTCAAAGCCTCATTGACTACATGGGCTTACCCCTGAGGGAAAGTCTACCAATACTCGCTAATTCCCTTATCAAGCATAATCTTAAGCGCCGGATTCGTGTGATTGCATCGGGTAAGCTGGTCGACCCCGCATCCGTCGCCTGGGCACTTTGCCTGGGCGCCGACTTCGCCGTTTCTGCTCGTGGTTTCATGTTTGCCTTGGGCTGCATTCAGGCACTCCAATGCAACAAGAACAGCTGCCCTACTGGGATTACAACGAATAATCCTTCGCTTCAGAAGGGGCTTGTCGTGAGCGATAAAGCAGAACGTGTCAAAAATTACTGCCACAACATGAACTACGAAGTTGGTGTCATCGCTCATGCCTGCGGTGTCGAAGAGCCTCGCCGGTTATCGCGTCATCACGCCAGGGTGGTGACTGATACCGGTCAATCTATCTCTTTGAAAGAGCTACACGAGCTACCCATAAACGCTGACTAAAAACCATCAAGGAGTGTTAAGAATGCTGGACACAGAAATCGACATCGTCACTAACGATGGAAACATGAACACCTTCATTTCACACCCGGAAGAAGGAGGACCGTATCCCGTCATTCTTTTTCTAATGGACGCGCCGGGGTACCGCGAAGAACTTCATGATATGGCTCGAAGAATAGCCACCGCAGGGTACTACGTAATGTTGCCCAATCTTTACTATCGCCGCACGCGGGAACCCATGATTAATGGTGTGCCAGAAAGCCGTGAGATTATGTTTGGTCATATGAATAGTCTTTCCAATTCGATGGTCGTGGATGATTGCAAAGCACTGCTGGACTTTGCTGGTTCGCAGGTTGCAGCGCGTGACGGCGCTGTCGGTTGCACGGGATATTGCATGAGTGGCCCCTTCGCCTTCGCTGCCGCCGCCCAGCTAGCTGATCGCATCAAAGCATCAGCTTCCTTCCACGGGGTCAGACTTTGCGTTGATACCGAAGATTCACCTCACCTGGATGCCGACAAGATACAGGGCGAAATGTACTTCGGCATGGCAGAGACAGATGACTGGGCACCACCAGAAATGGTTGAAGCCCTGGACAAACATATGCAGACTACCGGCGCTAATTACCGCATTGAATGGTACCCGGGCACACATCATGGGTTTGTCTTTCCATTACGCGAGGGCAAATACCACAAAGAATCAGCAGAACGACATTACGAACGATTGTTTGCGATGTTCGAAAGAAATTTATAAGGATCTCAAATGTCTCGCCCCCAACGATTAAGAAGGTGCCAGTTATCCGTTCCCGGCAGTAGTGAAAAAATGATGGCGAAGTCTGCTGGCCTTGATTGCGACCATGTGTTCCTGGATCTGGAGGATGCAGTTGCACCCAACGTAAAGTCAGACGCCCGTGGCATGATTGTTGAGGCCTTGAACAAACACGACTGGAAACCCAAAACGCTTTGCGTACGAATCAATGACGTCGAAACCGAATACTGTCACGACGATATCATCGAAGTCGTGACAGGTGCCGGTGACAAGCTCGATACGATCATGCTAACAAAAGCAAAAAGCGCACACGATGTCATGTTCGTGCATATGATGCTCGACCAGCTCGAAGCAAAACTTGGACTCAAGAACAGAATCGGTATTGAGTGCCTGATCGAAGAAGTCGAAGGCATGATGAACGTAGAAGAAATCGCAGCATGCAGCGATAGACTCGAGTGCCTGATTTTTGGTATGGGTGACTACTCTGCATCCCAGGTGATGAATATTGACAACATTGGCGGAGACAGCGCCAGCTATCCACCTGACCTCTGGCACTACCCAAGATACAAGCTGATTATCGCGTGTCGCGCCAATGGCCTGGACCCTGTTGATGGTCCATTCGCGGATTTCCGCAATCCGGACTTTTTCAGAACGGAGTGTGAGCGAGGTAACGTCCTGGGGATGGCCGGAAAATGGGCAATTCACCCAAGCCAGGTCGAACTTGCACAGGACGCTTTTTCTCCCAGTGCAAAAGCCGTGAGTTCCGCGAGGAAACAACAAACAGCTTATGACGAGGCGCTGAAACAGGGGCTTGGTGCCATCCAGGTGGACGGTATCATGGTCGATGCAGCCAGTGTGCGTATCCTGAAGAACATCATCGACAAGGCCGAATTGATCGGCATGTAACGCCAGAAAATGAACTCAACATGATTAACAGACGTTTTGCATTGGCTGTTGTTTTTTTTACAGCACTCATGGACTCCATTGGCTTTGGCATCATTCTACCGGTGACGCCGACTCTGTTGATGGAAGTCAGTGACGAGGGACTTTCAAACTCTGCCGTGTACGGTGGCTGGTTGATGTTTTCCTTCGCTATCATGCAATTCGTCTCTATGCCGGTACTTGGGAACCTCTCCGACGCTTACGGACGAAAACCAGTCCTGTTAGGTTCGCTATTGGTACTAAGCATCAACTACCTGATCATGGGCCTGGCACAATCCCTGGTGCTGCTGTTTATCGGCAGGTTGATCTCTGGCATCGGGTCTGCGACATTTAGTACCTGTAACGCATACATTGCAGACACTACCTCGGTCGAAGAACGTGCTCAGTTCTTTGGTTTGATGGGTGCTGCTTTTGGTCTGGGATTCGTTATCGGGCCTGTCCTGGGAGGCTTTCTTGGGGAATATGGAAGCCGCGTGCCATTCTTTGCCACCGCTGGGCTGATTTTCTTTAACCTGTTAGTCGGGCTGATTTTTCTGCCGGAGTCCCATACGCCGAACAACCGACGCCCCTTTGAAATACGTCGCGCAAATCCATTTTCTGCCATGAAACAGATGAGTCAATTCAAGATTGCCTTCGGAATTATCGGCGTCCTGTTCCTGTACAACATGGGTCACCACGCGCTGCCCGCCGTGTGGACTTTTTGGGGCATCGAAAAATTCGACTGGACACCACGTGAGATCGGCTACAGCCTCGGCTTCATTGGTATCCTGATGGTATTTTCACAGGGCTACCTGATAAGAATCGTGATACCGGCCCTTGGCATGCGGTGGGCGGGTGTCGTCGGACTCAGCTTCACTATCACCGCCTTCCTCGGATATGCAATGTCACAAACGCCGACCATGGCCTACATGTTTATGATCGCCGGTGCCCTGGGGGGGCTTGCGGGCCCAGCCATGAGCGGCATTGCTTCAAGTCAGGTCGGCCCGGATCAGCAAGGGGAATTACAGGGTGCGATTGGTAGCGTGGGGTCACTGACGAACATCATCAGTCCGCTACTTATGACGATGGTTTTCGGGATCTATACTGGCCCGGATGCCCCCTTCTACTTTCCGGGCGCTCCTTTCATTCTTGCAGCGATACTCACCATGATGAGTCTCGCCTTATTTTTCCGGATCACTATTGGGTTCGCTCAAAAAGAGGCTGCTGCCCAGGCTTAACAAGGTAATCGCTCATAGCCCAAGGCAGGAAAAATTTCACCCATATTATTGTATCCTCTATTTTATGAACGAACTTTGCGCAAAAACCGCCGTGGAACTTCGCAACCTGATTGGCGAAAAAGAAATCAGCGCCGTCGAATTACTGGATGCCCATCTCGAACAGATCGAGTTAACCAACCCCTCGTTGAACGCCATCGTGACCCTGGTCCCGGATCACGCTAAAGAGATGGCGCAAAAAGTCGACCATCAAATTGCAAGAGGTGAAAAACCCGGGTTGCTGGCAGGACTCCCTATTGCACATAAAGACCTTGTTCAAACCAAAGCTATCAGAACAACTTTTGGCTCACGGCTGTTTGAAAATTTCGTCCCTAAGGAAAATGCGCTGATCGTGCAGCGCCTGATTGATGCCGGCGGCAGATGGCAGCGACATGGGTGGTTCGCTCCGGAATCCTGCTAGCTTCTGTAACGTTGTCGGGTTCAGGACCAGCGCTGGTCGGGTGCCTGCCTATCCTGTCCCTGATGGCTGGAGCAACCTTGGCGTCCTCGGCCCGATGGCGCGCACTGTTTCAGATTGCGCATTGATGCTGGCCGCCATTACAGGGCCAGATGACAGAACACCCATTTCACTGCCTGATTCTGCAGCGCTATTTCTGCAAACACTAGATAGCGATCAACAGGGGGCCCGTGTTGCTTTCTCAACTGACTTCGGGGGACAACTCCCGGTCGAACCAGCCGTCCGGAATGTTATTACACAGGGCGTGCAAGTGTTGTCGGATATTGGTTGCAAGGTCAGTGAAAGCTGTCCTGACTTCAGTGGGGCGGATGAAGTGTTTAAGACTCTGCGAGCATGGAGCTTTGCGTCACGCCATGGAGAAGATATCAAGCGGTATCCAGAACAGTACAAGGAAACTATTATCTGGAATGTCGAAGCAGGATTGAAACTCTCCGGCACTGATGTCTCAGAAGCAAACAAAGCACGCACCCAAATTTACCAGCGCGTTAACAGCTTCTTCCAGGACTATGACTTCCTGGTACTGCCGGTATCCCAGGTAGCACCCTTCCCCCTCACCAACGAGTACGTTACCAGCATCAACGGCACCCGGATGGAAACGTACATAGACTGGATGAAATCCTGCTACTACATCACCGTCACAGGCCTACCAGCGATCTCGATACCATGCGGATTTACGCCGGAGGGGTTGCCGGTCGGCATACAGATCATTGGCAAACCACTACAGGAACTGGCCGTCCTGAGGATCGCCTATGCCTTTGAACAGGCAACAAACACCTGGAAAACCCAGCCCAACATCTGTATCTAACAGCGCTCTTATCGACAAACTTCAACTATCCGCAAACTTCATGCATAGGCAAGCAGGATCAGCTATACTGCGCGCAGTTCCTTGGGGGTGGTATTACACCTGAGATCAAACCCCAGAACCTGATCCGGTTAGTCCCGGCGTAGGAAAAGGATGATCGCTAAATCTCCCATTACGTCCATACCGGGTCTCTTATTTTTTTACTGGAGAGACTCATGAGCTTTATTAGAGCCATTGTTAAAGCCATCCTTAGAAACACCCCTGGGCTGCTGCTTTTCTTTGCCGCCTATACCCATTCAAACGACATCCCGGAAATCGTCGTCACTGCAGACCTTCGGCAATCAACAACCATGGAGACCGCCAGTAGCCTGACAATCGTGTCCGAGCAGGTCATCGAAGCGAGGTCTGCGCAACATTTCGAAGACATCATAAATGTCATCCCCAACGTTAATTTTGCTTCCGGCAGCAACCGGGCTCGATTCTTTCAGATTCGCGGCATCGGCGAGCGCAGCCAGTTTGTCAATCCTGTCAATCCTTCCGTTGGCGTTCTTATCGATGATGTCGATTTTAGCGGAGCTGGAACCATCGCCACGCTGATGGATGTTCAACAGGTCGAGGTTCTACGGGGCCCTCAGGGAACACGATATGGCGCTAACGCACTGGCCGGGCTAATCAACTTTTCCACCAATGAACCGGACGAAGCTTTCTTCACCTCTGTCAAACTATCCGGCGGGGAGTTTGGGACACAAACCGCCGGCGTCGTCTTAAATGTGCCTATCAGCGAAAAATTCCTTTCCAGGTTTGTCTTTGAGTCACACGAAAGTGACGGTTACGTTGAAAATGATTTCCAGGACAGCAACACGACGAACGATCGCGAGGAGCTGACCAGCAGAGCAAAATTTTCCTGGCAGGTCAAAAAAAACTGGAGTCTGAACCTCTCACTAGCCTCTATAGATATCGACAATGGCTATGACGCTTTTTCACTCGACAACAACAGACACACATTGTCGGACGAGCCTGGTTTTGATCGCCAAAACTCTGCTTACGTGTCCCTGAAAAGCAGCTGGCAGTTGGATGGGATGAACATCGACGTGCTGTGGAACCAATCGGATTCCGACCTTGACTACGGTTACGACGAGGACTGGTCTTTCACCGGTATCCATCCGTGGGGATACACATCAACTGATCATTACTTCCGTGAGCGCGACACCACCAGCGCCGAAATAAGGCTGTTATCCAACGAATCCAGTCGAGTTTTTGCCGACACGACGGACTGGGTCCTTGGTTTGTATTACCTTAGATCAAGTGAAGCGCTTCAACGCCAATACACCTTCCTGCCGTCAGATTTCCTGAGCGACTACGAGTTTGACACCTTCGCGATTTTCTCCCAACTCGATGTCGCCCTCTCGGATCGAATGACACTAAGTGCTGGCTTGCGACTGGAAGAGCGTGACACTGAATATGGCGACTCAGATGGCGCAACATTTTCACCTGACGATTCATTCTGGGGCGGTAAGGTTGCCCTCGAATACCTGGCCGGGGAAAACACACTGGCTTATGGTTCTGTTTCACGGGGCTACAAGGCGGGAGGGTTCAACATCGACGGTTCGCTGGATGCTGACCTTCGATCCTTCGATGAAGAATACCTGATCGAATATGAGCTTGGTGTCAAAACGCTGCTGGCAAATGAACGCGTTGCGCTTCAACTAGCGATCTTCTACGACGATCGACACGACCAGCAGGTAAAAAGTTCAGTCGTTCGCTCTCGACCGGACGGGAGTACCGAGTTCATCGACTTTCTGGGTAACGCAGCAGAAGGTACGAACCGCGGCGTAGAGATGGACATCAACTGGTTTGTTAATGACAACTTCAACATCAACGCCAATGCAGGTTGGTTAGATGCAGAATTTGACGAATTCATCAATGAGTTCGGTGAAGACCTGTCTGGCAGGGACCAGGCCCATGCACCCTCCTACACCTTCAGCCTGAACTTTAACTATCAACAGGGCCCTTGGTTTGCCAGTGTTTCCGCCGACGGTAAAGATAACTTTTTCTTTTCAGATCGGCACTCAATCAAGAGCAAGCGCTACACCTTGTACAACGCTTCCCTCGGTTTTGAGTCGGGGCAATGGAAAGTCACGTTATGGGGAAGGAATCTGGCCGACAAAGACTATTATGTGCGCGGGTTTGGCAGCTTTGGCAACGACCCGCGCAATTTCTATGTTACTGAACCTTATTTTCAGTATGGCGAACCCAGGGTGACTGGTGTGACCCTGCAATTAACAATGGGTGGGTGATGACGGATTTTTTGTCCTCGGCGCTGGGTGAATTCCACCAGAACTCGTTACTCGAACTAAGCGCTGTTGTCCTTGCTATTGCCTACCTCTTACTGGCAGTGCGCCAGCACATCGCCTGCTGGTATGCTGCATTCATCTCGACAGCTATCTTCCTGTACGTCTTCTGGCAGGTAAATCTGTATATGGAATCTGGTCTACAGGTTTACTACCTGGGGATGGCGGTTTATGGATGGTGGGCATGGCAACGTGGAAGGAGTGAGGGCAAGTCTGGGTTAACAATCAGCACCTGGTCACTCAGACAACACCTGATCGTAATCGGAATAGTAGTGGCCGCAACCTTTGTCAGCGGCAGCCTGCTATCCGGCACGGAACAGCGGCTTGGTTATCTGGATTCTTTTACTACCTGGGGCGCTGTCGTCGCGACATTTATGGTGACCAGAAAGGTCCTGGAAAACTGGCTCTATTGGATCGTCATTGATAGTGCATCGCTCTACCTGTACTTCGACAGAGAGCTTTATTTCACCATGATTCTTTTCCTTGTGTACCTGGTCATCATCTTCTTCGGTTTCCGAAGTTGGCTCAGGGAGTACAGACTTGAAGCTCAAGATGACCCAACTCACGCAAATCTGGCGATAAAACGATAACTTTTGCCGCGGAATATCTAACCGCAGGATAGATCATGTTACCTATGTTAACGGCCGCACATTTTTCAGATATTCCTGATTCACACAATTTTCCAACTTACCGGTTCGCAGGTATTTAAGCGCGACGGTGATGCCCTTCGTACGCATATCGTAGAGGGATTGCGGCGTATAGAAAGCTGAATGCGGGGTGATGAGTAATCGATCACGTATCCACTCGTCCTCACCCTGCCATGCACGGATCAACTTTCGCTCCAGGTTAAGTGGTTCTTCCGGCATAACGTCCAGTCCCACGCCACCAATCTGGTCAGACAACATCGAGTCATAGAGAGCATCCAGGTCTACTATCTCCCCTCGTGCGGCGTTAATTAACACCATTCCCTTCTTTGCGTGCGCCAGCACATCAGCGTTCACCATATCGCGAGTTTCTTCACTCAGCGGCGCGTGCAGGCTAACGATGTCAGATTCAGCAAACAGTGCTTCAAGGCTCTCTACACGGTTGATATTTAGCGCCAGATCAGCGCCGTTAGAGACATAAGGGTCATAGAAAGAGACCTGCATTCCGAACGCTTTACATCGCAGGGCCATTGCAGTGCCAATACGGCCCAACCCAACAAGACCAACTTTGGCGACCGACAGGCGAAGAGCCAACGGATTATCTCGCTGTTTCCATTCGGTTGGCGCTGAACGCAATCGGTTATCCCAGCGATTAATTCCCTTCATTAATCCAAGCAGCATCGCCATTGCATGGTCGGCAACATCCTGTGTCCCATAATCCGGCACATTACAGACAGGGATGCCAGCATCTGCGTAGAGCTTCAGGTCAACGTTGTCGAATCCGACTTTGGGCGTAACAAATATTTTGCAGTTTGCTATTTTCGGAAGCCGCTCTATATTGACAGGATCTGGCACGCTGAGCAGCGCATCCGCCTGCGCCCATTGCTCATCTGCTACGTCTGATGGTCTATCAACAAAAATACATTCCACATCATTTCCTGCAGTTTCTTTCTCGGGCTGATTGTCGTCACCCCATCGAGTTGCGGGCCAAAGTAAGGTTACAGACATCATTCCTCCCGGGTTTTATGAAGCCTCAAACCAGTCACCGGGAAGGATTCCCAGGAAGACCTGCTGAAGACTAAATGTGTGAATACCAGTCGCATCATTACCTTCGCATCATGGCGCTGCTGACTCAACCAGATTCCTGCCCGCAGCTTTTCATCGTTCTGACCCGTCGCCATCAGCACAAGAGCAATCAGACGCAGTTAATCCTCTGAAAGTTAAAGGCTATCGAAGATGAACTGGCCATTAAGTGACGCCGAATCTCTGATGGCCTTGTATTCAGTTAAGATCGGAAAATAGTGGCAACGTTGTGTGGGAATTATGCCCTTTATGAGCAACGCTTTTTTCGCGTCAATCGACGCTGGTGATTCAAGTGCGCTGTTTAAGGAACGAAATACCTCCTCGCGATCAACACCACGCCTCACAACATACGGCGGAGACGGGGCCTCAGAGCTCCGGTCAACAATTTCTAGCCCTGCTACCTTTGCAGGCGTATCACGCTCGATTATGCTCCAGGTAACTGCATCAATCGCAGCCACATCTGCGATACCATTTTTTAACACCTCGAGACTTGCCTGATGAGATCCAGTCACAACGACTCTTTGTGGTGTGCATATCGAAAGAAGTGCCGACCACCCAGATCGAGATGAAAGTGAATTAACCGCAGCAACGCGACCATTGACGTTGCCGACGATGTGGCTGAAGTACATACCTGCTTCACAATCCAGATCGAACACGGGCGATGCAACCGGCTCAATAGGAGCTCCCGATAGAAACAAATCAAGACCACACGCTTGAGTGACCAGTAGATCTGGGTCATGCCAAAGCTCAGACACAGTTTGATGACGGTTAAGCTCTCCAGGATATCCTGTAGCTTCCCACAAGCTATCGTTTGCCCATTGGACACTGGGAAAGTCGTACCAGGGAAACGAAGCTAGCATCTATTGCGGTCTATTTGTCGAAAAGCGAAAGACGTCAGCTGTCTGAACAAACCCTCAACGCTCGAATGCTCACCAATATATTCAATCATCCTTCCAACGATGGACTCCAAGTCACGATTCGCGAATTTCCTTTCTATTCGCTCTAGACTAAGCACAAATTTGGAGATTTCAAGCCCCGGAAGGCCGGACAGTGCCACACCTGCCAGGGGTACAAACAAATCCAAGATGCCGTCCTTTCTGAGATTCACGGTACCGTCGCCTGGTTTTCAATTTCTCGCTAAAGAACTGACGTCAGGTAACGGTGCGAACAACGAGCAATTTGACAGCCAACTTTTCACGCAGCCTGGGTCGGAAGCGGCGTCCCGTGAGATGTGCTGGTGAAATAAAACAAAAGTCCGCTATTGGACAAGAAGAATCAGGGGCGTCTAAGCTTGTCATAATTTGCTTTAAATAATTCGGCGCGATGAAGTTTATCGCTGATGGACGAATTACCGGGGTCCAGTGCAAGCGCCTGCTGCCATAGTTCAATAGCGCTGTTTAACTGCCCGTCTGTGTACATACGCTGGCCTTGCTCTGAAAGCTGAGTGACTTTTACGTTGACAGCTCTCATCAACATATTTTGTAGTCGTGCCTCCTCCGGTTCATCTTTCCAGGGGATCAGTTGAGGCAATATGGCCTGCGCCTCCAATAACTGGCCGCGCTCGATTGCATCACGTAGTGACTCTACGGTGCTGATGCGCAGTTTTTCCCGCTGACTGCGATTGCCGCTTTCCTGGATCTTAAGTTCTGATTTAATCCTCTTTTGAGTCAGTGCAAGCGAATCCTGGAGCTTGGTATCGTCCTTGATTAACAGTGCCAATTGCAAATAGTAATTGGCGGTACGCCAGTTCTGTCGGTCAATTTCCTGGCTGGCGGCGGCCATTAGCGTCGCATGGGAAGCGACCAATCGGGATTGCACAGCGGCTAGTGGTACTTTGCTGTCTTGGTCGGATGCCTTTACTAATGATTGCAGTAATCGTAGTTCTAAAGGTAGATGTTGCGCTACCTCTATGGCCAGTTGCAGTTGTTGTTGCTTGATGTATTGATCACGCGTGCGTAGCAATTCAGACTGGATAGCAGTAATTGCCTCGCTCTCGGGCAGGTTTTTCCTGGCCTGGTTGGCTCGGGCGATCGCCTTTGGCCATTCGGTGTTATTGATCAGGGTTGTAATCGCTTCGGTTTCCCGGTCCTCGTACTGGCTGGCCTGTCGGTTGATCGTTTTTCTTAGGGCGCTACGTTGTGGATAAAGTGGGTCATTCTCACTGAGCTGCTCGATTTTCTGTAGCGCTTTATGGTATTTATTTTCGCTAATCAGTTGCTGAAGATAATCTTCGCTGTCTTGTAACAGAGCGGGAAAATTACTGCAGCCAACCAGCGTCAGTGCCAATAGAACATGCTGGCCGACCCTTTGTCGTTTCATGGTGTCATGGTGTCATGGTTTTTTAATTGCTGCTTAATACATCTTCGATCAGACTGTCCATCGCGCGTTGATATTCCTTCTCGACGTCTTCAACGATATAGGTGTCGATGGGGATTTCTTTACCGCGGATGCTATTTTTCCGATGGGCTTGGGCGACAATTTTGTGCTCTGCGGATAGCGTCTGAAAAAAATCCTGAGAGATGATGGTTTGCCCCGCCTCTGCTTCTGAACAAAGTCGTGATGCGAGATTAACACTGTCACCGACCACAGTATATTCCTTTCGTTGTTGCGTGCCGAGTATGCCAGCGAGCATTTGCCCTGTGTTAATGCCGATGCGTAACTCTACCGGAGGCTGATCTTTCAGACGGCGTCTGGCATTATGGCTGCGTGCCAGTTTTTGCATTAACACCGCACACGCAACAGCGTGAAACTGGTGATTGGGGTTTTCTTTTGGAGCGCCAAATACCACCATAGCGCAATCACCAATAAATTTGTCGACGGTGCCAAAATACATTCGCGCACAGACGATAAAATAATTGAACCATTCGTTAAGAAAATCGGCCACTTCTTCCGGTGACATTTTCTCAGATCTGTTGGTAAAACCGACAATATCGACAAATAAGACCGTGGCGGTGACTCTCTCTCCGCCGACTTGTACTGTGTCAAGTTGGCGTAGTACTTCGTTGGCGATATCTTTCGCCAAAAATTGGTCCAACAGGGATTCGACCTGGTTTTTGCGGTACAAACCCTGGCTCATTGAATTGATGGCCTCTGTCAGGCGACCGATTTCATCATAGCGTCGTTCTTTAACCTTAACTTCATAATTTCCAGCTTCAAATTGATGAGTAGCAGCGAGTAAATGTGATATGGGCCGTGAGACATGTCGGCTAATATAGTAGGCAGCGACGGCAGCGACGGCAGCGAGCGCCACAGCAACGACCAGCAGTAAAACGAGCATGTCGGTATACGCCTTTGCGATGCTCTCCGCCTTTAGGTTGATAGCGACGAAACCTGCCGTAACATCGCGGAAGACAATCGGTGCGACTACTTGCAACATGTTATCTGCGTCACTGCGACTGACCGGAGCAAGCCTGGTCTGAGACTCTTGCAGTAGTATGTGCAGTGACGGTTCGGTACCAATATCGCCCTTTGTCATTAAAGTATTCTGTTCAGCATCAAAAATGGCACCTCCCTGTACCCGGGGAAGATTGAGAAAGTTAATGAGTTGCAGCTCCAGCGATAAATTGTCCTCGGTAAACAGGGGTTCTGTTGCGCTGGCCGCCAATTGCATCGCCATAGCATGGCCAAAGTCTCTGATCTGGCTACTTTGCAAGTCCCCCTGTTTGCTCATCGTGGTAAGACTGATGAGCGAGATAGAACTGAATACCAGTAGCGAAATCAGCACCGTCAGCCTGATTAATAGCGGTATGCTTTTAGTTCGATTGAAGCTCATGGTTACTGCACTCTACCTGGTGCTCTCTACAGCTACCATTCGCTGTAGTTCGCAAGTCGTGCGGCCATATTGTCACGTTCAGATGGCCTAGCTGCGCTTGATTATCACATTATCATCGGTCTGATGTTAATTCCTGATAAAAAACCAATCGGCAATGGATTTCCAGGCGGTGCCTGCCGCGAAGACATGATTCAAAAGTACCGCGTTTTACTCGCAAATGGTTCACCCCCAGACTGCGTCGTCTGCGCTTTAACAGTGGCTGGGGGTATGGGTGGAACCGAGGCTACTCGCTGTGATCCCGGAATACGTTAAACGCTGGTCTATACTTACCCTCGGTCATGAACCCATCCACCGCCTCTCACATACGCCTCTCATATAGATTCCAATAATTGCTCGACCGCGCAAATAGCTAGTCTCCAATACTCCACGGAATGCCAAAAAAGCCAAAAATGAATAGACCAAAGCTCGTTTAACCGTTAGCCACTATTCTTCAGCTGCCGTCGTGCCAAAATAGGGGTAAGCTGTGAGGTTAGGATTCCTACAACTTAAGTCAATTAGATAGAGAGAGCGAACAATATGAGTGACTCAGCAGCTGAGCTGGTTTTTGACCCTGACGCATTAAGGGAGCGTTATCGCGTTGAACGCGATAAGCGCCTCCGCGAAGACGCCAATGAGCAGTATGTCGAGATGACTGGCACTTTCGCGCACTATCTTGAAGACCCTTACGTTGATGAGAAGACGGAACGTAAACCCGTCACCGATGAAGTGGATGTTGTACTGATCGGTGGCGGTTTTGGCGGCCTTCAGGCCGGCGCACGATTGCGCGATGCTGGCATCAAGGACATCAAGATCATTGAAAAGGGCGGCGCTTTTGGCGGCACCTGGTATTGGAATCGTTACCCCGGCGCCCAGTGTGACATTGAAGCCTATTGCTACCTGCCGCTGCTTGAAGAACTGAACTACGTTCCAAAAGAAAAGTATGCCTTCGCGCGGGAAATTCTGGATCACAGTGAGGCGATTGGTCAGCATTTCGACCTGCACGACTGCGCTTTGTTTCAGACAGAGGTCACAGAACTTCGCTGGGATGAATCGATCGAACGCTGGATTGTGTCAACCAACCGCGGTGATGCTATCAAGGCCCGGTTTGTGTCCATGGCCAACGGTCCATTGCATCGTCCAAAGTTGCCGGGTATCCCGGGTGTCCGCGACTTTAAAGGCCACACGTTCCACACCAGTCGCTGGGACTACGACTACACCGGCGGTGGTCCGGATGGCGGGCTCGACAAATTGAGTGACAAGAAGATTGCCATCATTGGTACTGGCGCGACCGCCATTCAATGTGTCCCGTTCCTGGGTGAAGCAGCAGAGCACCTTTATGTGTTTCAACGCACCCCGTCGACCGTTGATGTTCGTGGCAACTCACCCACTGACCCCGCCTGGGCAGAAGGCCTGCAGCCCGGTTGGCAGAAACACCGTATGGAAAACTTTAACTCGATGATCTCTGGCGTTCCCCAGGAAGAGGACCTGGTGAACGATGGCTGGACCGACCTCATTGGCAAGATGATCAATCAGTTCCAGAATGCAAAGGCCGATTCCAACATGAGCCTTGAGCAAATGATCGAGATGGCGAACTTCGAGAAGATGGAAGAAATCCGCGCCCGCGTTGATGAGTTGGTGGAAGACGATGACGTTGCGGAAAAGCTCAAACCTTATTACAAAATGTTCTGCAAAAGGCCGACGTTCAATGATGATTATCTACCGACCTTCAATCGATCCAATGTGACCCTGGTCGATACCGACGGCCAGGGCGTTGAGCGCATCACTGAAAAAGGCCTGATGGTTGATGGCGTCGAATATGAAGTTGACTGCATCATCTATAGCACAGGCTTTGAAGTCGGCACCAGTTACACCCGCCGGTCCGGTTACGACGTCATCGGCCGGGAGGCAAAATCGCTGAGTGATCACTGGCGTGACGGCACCCGTTCACTGCACGGCATGGGCAGTCATGGTTTCCCTAATGTTTTCATTATGAATACTTCCCAGGGCGGCTTTACGGCCAACTTCCCGCACCTGCTGGATGAATCGGCAGTGCACCAGGCACATATCATTGCCCATGCACTGGTTCAGGGCTACAACACGGTTGAGGTCACGGCGACAGCTGAAGAAGAGTGGATCGACACCATTGTCGGCTTTACAGGCGGCCCGCTCGGAGGTCTCGGCGGACCTGATTGCACCCCCGGTTATTACAACAATGAGGGGCAGCCGAACCCCAATGCCCAGCAATCAGCGCCTTACGGCGGTGGTTCAATCCGCTTTTTTGAACTGTTGAAAGAGTGGCGCGAGGATGGGAACTTCGAAGGGCTGACGTTTAAGTAAAAACGAGCCAGGCGCTAAAATTCTGCCGGTACCGCCGCGACCGGCGAAACTCGTGTTCCGTACACCAATGGTAAAAAGTACGCAAGCACGTGAAATACCGGTATTTGAACCCTGCAACGTGTTGCAGGGTTAACAACGCCGACAAAGAAACCGCTTGTGTCCTATACTGGTTGCTTCCAGGAAGAAGAAGAAAACCCATCAACATGCAGTCAGTGTTTCATCAGATGTTGAATACACGTGATGGATAATAAGATTATCCAGCAAGACGATTACACTCTATGAGCGATTATCCACCGGAACCGGAAGTCGACTGGTTTATATTTGTCGCTGGCAGCCTGTTACTCGTCGCAGTCATCTTACCTATTGTTTTCGCACCTGATGCCAGTCGAGAACTGATTGCTCACGTATTCACGTTTCTCACCACCGAAATGGGTGTCGTCTACATCATCGCTGCTACACTTATCTTCGTCTTTCTGCTGGTCGTCGCAGTGAGTGGCTGGGGCAGTATCAGGCTGGGCGATCAACCCCCACAATATTCCTCGGCCAGCTGGATCGCGATGCTGTTCTCATGTGGCATCGGCGCAAGTCTCATTTACTGGGGCGCCGCTGAGTGGGTTTTTTATTATCTGGATCCGCCATTCGGTATCGAAGCAAAATCCGATGAAGCGGTATTGTGGGCAATGAGCTACGGCATGTTTCATTGGGGGCCTGTTGGCTGGGCACTTTACTGTCTTCCCGCCATCGCACTGGCCTGCAGTTATCATATCAAGAAAATTCCTTCACTCAGGCTCAGCGGTGCCTGCGAACCGGTACTTGGTTCATACACCCACCGAATACCAGGTCGTATCATTGATCTGCTTTTTATCATTGGCCTTCTAGGAACGGCTGCAACGGGCCTCGGACTTGGAACATCCGTCGTTGCCTCTGCTGCAACCCGCATGACCGGTATTGAGGACGGCTTTGAGATGCAGGCAATCATCATCTTCATCGTCACCATCACTATTGCCTACTCTGTTTATCGCGGCATGGACGATGGCATAAGAGTGCTCAGTAACATCAATATGAGCCTTGCATTGATCCTGGTTACCTTTGTTCTGCTGGTTGGGCCGACTCGATTCATCCTGGAAATGGCCATTGTCAGCATAGGCCACATCACCAGCAATTTTGTCCGAATGATGACCTGGGCTGACCCACTGGAGCGTTCAAGCTTCGTTGAGAGCTGGACCGTTTTTTACTGGGCATGGTGGCTGGCGCTTGGACCTTTTGTTGGTATGTTTGTGTGCAAGATTTCACACGGCCGTACCATTAGAGAAGTGATTTTCGGCATGATGGGTTGGGGTAGTCTTGGCTGTTGGTTGTTTTTTATCGTCCTCGGCAATCACGCTTTCTTCCTCGAACAACAGGGCATTTTACCTATTGTTCAGGAAGCGTCCGAGGTCAGCCCTTCCGCCGCGATAGCCAGTATCATCGCGATACTTCCGTTCGGCACCTTCTGGCTCTTTTACCTCGCCGTCATCGGCATCATATTCACCGCCACCACTTACGACTCTGCGTCCTACACACTGGCTGCAGGTGCCTCGCGCTATCTGGGAGAACATGATCACCCCGCGCGATGGCATCGTGTCTTCTGGGCTGCTGCGCTGGGTGTACTGCCAGCGAGTCTTCTCTATCTTGGTGGCATCAGAGTACTTCAGACGGCATCTGTCGTTGCCTCCCTGCCTCTGTTGTTGGTCTATCTAATGCTTGCTGTATCTATCGTGAGAACACTCTCCTCAGCAGTGGCAACTAGGGATTAGAATCAAAAAGGGCGCCATGGCTGCTACATCCTCGGCGTCAGTAAATTGAAGTATCGAACTCTGGCGCTGATAGGTTTGCCGGATCCTGTTGGCGACCACGCTTTGCTCTTTGGCCGCCTTTTCTCTGAGGTTATCAATACGTGGGCCGTTTACGCTGCCAGGGAGAAGCTTTACATCTATGGTTTGCCCCTCAGAGTGTAACGCTGAAAAAATTGCCAAATAAGATCCATGCCCCAACTTTCGAATTCGGCATCCTCAGTCAATCCACAAACCGCCTGTTCCGGCATACTCGGCGATTGAAGCAATGTCGCACAGGTTGCTATTGCGCCTTTCACGGACATGCCGGGCCATAGGTGACCAGAATCGGGTTGGCCACAACTTACGGCTTCATGGCCTGTTATTGAACAATCTGTATAGGCTACACATCGCAAGCCATTGTCCTCCGAGAGTTTATTTTTCCACCCGATCGGACCCGATGCACATGACAAACCGTGAGCTCAGGCCGCCAAAGTATCATCGGCGGTTTCATAAATAAAACCATCAGCAGCAGGTTTACCGTCGCTGCGCACTGTATCGTCTCCCTCCGAGTAGAGATGAAACATAGGAACAGATTGCTCAGGCGCGCAGGCAAAACCTGGCGCTAATTGCGCAAGGATCGACGCGATGGCTGCGAATCGATGACTCAAGTTGCAACCGAGTCTAAATGCCATCATACCTCCATTACTCACCCCAAGAGGATAGTGCCGCTGAGGATCAGTATGAAATTCAAGCTCAACGGCATTCAGCACTTTCTCGATAAACCCCAGATCATCACCACAGGAAGTCCATGCGCACCGTGAACAATTTGAACAATCCGGCGGGCACGGAAACTTTTGTGCATCAGCAACACAATGTGGCGTTGAATCTGGATCCGAGGACGCAAGGTTTGATGCCATATCGTTCCACGACGTAATCTGATAACCAAATCCTGGTTGTTGTGAGGTACGAAAGTGTTGGCCCTGTGGATAGACAGCGATGTATCCAAACCTTGCTGCGTGACGGTTAACACCGTGAAAAGCTTCAAAGCCGGTCGCAGTACTCAACTATCCATGAAGGCCAAGGACCAAAGGAGGCGGGATAGATTTTTTTGATTTGGGCACATAGACAAAATACTCGCGTTGGACACCATCATGAACCATCGCGCGCTTATGCATCTGTCCGGAGTCAGAGTCATTCGCTACAGGCAGTGAATGGTAGAAAACCAGGCTAACCAACAATGCTGATACCGACAAAAAACGAACATCAATCACCACATTACGCCTCCACGCTCGCTTGCCAACCCATAGGCCAGAACGGTTGAAAGCACCGCTCCAGAACCCAGAGCCAGATAACCGTTGCCAAAAAAAGCGTCAACAGTATGACCTGCCAGTGCCGATCACGGGGAACGTTGGTTGCCGCAGTATGCCAAACGATCCGGGGATTTTCAGCGAATGGACCTGACGGGTCTGCTGCACTCACGGGCAGTCCAGAAAACTGGCACCGTCAAGATGACGTCTAATCTCTTCAGGCATGGTGATTTTCATGTGTTCGACAATAGATGGCAGGATATCAACGATTCCCGGCATCTTGTAGTAACGATCGTTGCGGCACGTACTGTTGGTCACAATCCATGTCGTCCGTTCTCTTGACGACTGACCGCCATGACCTTTGCCACCTTTCTCCTTGCGCCCGTGATCCGTCGTGACGACCACCAGCCAATTTTCGCCTGACTTTGCCTGCCTGGCCTGAATCGATTGCCAGATATCACCCAGGAGATCATCCGCGAACCGAACGGCGGCGTCGAACTCTGTGCTCTCGCCGTATCGATGGCCCATATCATCAGTATATTGAAGGTAGACCCAGGTAAGATCGGGACCATGAGCTGCGATGTACTCAGCTGCCTGACTCGCAACGAAGGTGTCGATATTTTTAATGTTCCCCGAATCCGGTGCTATCGGGAAACGCTTTTGATCGTTTTCCATTCCATCGACATAGTGATCCAGTTTCATACCACCGGCCGCATCCAGGCCGTCGCCAATGAGTCGGGTCCGATTATCCTCCCAGGTCGAGAATAGCGCGGTATGCAACGAAGGGTCGTGAGCTTTGGCGATGCGAAATATTCCCCAGTAGCCATAGTCGGGATTACTAACCCGATTATTCCAGACATTATGTTTGTTCGCCCAGGTCCCGGTCAGCAGGCTCTGATAGCTCACCGCAGAAACGGTCGGACTCTCTGAGTCGCCGCCCACTTCGCCGCCAACATAAGCTCGAGTGTATCCGCCTTCACCACTGATCAAATCGAGGTTGGGCGTTTCGACCCGCTCAATCACATCTGCCGGAATGCCATCGAGTAGCACAAAGAGAGTTTTGCGCGTCGCCATGTGACTGCTCGCATTGACCTGGCAGCTTAAGACCAGTGACAGAACAAGGCCGGTGAAACCCGAACTACTCAAGAGATACTGTCAGAGACTGGTAGATGGCCACCGACAGATCATCACGCAACCGCCATGGTGAGGCGAATAGTTGTGACATGCAGATGACGATGACGTCCTCGACCGGGTCCAGCCAATAAACCGTGCCCGCGGCGCCACCCCAGTCCAGTTCTCCCTTTGAAGACAGCACGCCTCGCCTTATCGGATCTATGTAAACACCAATGCCCAGTCCGTGACCGCCACCAATCCCCAGATTGCGATCATGGTCAGGTCCAATATTGGCTTCGGTAATCGATCGGGGCAGATGATCTTTGGCCATATACTTGATGAGCTTGGGGCTGAGAAGCCACTTGCCATCCACTTCACCGCCCCGACGCAGCATTTCCAGAAATTTCAGATAGTCACCCGCAGTGGATATAAGCCCGAAACCACCGGCATCAAACGGTGCAACTCGATAGCCCGATTGAAACGGCAAGCCGGAAACGAGCAGCATGCCGTTTTCAGCTTTGTTCCAGGCATGACTGGATGCGAGCCTGTGCAGTTTTTCTGCGGGCACAGCAAAAAACGTGTCCTGCATCTGCAGTGGTTCGAACAGGCGTGACTTCATGAATTCGCCGAGGCTCTGCCCGGAAATATTTGCGACAACGGCGCCCAGGACATCCGAGGAATAACCGTACTTCCAGCCTTCTCCCGGATCATGATGGAGCGGTAATCGCGAGAGCCGTTCGACAAAGGTGTCAACATCCTGACTACCTACCAGGTCTGCTTCGCCGATCAGCTTTGTCAGCATCTCGTCTCCATAACCGTAACTCAGACCAGACATGTGCGTGAACAGATGATGCATAGTCATTTTTATCTTTGCTGGACGCAGCGCACCATTCTCGTAGACCTGCATATCCTTGAAGTCTGGTAAAAATTTCTCGACCGGGTCATCCAAATGAAAATGACCTTCCTCGTAGAGGATGAGCGCGGCAACAGCAGTTACAGCCTTGGTCATAGAATAAATCCGGAACAGGGTATCTGCCTGAACGGGCAACTCGTTGTCCATGCCAAGCACGCCTTGCGCGCTCGTCTGCACGAGTTTTCCGTGTCGCGTAATCATCGTCACCATGCCCATGACGCGACCTTCCTCAACATATCTGCTGGCGACCTGATCGACTCGTTGTAACCTCTCTGCCGAGATACCCAACTCTTCTGCTGGAGTTAGTTCTTCTGCCTGCGCTCCGATCACCGAGCAGCACAACATCACCAGGATGCCCAAGGCAGCCTGTACATCAAATTTCATCTGTAGCTTTCCCATCGTAGTAGGCTCTCCTTGTTCGAGCCGCATCGCGCCATGCTAGACTCATTGCTGGTTCAATTTTTATATGGTGACAGGTTTTTGCAGAGAGCCCTCGTACTAATATCGTTTTTATTCTTCTCGCTACCGGGCGTGTCTCTGGCTGGCGGTACCTTTCGTGCTAGCCATGCCATGGAATATGGTGGTGCTGAGAATCTAAATCCTTACGACCCCAATCGATTTACCCCAACGATCTACTACCTTTATAGCAGACTCGTCAGACCGGACAACAAAGATAGCCCTTCTCCTGATCTGGCTTTGTCGTGGTCAGGGAACGAGACAGCAACGATCTGGCGATTTAATCTGAGGCACGAAGTCACTTTTCATGACGGGTCAAGCTTTGATGCCACTGACGTCGCCTATTCAATGTCGTTCATGCTGGATCCCGCCATAGACTCACCACTGATTTCTACACTCGGTATCGTCGATCATGTCGAGGTGATCGATCAGTACACTGTCGACATGCATCTCAAGGCAGCTCACGCAGATTTCCCTGTGTTGTTGATGGACTATCGAGCACGAATCATTCCGGAAGACATCGGCATGGATATTCGCGAAAAGGGCATCGGCACAGGACCCTTTGTGTTGTCCGATCTTGATCCGGAAGGCATCACCAGACTGGTTGCCAATCCCGATTATTTCCTGGGTCCACCTGGACTCGATGGTATCGAAATCATCGCGGTTAACGACGCCAACGCTAGAATGCAGGCGTTACTGTCAGATCAGCTGGACATCGTCGAGCGCATCAGCCCAAGGCTGGAAGGATTATTTCGCGGCAATGATCGCTTCAGTGTGCAACGTTTTCCAACGGGCGACATGAATCCCATCGTTTTTCGCACCGACATGCCGCCTTTCGACGATGTGAGGGTTCGGAAGGCCATTCGTGTCGCCGTCGATCGGCAAAAGCTGATTAACACCGCGGTGGGTCACGGCGGTGCTGTCGTTGCCTGCGACCACCCGGTGTGGCCCGGTGATCCCTATCGCTGGCCCGGCGAGTGTAAACAGGACCAGGCACTGGCGAGACAACTGCTGGCAGAAGCGGGATATGAGGACACGCTGGAATTTGATCTTTACACGACCACACTGTTCGCGGCGGGAGTAAGCATTGCCGAGGTTTACCAGAAGCAGCTTTCTGAAGTCGGCGTGAAGGTTAACATCATCCTGGCTCCGGCTGACGGTTACTACGGGGATGTCTGGTTAACTAAATCTGCCTGTGTCGGCTACTGGAGTCACCGGCCAGCAGATCAATACCTCAACGAACTCTATCGGTCTGGAGGTGCCTGGAATGAAACCTACTGGAATCGCCCGGACTTCGATGCATTGCTCGATGCTGCAAGGGCCGAACTTGATTTCGAAAAACGTAAAGCGCGCTACTGGCAGGCTCAGGAAATGTTGTTTGAAGAAGGTGGCAGTTTCATGCCCATGCACTACGTCAACATTCGGGTGTTAAACGCTGCGGTCAAAAACCTTGAGCCCATCATGGAATTTGCTGTGCCGTGGTACAAGGTTACCAAGGACTAGGTTATGAATACCGTCAGTTTCTCGGCTATGGCAGACGGCACTGAAGCCGACTACCGTTTACTTGATGAATTACAACAGACCCACGTTGACGGTCTGCCAGATAGAATTCTGAGCGCGCTGCAGGGGCTGACCAACAGTCTCGATGGCTACAAAATCGATCGCTTGCAGCATTCCCTGCAAGCCGCGACCCGGGCGGAAGCTGACGGCATGGACATCGAGTGGATCGTCGCTGCCCTGATTCATGATATCGGCGATGACCTTGCACCACTCAACCATTCACAACTCGCAGCGGCACTGATCCGGCCCTATGTACGGGCTGAGGTCACCTGGGTAGTAGACATGCACGGGCTCTTTCAGATGGTTTATTACGCAGAATTCCTGGGTGAGGATCCTAATGGTCACGACGCCTACAAGGATCATCCTTTCTATGAAAGCTGTGTCAGGTTTTGTCAGCGCTGGGATCAGTCGTCGTTCGACCCTGACTATCCCATGCAGAGCCTCGAACACTTTGCGCCGATGGTGCGGGAGGTTTTCTCAAGACCGGCATTCGATCCGAAGATCATCGGAGAGCTTCCCTAAAGTACTGAATCCAGCAACGAACGAGTGTACGCATGCTGAGGGTTTCTAAAAACAGCGGCCGCAGCGCCCGCTTCACGTATCTCCCCTTTCTGTAACACAATCACCTCATCACAAAGTGTTTCGACGACGGCCAGATCATGTGAGACAAACAGCAGTGACAGATCACTTTCAGATCGCAACACCAGCAACAATTTGATAATTGACGCCTGAACCGACACGTCAAGTGCTGAAGTAATCTCATCACACAGTATCAGGTCAGGTTTTGCAGCCAGTGCCCGTGCAATAGCAACACGTTGTTTTTCGCCACCAGACAACTGAGCGGGAAAGCGCCGACGATACGAAACTGGCAGGTTGACCCGCTCAAGTAACGCATCGACTTCATCCTCTATCGCACCACGCTCAAAATCGAAGTACAGTTCGACTGGTCGGCGTAAAATTTCTTCGATTGTTTTTCTCGGATTGAGCGACGCATCAGGATTCTGGAAGACCAGTTGCACTTTACGCAGACACTCCCGGTGCCGTGACTCAACCGGCAAAGCAAGATCATGTTCATCCAACAAGGTGATGCGGCCCTGATAAGGCCGCTGCAGTCCCGCGACAGTTTTGAGAATCGTGCTCTTACCACTGCCGGATTCGCCAACAAGGCCCAGAATCTCCCCACGCCTGATTCGAAAACTGATGTCGCGAGTGGTCAATGTTGGTTCATGGCCCCTCAGTTTTCTGAACAACGACGGTCGTTCGTAGCTGACGCCGAGTCCTTCAACTTCAAGCACCGTGTTTTCACCGGGTTCAACCGTGACAATTTCCAGACCAGGACGGATCAGGTCCTGAGACACCGCCGCTTCTACCAGATTACATTTCACCTCTCGGTCCAGCAACTGCCGGGTCAGCGGTGTCATCTCCCTGCAGTGTTGCTCTACCAGCGGGCATCGTTCTGCGTAGACACATCCGGCCATCGAACCTCGCTTACCGGGTTGCGGCAACATGCCCTCAATGGCCTGGGGTAAGGTCTGCTGGTGGAGATGAGGAATGCTGGCGAGCAGACCCTGGGTGTAAGGGTGAACGGGCGATTCCAAAAGGACTTCTCGGCTGCCTTTTTCAACCACCTCACCGGCATACATGATCGCTATCTGGCGACAGACAGTACTGATTACGCCGATATCATGACTGACGTAGACCATTGCCGTATTAGATTCAGCCGATATTTTCTGAAGCAATTCCAGCACATGTGCCTGTGTGGTGACGTCCAATCCCGTGGTCGGTTCATCCAGCAGTAATAGATCAGGTTCTCCTGCCAGCGCCATAGCAATCGCAACACGCTGCTGCTGACCACCCGAGAGCTCGTGGGGATAGCGGGTCAGGATCTGCTCAGGCGTCGGCAGTCTCACTCGCTCGAACAACTCAATGCACCGTGCATTCCAATGCGCTGGTGCGATGTTGGCATGCAGACTCAACGCTTCAAACATCTGCGCTTCGATTCTAAGTGTGGGTGTCAACGCCTGCCCCGCATTCTGCGGGATTAGCGCCATTCGACCACCACGTAGAAGCTGCAATTGATGGGCGGCGAGCTCTCCAGGGTCCTCACCCTGAAACGTCACTGACCCGTTCAATCGACTTAAGCCTGTTTTGTAGTAGCCCATAATGGCCAACAGGAGCGTACTCTTACCGCAACCACTCTCGCCCACCAGACCCAGCGTATCGCCCGCCGCTAGTGTCAAATTGACATCATGGACTATCGGCACCTCGCGCCCGTCTGAACCGGGGTAGCCAATGGTAAGGTTTTCAATCGAGAGTAACGACTCACTCATACCGGCGTTCTCGTCGTTTTATCCAGGCCCATCGATTTCGCCATGGCGTCCGCGGTCAGATTGATACCGATGATCAATGAACTGAGCGCAATCATTGGAACGAGTACGGGCCACGGAGCAAGCGGCAGATAAATTCTGGAATTGGCAATCATTAATCCCCAATCCGGCGTTGGTGGCGTCACACCAAAACCGAGAAACGACAGGGCGCTGAATGCCAGCAGCATCCAAGACCAACGCATCGCGCTTTCCACCATTAGGACATCGCGCACGTTCGGCAAAATCTCTCTGAAAATAACGCTCAGGGTTCCTTCGCCTCGCGCTCTGGCTGCGAGCACATAGTCCTTTACAACGATCTCAAGTGTCGCAGCACGAGCAAGGCGCACGACGCCAATACCGTAAAAAAATCCGAGTGTGAAAATCATCACATGAGCCCCATTGCCGAAACTCGCGATGACCAGCAGCAAAAATATCATCCAGGGAATCGCCAGGAATATGTCAACCGATCGCATAATCAACTCATCGAACCGACCGCCCAGGAAGCCAGCAAGAATCCCGAAAAAACCACCCCACGTGACGGCCAGAAAAGTGCCGAAAAGCGTCACCAGAATCGCTTCCCTACCACCGAGCATCGTGCGGGTGAGCACGTCCCTACCAAGCGTATCGAGACCTGCCCAGTGTTGCAGCGACGGCCCAATGTGGTCGATGACCTCTGCCTGCGCATTAAATTCATAAGGGACGATCCAGGGGGACGCCACTGCCATCACCAGATGAAAGATTACAATCGAGAAACCAATTTTGCCTGATCTTGACGCCAGCACGCCCTCCAGAATCTCTCGAAGAATATTCATGACTGCAGGCTCTGAGTGCGCAGCTTGGGGTTGAGCAGCAAGGACAATAGATCAGCGATAAGATTCAGCGCGACATAAATCGACGCCATGAGCAAGGCAATAGCCTGCACCAGAGGAAAGTCCCGATCCGAAATCGCATTAACCGACAATCTGCCGATCCCTGGATAGTTGAACACCACCTCAACCACCAGCACACCGCCAATCAGCCACGCGATATTGAGCGCGATTAGATTGATCGCCGGTAACAGAGCATTGGGTAGCGCGTGCATCACGACCAGGCGCAATCGCGGTAAGCCTTTCAGTTGCCCCATCTGGACAAAATCTGAAGCGAGCACATCAATCATGCTGGTGCGAACCATCCGCATGATGTGTGCCACCATCACAAGCGTCAGCGTCATGACCGGCAGAATGATTTTTGAGAGCACTTCCAGTAGCGGTGCATCGGCCCGCATAATGACAATGCCAGGAAACCATCCGAGCCAGACACTAAAAAGAGAGATGAGCAGCGTCCCGGTAATGAATTCAGGGACTGTCATGCAGAAAATGGCCACCGAAGAAATCCACAGATCGGCTTTCCTGTCACGGTAAAGCGCCGCTATCGCACCGAGAACAATTGCCAGGGGAATGCCAATCAGCGCTGCAGTCAGCCCAAGAATTATCGTGTTGCGAAATCGAGGGCCGATGACCTCCTCGAGAGGCTTGCTTCGCTTGATGCTCTTGCCTAGATCGCCCTGCGCCAGGCCGACTGCCCAGTCTTTGTACCTGACATAGGCCGGTGCGCTGAGATTGTGTTCGGCCCGACAGTTTTCAAGTCGCTTGCCCTGTGCCATCTGACCCAAAAATGCCTGGCAGGCGTCTCCAGGCAACATTTCGACGGCGCTAAAAACGACAACAGAAACCACCCACAGAGTGATGAGAGCATAAACGAAGCGTCTGCCTATGAGAGCGAGCAAATAATTTCCCTAATTACAATGATGGAAGGGGTTTCTACTGGCTCTTGTTATCGAGCGCAGCTGAAAAAGCCCTGATGTCCTCAGGGCCGATGCCACAACAACCGCCAATAATACTGGCACCCTGATCGATGAAACGAATGCAGGCATCAACAAAATAGTCAGTCGTCAAATCAGTGTGGCGCTCAGTCTTGAGGTCATTGTCCAGCGTCCAGCCTTCCGGTACCTGAGCGATTCGGTTAGCGTAACAGCCAAGTGGTTTATCCGTCAGGGCTTTCACTTCCTGCAGCCCAAACTCAATCGCTTCAGGCAGGGTGCAGTTAAAGAAGAATCCGGCCAGGTCGAGATGCGCAATCTTGTTGTAGGCCGCGGTAATGGACTCGCCGCTGCGCAAACCACTGCCGGGCGTCTCGTTGAGGGTCCAGGAAACGTAGACCGGTTTACCTCCGCCAAAGGCCAGCGCCTGAGTCGCAGCATTGAGGGCCTCGGTTGCCGAAGACATGGTTTCACAAATGAATACGTCCACATAGGGGGCCAGCGCTTCAACCAGATTCAGATAAACCGGCATCGCCTCATCAGCAGGTGGCACCATGTCAGGACGATAGCTTTCCGAAAGTGGTGGCAGCGAACCGGCAATCTGTACGGCTTGACCGCTTTCATCTACTGCTCTTCTGGCAAGTTCGCCGCCCAGTCTTGTCAGCGCAACGTAATCATCCTCCCGTTCCTCTTTCCCGAGGTAACTAGGGATCGTCGAGTAGGTATTGGTGATAATCATCCGGGCACCGGCATCGATGTAATCCCGATGAATTTCGACAACCAGTTCAGGCTTTTCAATCAGCACGGTGGCAGACCATAGACCTTGCTGCGCGCCCTGATAGCGTTTAGCTATCTCGGCGCCCATTCCACCATCGAGAACGATGACCGACATATCTTTCCCCAGAATTGATTTCACACGTTCTTTGACTATATCACTGTTCGACGCAGACTATTTCGGCCAGGCGCATAATCCCAGGCGAACATTGTCAGTGGCCTGGACTTTCTCTGGTGTAATCAACTTATTTTTGTTGTTTGCGCACACTAGAACATCATCACCATAGCCCGCGATATCCAGCAGGATCTGGTCCAGGTGGCGATACTGAACGTCATGTCCTTCTCCAGCATATTCCCGCATTGTCACATCGGCTGCCGGAAAAGTATTACGCCAGACCTGCAAGTCCTCTTCACCCAGCACCGTATCGGCGAGACCGCGATAAACAAAGACCGGGACTTTAACGTTTGACGTGTCGATCGCACCTTCTTTGCAATAAAGGGAGATTTCGTGATCCAGTGGCGTTGCATCTGCCATCTGGCCACGCAAATTGTGAGCTCTTGCGGCCTCATCAAACGCAGTGTCCTGAAAGCCTTGTACCTGGTGCATGGGGCTGTCTGGCGCAAAGCCGAAAAACCGCATCGGCTGGTGCAACATGTCACGATATCCACTGGCCGGTGAATCCTGACCACATCTCGACGGTTGGCCGAGCGACGGCGATGTCGCGGCCATGTGGACTGACAAGAGTCGGTTGGTATTACGTGAGGCGATCTTTGCCGTGTATGGACCGCCGCCGGAAATACCAAACACTGCGAACTTATCAACACCGACATGACTCAATACGGCTTCAACATCTTCGGAAAAATCTGCCATGTCCAGATCAGGATCGTATTCGGTCTGGCCGAAGCCATTTCGTTCAACCGTAATCACCCGAATCTGCAGCGTTTCCCGCATCGATCTTAAAAAATCGAGCAATCGAATGACACGGACCGAAGTGCCGAGGCCACCTGTAAACACCACCGGCAACCAATCTGGTTCGCCATCGTCGATGTAGTGCACTCTTCTGCCATCGGCCAACACCAGTTCTTGAACTGTGGGACCCAGCGAATCGAACACTTCCGGCAGCACATTGCCGGGGAGATCAGGTTTTGCCAGAGCAGCGACCGGCATCAATAATCCGATGAGCAACAAGATGATTTTCATGAAAGTTACCATCACCATTAAAGTCATGACCCTACCATGGCAGCGCCCTAATCAACTTGCTATATTGAACCTTTAACATGACCCTGAATAACAACACTGTCAGGTCTGGCACTGTCTTGATGTCCCCGGCTATGGCCTCGGTGGATTTCTGGGTTACTACTGGGCCGTTGATGCCATTGCCCCCGCCAGGTTGAACCAGGATGCTTTCTTCGACAGACAATGTCGGGTCATAATGGCGCATTCAGGTCTGAGGCTATACTGACCATGACAACATTATTAAACCGAGCACTAATCCCCACTATGCTGGATCAGCAAATAGACCTGAGTACTCCGATCATTGGCGGTGACACAATCTGGGCCAATATGTACGCGGCATATGACGCCCTGCAGCAAGCAATGAAATCCATGCTGCATGAGTTGTCAGCAATCTACGACATGGGCACCCTTAGAAATGATTATCTCGGAGCAACCATGGACACCAATGCCGTCAACCAGGCAATGCGGGAACTGGGTTCAGCGGTTCACCCGATAACGCCCGTGCATCCTGTGACGGGCAAACGTTTTCTCTACGACCACATCAACCAGCCCGAATTCCAGGTTCGATATCGCTGGCGAGCCGGCTCCATGGGGCTGTGGGACAATAGGGTGACGCAACACTATGCGATAGCCGATTACCTGCCTCATTACCGCAGGATGCACCGGGTGACGGTCGTAGACGACGCAAGAGTTTGACCATGCTGCCTGACGTCCCGGATTTTGATATTTACGCGATTGATCATCTGCCAGAGAAACTCATCGTTGCAGAGCAGAGGCTCATCATTACCTGGGATGACGGTAAAATCAGCCATTACCCCTTTGTCTGGTTGAGAGAATACAGCCCGGATGCCGGTACTTTTAACGACATCACTCGGGAACAGAATATCGCCGTGACAGATCTGCCGGATAAACTGAACATCTCGAGCACGGAAATTGGCGCTGACGGCTCAGTCATCGTCAACTGGCAACCCGAAAACCTGGACAGCCGGTACCACCCGGGATGGCTTCGAGCCCACTGCCCCTCGAACCCAAAACCAAATTTCGAGTTGCCAAAACGAACTCTCTGGACTGCCACCAGAACCGCCGCCAGTCAGACCTTCCCACCAACATTTAGTGGCGCACAGATCGACACCGATAAAGAATTTAGCGAGTGGCTGGGCGCTTTACATTCCAGCGGCGTTGCAGTGATCACAGATCTGCCAATTGAACCCGAAGCACTCGAAAAAGTGGTCGATCGAATCGGTCCCATCAGGACTTCTAACTTCGGTCGGATTTTCGATGTCGAACTAAAGGCCGAAACAAATTCGAATGCCTATACCTCCCAGCCTCTGAGAGCACACACCGACCTTGCGACCCGCGAATATCAGCCCGGCCTGCAGTTCTTTTTTTGTATGGAAAATTCAGTCTCCGGCGGAGAAACAATTCTTACAGACGGACTTGCTGTCGCAGAAAAGATTCGCACCGATCACCCTGAAGAATACGCTTTTCTGACGGAGCAACCCATACCCTTCGTCAATACCGACAGAGATTCTGAATACCGCTACGAAGTCCCTATTTTAGAAACCGATCACCACGGCGACATCACTACAGTCCGGTTTACGTATTGGCTTCGCGCGCCGATGACCGGCGATTTGGCGACTCTGGATAACTTATATTCGGCGCTTCGACTATTTCATCACTATGCCGACCATGAGGACTACCAGCTTAGATTCCCGCTGAAGCCCGGTGATCTGATCGGGGTTGATAACCGCAGGGTTCTGCATGGGAGAACCGGCTTTGCACCTGACGCCGGTCATCGTTGGTTGCGTGGTTGCTATATGGAAAGAGAAGAACTCGAGTCACGACTGCGTGTGCTGGATCGGCAAAGGAGAATCCGATCTGCCTGAAACCTCCTACGCGACAATCTGCGACTGGGTTTGTGAAGTTGGGGTAGCGCTTCCAGCCTTGTCCGAGCGTTATATGTTCCTTGTGCTTTTATGTGAAGCCTGTCCAGCCAATGTGCCCAGGTTCTTTTCTAACCACTTGATTTTAGAAATTCGCGTTGCTGTAGTCTGGGCCGTAGGGTCAACACAACCCGCGTCAAACTCTTCAATCCACTGAAAGTTCATGCCTCTTTCCCAGCAGAATTCCATTTCAGCAGTAGATTGTGTGCCGCTATAAGTAGAGCAACCTGTGGTCAGTGCGATGAGCAGGAAAGCCAGGATAGTCTTGTACATGTTGTTCTCTCTTTTACATATTTGGTTTATGGGAAGAGATTGTAAGGGTGTCTTGTAAACGCCGGTTAACGCCAATGTGCACTAATGTAACGGAACGTGACCTATGGGCTTACCGTATGATGTATTTATAAGCTATGGTCCCTGAACAGCTGGCAAAGGAGTGTTACATGGCATACCTACCTATCGTAATAGCATTTGGCGTCGGGATTGCGCTTGGCATCGTCATTCACATTTCCATAATGAAACGCAGAAAACCCGTTTATCTGGTTGTGAGTGCCGAAGTTAGAAACGAAGAAGCACTCGAGCCATACCGGAAACAGGCCGTGCCGCTGGCAGAAGCCGCTGGATTAGAAATACTCGGCAGCGGTGAAATAGAGTTGATGGAAGGCGACTGGGATCATTTTCCGGCCCTGACTTTGGAAAAATTCGAGTCCAAAGCGGCCTTACATAAGTTCTGGTATTCCCCCGAATATCAGCAAGCAAAGAAACTTCGTGAAGGGCATCTCGACGTTCAGTTTATCGTCGCCGTCGAAGGCATATAACCGCTTTACTACATCTCGGAGATCAGTTGGCCGAGCACCTGGTCGACACGCTACGTTTGCACCCGGTCCGCAAGACTAAACATCGATGCCTGACAATCGCAGACACACATACTCCAACTATTGGCGATATTACTGTTACTAACTTGAAGACAGGCGCTAATAACCCTTCTTTGCCTAGAACCTACGACCACCTCTATCCGCTGAGCTAAATCCCTCGTTCCCGTACACGCAACTGCGGGGTATCATCAGTGGGGTAATTAAACCTGGAACCGTTTCCAAGCCTTTACACCTTACCTGTAACATCTACATAGGTTGTTATGAAAAATAGGGATGCCATGAAGCCGACGCCAACAGAATATATTCGCCAGACTCGGGAAAGCTACGAAAAACTGGGATTTGAACCCTATCAATGGTTCCACGCTGAAGATGAACCTAAACTTGCGCCGCTGGCAAAACCATTATCAGAATCAAAGCTGGGGCTAATCTCTACCGCGGGCACGTATGTTCACGGACAGGTTGCCTACTACTACAAAGATGACACGAGCATCCGCGCGATCCCAAGTGATACCGCCGTCAAAGACATTCGATTCTCGCATATCATGGAAAACTACCTTGAAGAGGCCCGCCAGGACCCTTGCACAGTCTTTCCCCTGGAGGCTCTCAACCAGCTCGAATCAGAAGGTATTATTGGCGAACTGGCCGGGAACTACTTCTCCTGCATGGGCGGAATCTATTCAAAGAATCGGGTGATCAACGAGCTGCTACCCAACCTCGAGCAAGCCGTCTCTAAAGAACAGTTAGATCTTCTTCTGTTAATTCCTTTGTGACCTGTTTGCCACCAGACCGTGTGTCTGATCGCTCGCCATTTCGAATCACTCGGATTGCCTACGCTGATCCTGGGAAGTGCACTTGATATCATGAGCGCGGGGAAACCGCCTCGAGCCAGGTTTGTGAATTATCCGCTGGGATTTGAATCAGGCCGATTCAGGGATAAGACTGATCAGCTTGCCGTTGTTCGCGAGGCACTGAAAGGGTTCGCAGACATTACCTCTCCGGGCATCGTACCGCTGGACTTCGAGTGGCAGGCAGGCTGGGAGATGCTGAACGAAAGGGAAAAAGGGAAGCTGGACCATCGAAGCCCACGCACCACAGAACCGCAATACCAGACTGAAGATGATCGACGCGCAGCCAGCGGGCAGTAAGGGTTAATCAGGCACGTTCTACAACGCCCAGGAGCACTACCGGAAAATCTTCAGCGTGAGGATATCGTCGTGGTTAGGGTCTGACGAAAGAACAGCATAAACAGGGCAGGCTCAACAAAATACTACTTGAGCAAGCCATTGATCCTATCACCCTGATCGCCAATGAAAGTGCAGACCTGAACCTTGTTACGCAACCAAACCCGCAGGTCATACTAATGCCCCGCGCGTCAGCATCGTGTGCAGCTTCGTCAAAAAATCCGGTGGATATATCAAAATCGCGTCTGATCCTGACGCTAACCTCAGGAGGTTAGCGCCTGATTTTCCCGCCGCATCAGGTAAGGCGTCTTACCCAGGTTGTCTCGATAACCACGGGCAGCATTCTCGCCAGGGTCCATTACGATATATCGACACAGGTCCTGCCCATGTGGTGACAACGTATCGAAGACCTCTCTCGGCATACTGATGTGGTGAGGTTCACGATACCAGGGCGCCCAATACTCAACATTCGGCAGCGCCCGAACATGATTTGACAAGTTTGGTGTCCCACCATGCCACGCCCGGATATCCCGAATGAGTACACTGCCTGCCGAAGCAGGACAGACTGTCGACAATTTCATCCATTCCGGTTCATCCATCAAGCGCGGGATCGGATCATGATTGTGCTGGGTACCTGGAATCTGGCGCGTGGGACCATTAATTGCTGTGAAATCTATCATCAGGAAGTTGCAAACCACGCTGGGCACCGGAAGATCCCTATAGGTAAGAAGGCCACGGTGATCATGAAAGGACCCCGCCACATAATCACCATGAGTTCGACGATCTCCCATGTCCGAATGCAGCCGCTGATACTCGACAGCTCCAGGAAGACAAAAGTCTCCGGCAGCACCACGGCACATATAGGTAGGCGCACCGAATATTGACGTGATGATCGGTGTTACCAACGGCAGATCAACCAGCATAGCCCATTCCAGATGGTGCATTAGCTGGCCCGTTACGCTCGCGCTGCCAAAGGAGTATCGGTGTGAGCCTCGGTTTCCCTGCCGGTTCCCATCCATTGACATAATTTCACGTATTTCGCGATCGCAACCCTGCTGAATGTAAGTCAGCTGTTCCGGTGTCAGAACATCTCGCACCACCACAAAACCGTCTCTGTGGAATATCTCTGTGGCCCGCTCGACTTCATCGGGTGAGACAACCTCTAGACCCCGGATGCCATTATTTTCAGACAAGTTCTCCCTTAATTCGACAACCTCTTCACTCATTGGGTCGACTTCCACCCAACCCAGATCGTCAAAGGGCACTTTCAGTGCATTATTATCCGGTTCTAGTTTTTGTTCCGGCACAGTCATTTCACCTATTTTTTGAACACGTATTGAAACAGCCAAAAATTCTTGAGGTCAATATAGCGATGGAACTCACCAAAGGGTTCAGTGGTTTGCTTCAGTTCTTCCAGGGTCGGGAAATTTTTCAATACCTGATGCCTGATGCCAGCTCCCCACAGCCATCAAACATCTCCTGTAGATGGACCCCAAGAAACCGCAGATCAGCCTCGCGCTCCGGGTAGCTAAAAACGAGATTGTAGCCCGGCGCACGCTCTTTGTAGTAGTGAGACATTTCATCCATTGGGCGCAAGTTTAGCGGATAACGACCCAGAGTCAGGTTAGTTTGTCTTATCAAAGTAGATGCATTTCGCTATGCTGCACGACTTCTTTGACCATTATTGGGCCAACCCTATATATGTACCCAGGAAATTTTGACCCCGATCGTCCAGCTTATATCATGGCAGACGCTGGCCTGACCGTCAGCTACGGCGAACTGGAAGCTGTTTCTAACCAGATCGCTCATCTGTTCAGGGATTTGGGCCTGAAACGCGGCGATAGTATCGCGCTCTGTCTGGAAAACCACCGCACCTTCTTCCAGATCTGTTGGGCAGCTCATCGTTCCGGCATCTACTTTACGGCGATCAGCTACCGCCTGCAGGCAGACGAAGTCGAATATATTGTCAACGACTGCGGTGCGAAAATTTTGATCACGTCCGCCCTGCTCGAAGACACATTCAATGGTTTTAAAGACAAGCTGGTTAACAAGCCTGCGTGTTACATGCTCGATGGCACTGCGCAGGGAGCCAGTTCATTCGAAGACGCAATCAAGCCCTACCCGACAGAGCCAATAGCTGATCAGTCCTATGGCCAGAGTCTGCTTTATTCCTCTGGAACCACCGGCATGCCGAAAGGCATAAAAAAACCCATGGTTGATGTTCCCTGGGGGGAGCCAGACCCGGTTTTTGAAGCCCGACGAATTCGATACGAATTCGATGAAGACGCTATCTATTTGTCCCCGGCGCCGCTTTACCATGCCGCGCCTTTAGGGTTCACGATGAATGTTCTGCGATACGGTGGCACCTGTATTGTGATGGAACATTACGAGTCAGAACGCGCGCTTGAGCTTATTGAGCAGTTCAAGGTCACTCACAGCCAATGGGTACCAACTATGTTTGTTCGTATGCTGAAGTTACCCGAGGGCGATCGAAGCAGGCACGACCTGAGCAGCCACCGGGTGGCCATTCACGCAGCGGCGCCTTGCCCTATTAGTGTGAAGGAACAAATGATTGATTGGTGGGGACCCATTGTTCACGAGTACTATGCGGGAACCGAAGGTAACGGTTCAACAACCATTACCTCCGAAGAATGGCTGAGTCACAAAGGCTCCGTCGGAAAGCCCGCCGGTGAGTGCAAAGTGCACATCATGGATGACGAAGGTGTCGTATTGCCAACAGGCGAAGCCGGCGGCGTGTATTTCGAAGGTGGTGGGCAGTTCGAATATCTCCACGACGAAGAAAAAACCAATGCCAGCCGAACCTCGAATGGCTGGTCGACCCTGGGAGATATCGGACACCTTGATAAAGAAGGTTACCTGTACCTTACTGACCGAAAGTCTTTCATGATCATCTCGGGCGGCGTCAACATCTACCCGCAGGAATCAGAAAACGCGCTAATTACCCACCCTGCAGTGATAGACGTTGCAGTTTTCGGTGTCCCTAATGAAGAATTCGGGGAAGAAGTGAAAGCCGTGGTGCAACTAGCTGATTTTGGATCCGCTGGACCAGCACTGGCAGCCGAGTTGATGAATTACGCCAGGCAGAAGATATCGCACATCAAATGTCCCCGATCCATCGATTTTATAGCGGAGCTGCCACGGCATCCAACAGGTAAACTCTACAAACGACTCCTCAAAGACAAGTACTGGGAAACAACAAGCTAATGATAAATAAACTGTTCGATCTCTCTGGCCGCGTTGCACTGATCACCGGTGGTAATGGTGGCATTGGCCTTGGCATGGCAGAGGGGCTGGCCTCTCAGGGTTGCGAAGTCAGTATCTGGGGCACCAACCCTGATAAAAATGCCAAAGCGCTCGAAACGCTGCAGCAGTATGGCCCTAAAGTTTCAGCCCTGAAATGCGATGTCGCAGACCAGCAGGCAGTAGAAGCCTGCTTCAAGCAAACACTTGCAACTCACGGCCGGGTAGACGGATGTTTTGCAAATGCCGGTATCGGTGGTCGGCCAACGCAATTCGACCAGATGGAAAAGGAAGAATGGACACGCATCATGGAGGTTAACCTTGATGGTGTCTTCCATACTTTTCGTTGCGCGGCGGAACATATGCGCCTGCGCTCTGAAGCAGGCGACCCCTTTGGCCGCCTTATCTCAACCGCCAGCTTAGCGGCGATATCCGGGCAGGCACGCGGCGAACATTATGCGGCAACCAAAGGTGGCCTGATCTCGATGAACAAGGCGCTCGCTGTCGAATACGCCAGGCATAATGTCACTGCCCACACTATCCTTCCCGGGTGGATCGAAACTGAAATGACGCAGCAGACCTTCAACTCAGAAAAATTTGTGGGCAACGTTATGCCACGCGTTCCGATGCGCCGCTGGGGACAACCCGAAGATTTCGCAGGCATTGCCGTTTACATTATGAGCAGCGCCAGCAGCTACCACACGTCAGAAACCTTTTTGATTGATGGTGGATACGCAAATTTCTAGAGCCCCTTAGTTACAGAGGCCCTAAAAGGTTAGTCGTTTATGACCACTGCATTTGATGGCATCAGAATTCTTGATTTTACGCAGGTACTTGCTGGCCCTTTCGCCGTCATGCAACTGGCGCTACTCGGCGCGGATGTTATCAAGGTAGAACAACCTATTACCGGCGATCAGACTCGCGGCCTGATGAACGCAGGTGAAGACCTAAAAATGTCTCCGTCGTTCATGGGCATGAATCTTAACAAGCGAAGCCTTACCCTGAATTTGAAAGCTGAAAATGCGGCGGGAATTATCAAGAAACTTTTGCCCACGGTTGACGTGATCGTTGAGAACTTTAAAGCGGGCACCATGCAACGCCGCGGTCTTGACTATGAGACTCTCAGGCAACTGAAACCCGACCTCATTTACTGTTCCATCACCGGCTACGGCCAGACTGGACCCAAAGCCGGAGAAGCCGCTTATGACGGCGCGATTCAGGCATCCAGCGGCATGATGTCCCAGAACGGACACCCGGAAACAGGCCCAACCCGAACAGGCTATATGCCAGTAGATATGTCCACTGGACTTAATTCAGCATTTGCCATTTCAGCGGCCCTTTACCGCAAAGCTACTACGGGCGAAGGCCAGTACATCGATGTCGCTATGCTAGATACCGCGATCATTATGCAAGCATCCCAGTTCAGCAACTACCTTAACCAGGGCACCCTCATTGGGCTTCGTGGAAATGCTTCCCCCACGGGCCAGCCCACTGCCAACGTGTTCCCCACCATGGACGGACACATCCAGATAACCGCGCTCCGACAACCACAGGTTGAAAAACTGTTTACCGAACTCGGTCTCGAGCAAATGCTGGAAGATAAAAAATTCGCTACCCCTGATTCACGTATCAATCATCCAGAGGCAATTTTTGACGCCATGTCCCTGGCGCTTAACCGGCAGACCACCGCGGCGTGGATGAAACAGCTTGCACCAGCAGGCATTCCCGTCGCCGAAGTGCGTGAACTTCCAGAGGTTGCCAGCGACCCGGATATCACACATAGAAACGCCCTGGTCACCCTGCCTTCGCCGTTGGACCCAGATGCAACGGTGACTGTGGCAAAGGCAGGCTATGTCACCAACGTGGACGGGCCCGAGGTGCGCAGCGGACCACCAATGCTTGGCGCCGATACTGACGACATTCTGGCCGAGCTGGGTTACGAACCCAAAGAAATAGAACGCTTAAGAAATACAGGTATTATTTGATGACTGGCTCACGCTAATGGCAGACAAACCCCTCAATTTTCACCAAAGCACAGACCAAATCGCGACATCAGGGCAACCCGATCGCCGCCAGTTTCACTGGATCGCTGATGAAGGTTACGAGGTCGTGATTAACCTTGCGATGCATGATTCGAACAACGCCATCCCCGAGGAAGGTAGCCTTGTGGCATCCCTTGGCATGCAGTACATCAACATTCCGGTTCCGTTTGACGAACCAACCGCCCAGCATCTGCAGGATTTCATCGGTATTCTCAAGGTTCTCGAAAAGAGAAGAATCTGGGTGCACTGTGAGGTCAACGCACGTGTTTCTGCATTCATGTATCACTATTTAACCAAGGTTAAGGGGCTACCTGTTGATGCCGCCAGCTCCCCTGTAATGGTCAAGTGGCGACCAAAAATGGATGATATGTGGCAGGATTTTATGGAGATAACCGATGACGAAGTGGGTCTTTAGCACCGCCCTGTTTCTGCTATCAGCGGCGGCACTGGCTGATGTCATCAGTAAAGGAGACACCGGTTTTACGTTGGTCATTACCGGGGAAGTTAAGACAACACCAGTAGAAGCCTATGACCAATTTATTCGAATCGAAGAGTGGTGGCTCAAAGGTCATACCTGGTACGGAAAGAGTGAAAATCTTTCAATAGAACCCAGAGCCGGTGGCTGTTTTTGTGAAATATCCGGCGATAACCAGGTTCTGCACATGCTTGTCTCTTACGTCCAGCCCGGCGTTGAACTCAAAATGGTGGGCGGACTTGGTTCGCTCCAGATGATGGGGGTTCATGGCGGCATGAGCTGGCGGTTTGAGCCGATGGCCGATGGCACTCGAATTATCCAGACCTACAATGTGACAGGTTACGCACCGGGCGGCCTGAAAGACGTCGCAGACATCGTCGACTCGATACAGACCAGCCAACTGAATGCGTTGGTGAACAAACTATCGAGCGATAATAACTAACAGAAGACAGCTGGCTTACCATGGCTAAAAAACTGCAGCCCATTGCGCCTACGAGCATGTTCTTCGGGAAACCCAGGTTCAACAACAATCTTCGATCAACGACTGTTTTTGACTAGGCGTCTTGCAAGGAAGCTGTGTTCAATTGTTCAAATGCAGAAGTCAGGACTCTGATTGCTGATCGCGAAAACATGACAAGCAACACGATGGCAACCAAAAGATCAGGCCACGCAGATTGGGTAAACCAGACCAGCCCTACTGTCGCGATAACTGCCACGCCTTCATTGACATCATTTCTTGAACATTCCCACACAGACATCATATTCACATCATCATGCCGGTGATCATTCAGCAAATAGAGACAAACGCCGTTGGCCAGCAGGTTCAGGACGGCGGCGATGCCCATTGTTGCCACGACAGGCACATCCAAATGGTAAATACGCCAGACAATTTGGGCCGCGACAGCAACCGCAGCCAACGCTATCAACACGCCCTTAAAAACGGCGACACGGGCTTTTGCGGTAACGCTAGCACCAACGACAAAAAGACTCAGTGAGTAAGTCAGAGCATCTCCCAGGTTATCGAGAGTCCCTGACAAGAGGGCGGAGGAATGACTTAACCACGATGCGAATACCATCCCGACAAAGGTCACCAGATTGATGACCAGGACGATAATCAGCACCCGCCGCTGTGACGCCTCGAGCCCCGAGACTTCCAATTCTGATTCGCAACAATCAGCCATTCACCTGATCCATTATAGAATAAGCACTAGTTCGAAGGAAACGAAAAGCTCGAAGCCTCCCTTACCGTTGATGACGGCCAACGCTGGGTAATCGTTTTCCGCCGTGTGTAGAAACGCACACCATCAGGACCATAGGCACTCAAGTCACCAAACAGCGAACGCTTCCAGCCGCCAAAACTGTGATAGGAAACAGGCACGGGTAATGGCACATTGATACCCACCATTCCCGCCTTAATGTTGTCTGAAAAGTATCTTGCTGCCTCGCCGTCTCTTGTAAAAAGACAGGTGCCGTTACCGTATTCATGATCGTCAACCAGTTGCATGGCCTCATCCAGATTATCAACATGGACTACACAGAGCACTGGACCAAATATTTCCTGGCGATAACAGCTCATCGACGATTGCACCTGGTCAATCAGGGTTCCACCGACGAAGAAGCCAGTATCCTCGTCGGCCAATTTCGGTGCGCGGCCATCTACCACGATCACCGCACCTTCGCGTTCGGCGCTGGTGATCAACCCAACCACCTTGTCGCGATGTTCAGCAGTAATAAGCGGCCCAAAATCATTGTTATTATCCTGCGCGCTACCAACCTTCAGGCTGGACATTTCCGCCTTAAGTTTTTCAACCAGGCTTGTCGCGGTTTGTTCACCTATCGCGACTGCAACCGAAATCGCCATACAGCGTTCGCCGGACGACCCAAAGGCAGCGCCCATTAAAGCCTGAACCGCGTTATCGAGGTCCGCGTCGGGCATAACAATCGCATGATTCTTGGCTCCGCCCAACGCCTGGCAACGTTTCCCACCATTGGTCGCCGTCGCATACACGGACTCGGCGACTGGCGTTGAACCAACGAAACTGACCGCCTGGATTGCCGGGTCGTTAAGCAAAACTTCTACGACTTCTCTGTCACCGTTCACCACATTCAGCACACCGGGTGGCAGACCGGCTTCATGAGCCAGTTGTGCAACGTAGAGAGTCGCCGATGGGTCTCTTTCCGAGGGTTTAAGTACAAATGTATTGCCGCAGGCAATTGCGAGTGGATACATCCACAACGGCACCATGACCGGGAAGTTAAACGGTGTAATGCCCGCGACGACGCCCAGGGGCTGGAACTCGCTCCAGGAGTCGATACCCGGGCCAACATTTTTGGAGAACTCACCTTTCAATAGCTCAGGTACAAAGCAGGCAAACTCCACGTTTTCAATACCACGCTGAACCTCGCCCGCGGCATCATGCGGAATCTTTCCATGCTCCCGACTGACCAGTGCGCAAATCTCATCAACATGGGCTTCAAGTAGCGCTTTAAAGCGAAACATGACCTGA
>JABJED010000265.1 GCA_018665025.1 Gammaproteobacteria bacterium
CCCCAAAAAGCAGTATTGGATGCATCTGGCGGGTATGTATAGTGAAAAGAGCCGCGATGACGACTCTCTGTCAGCCTACTATGCGACTTATATTCAGGGCTTTCTGGTGAAGGAATCAGAAATCGTCATGGTAGCGCAACGCTTGTTAGGTGCAGACAATCCTTATGAAGCCTCTCAGGTGCTTGAAAAGGGCTTCAAGGACGAATCGATAGAAGAAAACGAAAAGAATCTCCGGTTGCTTGCGACCGCATACACGCTCTCCCAGGAAACCAATTCAGCCATTGATGCCTGGCGAGACGCTACCAAGTATGCAGAAGACGGGGACCTGTACTTTCGCCTGGCCCAGGCATTATCAGCAGAAGATCGACACAAGGAAGCTGTAAAAGCATACAGCGATGCCCAAAAGAAGGGTGACCTGAAAAAGCCCGGTGACGTAGCATTCTGGAAAGGAATTTCCCAAATGCAACTCGAGCGCTGGGATAGTGCGACCAAATCCTTCCGTAGTGCGGCCAAACTGGATAAGAAGAAGGCGAAGCAATCCAGGCAGTACATTCGCTACATTGCTGGCGAGAGGCGTCGTCAGGAAGAACTTCGCAAGATGCTTGAGGGTGTTGGGGAGTAGTCTAGAGGCTGATTCAGCTAGCATCGTGAGCTGAATTAGTCGCCTTTATTGGGTCTATTATCCGGATTTTTTGAGGGGCGTTTGTATTGTCGCTTCTTCCCTGTCTTTGCCGCTGTGCTCTGCCGGCGTGCAAAGTGTTCAAGTTCTTTCGCTAGTTTGAAGTACCGTTCCAGCCGTCCAGGATCAAGGTTTCCACTTGAAAGCGCTTTGGTGATTGAGCAACCCGGCTCTGTGTCGTGTTTGCAGTCCGAAAACTTGCAGCTTGCAGCCAACAATTCAATATCCTGGAAACTATGGGAAAGTGACACATTGTCGGCCCAGAGTTGTATTTCGCGCATTCCAGGTGTGTCGATGATCATACCGCCGCCTGTAGCTTCGACCATTTCCCTGAAGGTTGTAGTATGGCGCCCCCTGCTGTCGTCCGATCGCACTTCGCCGGTATCAAATTTCTCGTAACCCAGAAGTTCATTGATAATGGTCGATTTTCCAACACCGGACGAACCTAAAAACGCACAGGTCGAACCTGGTGTAACGTACTGTCGAAGCGGGTCTAGACCGACATTGTCCTTTGCGCTCATAACATGGATGGGTGAACCCATGGCAATAACTTCCAGATCTTTGACTTTTTTCTCGATGTTATTGCACACATCGGACTTGTTCAGGACAAGCACGGGCAAGGCTCCACTAGTCCAGCTAAGAAGAAGATACCGTTCTATTCGGTGTAGGTTGAAATCCCTGTCCAATGCGCTAACGATAAAAACCGTATCGATGTTGGAAGCAACGACTTGCTCATCCTGAACTTCCCCTGCTTCCTTTCGGGAGAATTTACTCTTTCGGTCCAGGAGTTTTTCTATCTGGACCCTGTTGGATTCGTCACCGTTAATGGGTGAAACGACAAGCCAATCACCGACGGTAGGCAGGTCCGCCTTCGACAGGGCTTCCTGCCGAAATTTCCCCGGTAATACCCCAACGAGCTTTCCTTGTTCTGATAACAGGTGGTACTGGTTTGTGTCCTGCCTGACGACGCGGGCGGGAAGAAACTTCAGTTCATCAGAGTTCAGTTGTTGCTGGAAGAAATTGCTCCAGCCAAGTTCTGTCAATTTCAAGTGCACTCCTCAATGGCACTTAGAGGCCGCACACCTTGATTGTTTGTAAGGTCTGTTTCCAGATTACACGGATAAAGGAGTGGGGCATGACGTACTATTGTCGATATTCAAAAAGCGCACTCCTTTGGTAGTGAGGCAGGGTTTAGACGCCAATTTATCGGTATCTAGCGACTGATACAAGCTTTCGAATCGCTGGACTAAGCAACGTCAGGGTGATAATTATCAGTAGTACTACTGTTATCGGTCTGTCGATCAGAAAAGTCCAGTTGCCATCGCTGATAGTCAGTGCCCGCCTGAGGTTATCCTCAAGCATTCCGCCTAGAATAAACCCGAGTAATAAAGGAGCCATAGGAAACCCCAGAAACCGGAGGACCAGGGCAGATACGGCGACCAGAACAATCAGGTATAGGTCAAAGGTATTAAACGAGACGAGATATACGCCCATCATTGAGAAAAACATGATGAGAGGAATAAGGATGCTTCTGGGTATTAACAGTAGCCTGGCGAGGTAGGGTATGAGTGGCAGATTGAGGGCGAGCAAAAAAAGGTTGCCGATATACATAGATACGATGGCGGACCAAAAGACCTGTGGCTCATCTACAATGAGTCTTGGTCCTGGCTGGATGCCATAGGCAATTAGCGCGCCGAGCAGGATAGCCGTCGTCCCGGAGCCCGGTATCCCAAGGGTCAGAAGTGGTACAAAAGAGCCTGTGCAAGCGGCATTGTTTGCGGCTTCCGGTGCGGCTAAACCCTTGATATTACCCTGCCCGAACCTGGGGACAGGGTCTCGAGCCAGGCTTTTCTCGACACCGTAGGAAAGAAAGGAGGCTATCGTCGCGCCAGCACCCGGTAACACACCGACGAAAAACCCGAGGACAGATGATCGTGTAATTGTCGGTACAATCGCGTTGACATCCTGTTTGCTGAGGCGGAGTCCTGATGTGGGAATCATAGGTGCTTCTTCTGATTTGTTCCCGCGCAGAACCATCATCAGGGCTTCTGAGAGGGCAAAGGTCCCCATCGCGAGTAAAAGGAAGCTAATGCCATCTATCAGGTCCATTCGCCCGAAGGTGAACCGCTGGACACCTGCCGTAAGATCAGTACCGACTGTGGATAAAGCCAGGCCAAGAAAAGTCATGATCAGGGCTTTCAGGTGCTCTCCTTCAGAAGCAAAGGCTGATACCAACGAAAGCCCCAGTACCATCATCAGGAAATAGTCTGCGGACTGGAAACTGAGCGATATATCCGCGAGAAAGGGGGCAGTGAGCAAAAGGAGCAGAGCGGCCAGCGTTCCACCTGCGAAGGATGCATACGCAGCGGTAGCGAGTGCCCGACCTGGTTGTGCATGTTCGCCGGCCATTGGATAGCCATCAAACGCGGTAGCAACAGTGCCCGCTACCCCGGGTGCATTGATCAATATCGACGAAGTGGAGCCGCCAAAGATTGCGCCGTAGTAAACGCCTGCGAGCAGGATCATGCCGCTACTCGGTTCAAAGCCGTAGGTAATGGGTATCATCAGCGCGATGGCGGATATGGGACCTAGGCCCGGCAGCATGCCAATAATTGTTCCGACTGCGCATCCGATCATAACCAGGGTCAGATTAGATAACGTCAGCACGGTGGAGAGGCCCAGAAGGATGCCGTCAATCATCCTAATTTCTCCAGAACGCTGCCTTCCCATGAGCCCGTCCATGTACCCGTCCATGTACCCGTCCATGTACCCTGGGGCAGGTGTATTTCCAGCGCTGTCATGAGGAAATAGAACCCGGCGGTCAGGGCGACGGTAATCAATCCCAACCGGACAGGGCGTCGCTCGCCTAAAACAAGGAATCCGGCGCAAAGGAAGAGTCCGGTGGCGATAACAAAGCCCAGTTGTTCAAGAAGTCCGGCGTACAACAACATCAGTGCAATAAG
>JABJED010000266.1 GCA_018665025.1 Gammaproteobacteria bacterium
ATCTGGACTTCAGGAGCACAGCACGCGCACTGGATGTTTGCGCTGGTACGAACCGATCCGGATGCGGCGAAGCATGATGGCATCAGCTTTGTACTACTTGAAATGGATCAGCCCGGAGTGACGGTAAAGCCAATTGCGCTGATCTCAGGCTCGTCACCCTTTTGCGAAACCTTTTTTGATAGTGCTGTCGCGCGTCGGGACGACCTTGTTGGGGAATTGAACAAAGGCTGGACCGTGGGTAAGAGGCTGCTGCAATACGAGCGCTCTGCATCATCGGTGCGCATCAAGAAGAAAGGCAAACCGGTTAACCCCTATGCTGTGGTGGCGAAAAAATATTTGGGGGATATAGGTGGCAAACTGGTAAACCCTGAAGCCAGAGAGAAAATTACTAAACAGACAATGCTTGAGAAGTCTCTGCAATTAACGATTCAGCGTGTTGCAGATGAAAGCCGGTCAGGCAAAGCGCCTGGCGCGACAACCTCAATTTTTAAACTCGTGGGCTCTACTGTTGCCAAAGATGGCTCGTCGCTGAAATCTGAACTGCGGGGTATTGCTGGTGTCGGCTGGGAAGGTGATGGCTTTACCGAAGAAGAAGCCGAATCCACTCGTGGATGGCTGCGCGATCGGGCTGTCACCATCTATGGTGGTACCAATGAGGTGCAGATGAATATTATCAGCAAACGAGTCCTCGGGCTTCCGGATTGATCATGGCTAATGCGGCGACTGAAGATCTCTCCCGATTGGACCGTGAGCGGGACCTCGCTTTCAGCCTGCCACTCGAAGATATAGATCCAACTGATCGGCGTTTATACCAGGACAATGTTCATTTTCCTTATCTGGAGAGGCTGCGCACAGAAGCGCCGATTCATTTCCACGAACACAGCTACGCTGGACCTTTCTGGTCAATCACACGATATGCTGACATCCGAAAAATTGACGCGAATCATCAGCAGTTTTCGTCTGAACCTTCGGTCACCTTTGTCGATGAAGATTACAGTTCCAATAATAATTTCATCTCCATGGATCAGCCCCGTCACGATGAGCAGCGTAAGGTTGTTGCACCGGTAACCGGCCCATCAAATCTTGCGGTGCTGGAATCTGTCATCAGGGAACGCGCGATCCGGATTATTGAGCAGCTTCCGGATGGTGAACCGATTGATTTTGTAGAGAAAGTCTCGATTGAGTTAACCACCCAGATGTTGGCGACGTTGTTCGATTTTCCATTTGAAGAACGTCACAGACTGACACGGTGGTCTGACATATCTACTGCAAGTGTTGACTCTGGCATTATTGAATCTTTGGAGCAGCGCGATCGTGAGCTTGACGAATGTTTTGATTACTTCATGTCGTTATGGGAAAAGCGAAAAGCCAATCCTGTGGGCAACGACCTGCTGTCCATGCTGCTGAGAGGCAAGGCCACGCGCGACATGCCTCGGCAAGAGTTTTTTGGCAACTTGCTGCTGTTGATCGTCGGCGGCAATGATACGACTCGTAACTCAATTACCGGTGGTGTGTTGGCGCTGAGCCAATATCCAGGTGAGTTTGAAAAACTAAAAGCTGACCCGTCGCTCGTTCGAAATATGGTTGCTGAGATTATTCGCTGGCAAACACCGGTGACTTATATGCGCAGGACAGCACTTGAGGACGTTGATTTCGAGGGTCATAAGATCAGAGAAGGGGATAAGGTAGCCATGTGGTATGCCTCGGGTAACCGTGACCCTGAGATATTTGAGTCTCCTCATGAACTTCGAATAGACCGAGAGAATGCCAGGGCGCACCTTTCTTTTGGGTTTGGAATTCATCGATGCATGGGAAACAGGCTTGCGGAAATGCAACTTCGTGTGCTCTGGGAGGAATTAATGACGAGGGTTTCAGCGATTGAGGTCGTTGGAGAACCTGTTAGAAACCGTTCTACCCTGATCAAGGGCTACCAGTCTCTGCCCGTAGTGATTAAGAGAAAACGGTAAATAGAGCCTAAAAACAGGCTGTAACAAGCGTTGACAAGGGTTTCCAACCCGATACAATGCGCCGCAGCTAAGGACCCCTCTTATACCCCCGCTTCATTTCAAGTAGATTCATTTATCGCTCGTCCTGCAGTTTCAAGTATTCGTTTGTTTCACGCTACACGTCTTCAGCAAAAAGAAGGCATCTTATATATAAATACAGGACTAAAATAATGTCTACTAAAACCGGAACCGTTAAATGGTTCAATGAAACCCGTGGCTATGGCTTTATCCAGCAAACTGACGGGCCAGATGTATTCGCCCACTACAACGAGATCAAAAGTGAGGGTTTTAAAACTCTGGCTGAAGGTCAAGCTGTAGAGTTTGGTGTGACTGAGGGTCAAAAAGGCCCACAGGCAGTAAACATCACAGTTGTTGCGTAAGCACCCAAGCTGAGGGAAAAGGCGACCAAATGGTCGCCTTTTTTTTACCTGTTCGTTGGGAGAATTGGGGTCGCACCCCACTATTCAGGCGCCTTTAAACGTTGGTTTACGTTTAGCAAGAAACGCCTGAATGCCTTCCTTTCCATCCCGGGATCTTGCCATGTCTGCAATGCCCCTGGATTCAAGTTCCATTTGCGTTTCCAGCCCGTTGTCGAAAGATGCGTTCAGCAGTGATTTCACCTGTCCGTAAGCAAGCGTTGGTCCGGCTGCGATTTTGGCAGCGAGTTTCCCGACTGTTTCGTCAAGGTCGGCTTCTGCCACAACCTGATTAACAATACCCCAATCCAGGGCCTCGTCTGCGGATAGTACCCGGTTAGTTAGCATCAGTTCTCGGGCCCTGCGATCGCCGATGCGTCTCGGTAGAAAGTAGGAGGAGCTCCCATCCGGTGAAAGTCCTGCATTGGTATAGGCCATCACAAATTTCGCGCTGTCTACAGAGATCACAAGATCTGCTGATAGCGCCAGGCTAAAACCGGCACCCGCTGCCGTTCCATTGACAGCAGCGATAACAGGCGCGTTCATTCTTGTGAGTCTTGAGATACTCATATGTAGATCGCCGGCCATTTCCTTGATGAGCGCTGAGGCGCCGTCACCAGCTTCACCGAACACTCCGAGATCACCGCCGGCACAAAACATTTTTCCCGTTGCGCGAACGACCACAGCACGGATGTCTGGTGACTCATCGCACTTAATGGCAATAGCGCTCAATTCCCTCGCCATCAAGGGGTTCATGGCGTTGGCTGCGTCTGGTCGATTCAGTGTAATCGTAGCGATACTGTCTGCTGTGTCAAAAATCAGGGTTTCGTAGGCCATGTGATGTCCAGATAGTGGTAAATGAAAATGAAGATAATCCAGCATTGTAATAGCAGATGCGGACCATCACCATCGGCTGGTAATATCGTCCCTCCATTGTCACGAAAAAAAGGATTAAAAATGCTGAAATCGGTCCAACTAGGGAGTCGCGCGGGGCTTAGGGTCTCGGAGATCGCCCTTGGCACGATGAATTTCGGGGCGCCGGGAAAAGGGCATCAGGGGGACTGGACGCTCGGTGCGGATGATGCCCGGCCAATTTTCAAAGCTGCGATTGATAATGGCCTTTTTTACTTTGACTGCGCTGATATCTATGGGCTGGGCTCCAGCGAGGAGGTGGTCGGTAAACTGCTCAGGGAGCTTCTGCCCCGTCATGACTATGTGTTGGCCACGAAGGTTGGAATGCCTCTTGGGCGGGGCTCGAATCAGTGTGGTTTGTCTCGCAAGCATATTTTGGAAGGCGTTGATGCCAGCCTGGAAAGGTTAGGAGTGGACTACATTGATCATCTGGTTATCCACCGACATCCGCATGGTATTCCAATGCATGTGCCGACGCCCATCGAGGAAACGATGGAAGCACTTCATGATCTGGTGAAGGCCGGGAAAGTCCTGTATTTGGGTGGTTCATCCATGTTCGCGTGGCAGTTTGTCGAGTTACAGATGACCGCCAGGCTGAATGGCTGGACTGAATTTGTATCGATGCAAAATCATTACAACCTGATTTACAGGGAAGAAGAGCGTGAGATGATTCCTTACTGTGCGCAACAAGGTATCGCGATTACGCCGTGGTCGCCACTGGCAAGAGGGATACTGACAGGCGCGTACAAAGGAAGCCTGGATGCAGGGACAACGAACCGCTCCCAGGGCCAGGACAAGGCTAGGACGAGTAGCCTCTATAAAGGTAACATGGATTTTCAGATTGCGGACAGAGTGGTTGAAGTTGCTGAGAAATACGGAAAAACACCAGCCCAGATATCGCTGGCCTGGATCTGTAACAAACCGGAGATCACTTCGCCAATTGTTGGAGTATCCAGGGTAGAGCAGTTGATGCAGCTCATGGAATCGACGTCAATAACGCTGGAAGATGACGACGTGGCTTACCTTGAGGCGCTATACCAGCCACTACAGAATCTGCTTTCGATTGGGATGTCTTAATACGAACCGTTAGAAATACAAAAGGTAAATACTATGAGCTTTGATGGAAAAGTTGCGATTATCACCGGTGCTGGTGGTGGTCTTGGAAAGGAGCATGCGCTGTTACTGGCGGATCTGGGTGTAAAAATAGTGGTTAACGACCTGGGTGGAGCTGTGGATGGGTCTGGCAAGAGTGATGCTGCTGATCTGGTCGTGGAAGAGATACGAGCGGCCGGTGGCGAGGCTGTCGCTAACAAGGATTCCGTATCTGACCGGGAAGGCGCTAAACGTATCGTTGAGACTGCGGTCAAGGAATATGGCA
>JABJED010000267.1 GCA_018665025.1 Gammaproteobacteria bacterium
AGCGTTCTAGATGCTAACAATATACGTATTGTCCCATAGAAATGCATGAGGTTTCCTACTCGCTTAGTCGCATATGTCGCCACATACAGAACATTTAATAGAGTTTCCCCCAATGCTTCGTCAGCCAATTCGAACGTTCTGAAAGTGTCTGCCCTTGCCACCTCCTTCCTCAGCCTGATTGACGATGGCCTTAAAAAACTGGCCCGGTTAGTACTTGTGGCCACTGCTGAAAGCGGCGAAATGGCCGTAAATTCATGTCGTTTTTTTGCGGTGTAGCCAAACCGGTTTTAACTCGCCATCGAATAATATTTCGGTGAGAAAACAAGCTTTTAGGCGAGATCAAAGAGTGGAGCCGCATGACTAGTAGTGGTTAAACGCTACCAGGGTTTGGAAGAATGGTGGATCTGCAAAATATTACATTTCGCAAAAGGCTCTTTTAGCGTGATGTGAAATTTTCTAGATCCTTCATGCAGGGTTCTAAGAACTAACCTCACTTATTTTCTTTCTACTTCTTCCATCGAAAATATTTTCCATCCTCCGTCCGCATTACTGAAAAAGTAAATAGATCTCCCATGGTGCAACAATTCATTTTTTGAATTGAATCTTGAATAATCAGCATCCGCGTAATACAGAGAGCTAGATAGCCTAGTCACATCAAGGCGATTAACAGTGCTGTACTTGTACCCATCTTGAATATTCTCCATGTAGTTCCGGTAGAGCTGAGAAATAGCTACTGGGGTATCTGAGACAATCATTCCTTCTTCAGTCCGTTGCATCATAGGCGCTTGGAAGTGGTTAGCTATGGCTTCAAAGTCTTTGTTAATAAAATCATCTACATAAGCCTGATAGGTGGTTTTTATTTCTTTTATGTTGAGGTCTTCATGATGGCCTGCAAATACAGAAGAAGAGATCAGCAAAGATAGGGCGGCGGCAAATATTTTTTTCATTCTAATTCCTGTTCGGGAATAACTAGATTAAACCACACCTCCCATCCCCTATATGTATGAGCTTGGAGGTTGGCGGCGTTGTAGGCACCCATCTTCGAAGTCTCGGATTCTCATCAAGAGGACACAGCGTCATGGATCAGGATGTGCTGCACATCCCCCTGAACCTGCTGTCGGGATTGGGTGAGATGCCGAGAATCGGTGAAATGGTTCTCAACCCGTTTGTCGGCCCTCGATTCAAATCCGGTATTCTGACAACAGACCTGCCGCTTGAACCAGACATGCCAATTGATTTTGGCCTGCAGGATTTCTGCAACAAGTGCCTGAAATGCGCTCGCGAGTGCCCAGTAACCGCCATACCGTTCGGCGACAAAATTATGTTTAACGGCTACGAGATATGGAAACCTGATGTGGAGAAATGCGGCCGCTATCGAATTACTAACAGCGCCGGTTCCATGTGTGGCCGCTGCATGAAAACCTGCCCCTACAACCTTGAAGGCGTTTTCAAGGAGCGACCTTTTCTCTGGAGTGCAATGAATCTGCCATTTACTCGCAAGTGGATGGCTAAACTTGATGACAAGGTCGGCAACGGCCGTATCAATCCCATAAAGAAATGGTGGTGGGACCTGGATACCGACGATGAAGGCAACATTATCGAAGCCAAGCGAAGCAATCAACGGGAGCTGGAGTTCAGATCAAAAAAACCATCTGAACAGAAACTAGCCTGCTACCCCGCCGAAGCAGTCGCCTCTCCCATCGTCGTTGTTCCAACGGCCCCGGATCGAAAATCTGGCATAGTTGCCTACAAAAAAGCGCTCTCTCCCGCCGACTACAAATCAAGATTGGCCAGAGGTGAGCCTCCAGAGAAGGGCGTAGCGGAATGGAATCTCATTCCTGTGAAAGAAAACAAAGAGGTCTAATCCAGCGCTGCAATAAGATCACCGTAAGTCTTAAAACCCGGGGACGCGGTGATCTCTTCGTGCCCTACCTCATCAAGTCAATCGTCTTTGCAATAGGGTAGAACTAATTGGAGAACGTGTGGACGTTATTCGTGATGTTTTTCTATCGATCCGGCTTGGCATAGCCCTCGCTAAACATATGTTCGTCAAAATCATTACTTACTGATGGGGGCGGTCTTGATCTTGCGGCTGCGAAGCGTGCAAAGAAAGCAGATGGTTCGGCATTATCCAACAGCAATTCGCCACTTAAGGTGGATTTTCACCGAGAATAGTATTCACGTAGATATTCAGGGCTCGGAGGTACTTGGCGGCCTACCTGAAAATGTGGTTTATTCTTCCTATAACAAACCATCCAGGTCGGTCAGGTTTCGAATTGTTGAATTTTGCAATTGGAACGCAGATCGTCATCGTTCGAAGCCATGGGTTCCCTGGGATTTTTCAGTGTCAATCGGGCACTATACGACCATGCTGCCTCCTGAAAAAACCAATTACACCTTTCATATTCCTGAACCCTGTTTTGACCCGGTGCAAGTGGTGTTTACGGACGAACATTTACTGGTGGTCTGCAAGCCTTCAGGGCTGCTAAGTGTGCCGGGCAGGATTGTTAAAGACTGTGTCCTTAATAGGATGCTTGTTGACCACCCTGATGTACGGACAGTTCACAGGCTGGACCTGGATACCTCAGGATTAATGATGCTTGCCCTGTCCAAAGAAGCCACCAGTGACCTGAATCGACAATTCAGAGAAAGAACCATCAAAAAAGAGTACATCGCGCTGGTTCACGGTGAGTTAGACAATGAAGAAGGAGAGATCGATTTGCCGATAAGAGCAGATCCCGACAACCGCCCATTGCAGGTCGTTGATCTTGATTCGGGTAAAGCTTCCCTGACTCGCTATCAGGTCATAGATGCCGGGGAGGGCTATAGCCGGGTCAGATTAATGCCTGTGACAGGCAGGAGTCATCAGCTTCGGTTGCATCTATCGGCTATCGGCCATCCGATATTGGGCTGCGATCTTTACGCTCATGAAGAAGCCTTCAAGGCGAGGGACAGGCTTAGCCTGCATGCAAGCAAGATTCAGTTTGATCATCCGGGAACAAAAAAACTTGTGACTTTCGAATCGACCGTGCCGTTTTAATCCCCTGTCTCCTTTTATTTGGAGTTAGCGACGAGTCAGTTTCTTTTTCTTATTCTGTACATAGTCCACCAGGATGTATTCACCCAGATTTTGAGGCTCGGCGTAGAAGATCCTGCCACCGTTAATTTTAGTCATTTGCTCGACGAATGCCTTTAGGTAGTAACTCTTGTCGAGCATGAAGGTGTTAATCGTAATGTTTTTTGTAGTGCAGCTCCGGACTGCGCGAAGTGTCTTGCCGATGGTCGTGGGTGTTGCAGGATAAGCGAATACCGGGCGCCCATTTTCAAGGTGCGCCGTCGGTTCGCCATCGGTAATCATGATGATCTGCCGGGTGCCCTGTTGGTGTTTCGCCAGCAGTTTTTCTGCGAGGATCAACGCGTGTTCCATATTTGTGCCAAGCAGGTAGTCGTCGTACTGGAGGTAGGGCAGGTCGTGAGTTTTGATTTCCTTGGCGTAAGCTGAAAACCCGATGATATACAGGCTGTCCCGCGAATACGCAGAGGAAATGAGATGATGCAAAGCCATGGCAACTTTTTTAGCCGACTGGAAGGACCCTCGAAGTGCCATCGACCAGGACAGATCAACCATTAATACTGTAGCGGTCTGGGTAATCAGCTCGCTACGATAAATTTCAAAATCCTCAGTCTTAAGCTGAACGGGCGATCCGGGACCTTCCCGATCCAGGGCATTTCGGATGGTTCGCGACATATGCAGATGGAAGGGGTCGCCGAATTCGTACGGCTTTGATTCTTCAAGTCGTTCGCCGAACCGGCCTTCTTCCGGCGTAGCGTGATTACCCAGGTTCTGTTTTTTCAGTTTTGAATAAATCTCAACCAGTGCTTTTTGCCCCAGGCTTCTGGTACCCCTGGGCGTCAGTTCCGATTTGTTGCCATCCTTGCTGACATAGCCTGCTTCCTCCAGAATCTCGAGCATTTTCTTCATCTCATCGAGGTTATCCAAAGCTTCGTCACCAAGAAGCTCCTTCAGCTTGTCGCTATCGATGTTATCCATTTTACCGTCGTACTGGGCGCGCTGTATTTGCTGCTCGAGTTGGTCAAGCTCAGTCATTTCCTTCATTAGCTCCATCGCGGCAAGAAGGTCGACCTCTTCATCACCCAGGAAGTTGTAGTGTTTGCCCTGGGGGTTAAGGAAATCGAGTTCCTTGGACAGCTTCGCCAGACCACTCTCGAGTTCCGGGTCGCCAAACTTCCCCTGCATCATGTCCTGCAACTGCTGTTGCTGGTCCGGGTTCATGGCATTGAACAGAGACTGTGTCGCTGCCATCTGTTGCCGCATTTGCTCGAGTAGCTCATCCAGATTGGACGGAGGGGTGTCACCAAACATGTCCCCATACTTGTCCATGAATTCGTCAAAGCCGGGGTCTTCACCGGCGATTTTCCTGACCAGCATGTCGTTTAGGTCTTTAACCATATTCTTCATGCGATTGATGTCGCCATCAGACATCTCGTTAACCATACTCTCGACGTCCCTGAAAAAAGACTGCGTCATGGCTTTGCGGAGTTGTTCGGTTAATTTCAGGAATTGTTTTTGCGCATCGGTATTCAGGAACTCATAGTCCTGCAGTGCCTTGACCTTCCCCGCGGCATCGTCGGGCAGGTTTTTGATGAACTCTTTGTTCTGCTCACCGATGTCTCCCAGAACACTGTTGGAAAAATTCTCCTGGTTTTCATCGTCAGGGTCTTTCTTCCTATTGGCCCACTCGTTGATGGTGTCTCGTTCCATGCCCAGTATTTCTTCAAGCTGCCGCTTGATGTCTTCCATGACTCCGTTCATGTCGAAGCGTTCCAGGCGCTGCTGTTTTTCTGCCTTCAACTGGTGAACAAGATCCCGTAGTCCTTTGATGTGGTTACCGTCGGAAGTCTCCATGCCGCGCTGCATTAGGTATCGCATTGCCTGTTGCAGGTCACCAAACTCCATCAGGTCTTCCGAAAGAGCACTCAGGAGGTCATCTGCATTCAGCGTTGCATTTTGGGACCCGTCCCAATTGGAATAGCGATTAAGTGAGGTGAACCTGGCGCTCATTGTTTGACCTGAAAAAGTAGTTAACCTGAGTAAGTAGTGCGTCCGCCAACTCGATCCTTGTTTAGCCTCTGGTTAAGGTGCAACCCGTCGAGAATAAATTCGACTGCTGATGCCCGATTGGCTGTATTTGCCCCGGGGACGAGTATCTCAATTGCCTCAGCCAGGCCATCGATCTTTTTGATAATGTCTTCATAGTCTTTTGACGGAAGCGATTCACCTGTAGTGACGTGAATTCCATCTGCAAACTGCAGAGCTAACGGTTCAAGGTTGATGCCTTCTGTAAATCTGCTGAATACAGCTTTGGTGGCGTCCTGGAACAAACGCTCCATGATTTTTTCTTCTCGTCCTTCTTCCATAGCCTCGAACTCAACCTTGCCCTGCAGAGAAGGCATAATGAAAGGAAGGTCAGAGATTCTTGGTACAACGTCTTGTTCATCCACTTCAATAGCGCGCCTCAGTGCATTGGCAAGTAGCGCCTCATAGTTCGAGACAGAGGCCCTGACGGACACACCGGAGCGCTGATTGATATCCGGAGATCGTCGCGCCTGTTGGGTAATTTCAGCGATGAGCTGTGACATGAATGGTGGAACATCCTCACGGTATTCGCCCAGGTCGAGTTTCCGTTGCTCCTGTTCCATGATTGTAATTTCTTCCAGAATATTTTGCGGATAGTGTGTTCGTATCTGTGACCCATAGCGGTCCTTGAGAGGGGTGATGATGCGCCCTCTGTTGGTGTAATCCTCGGGATTCGCCGTTGAGACAATCAGGATGTCGAGGTCCAGCCGAATCTTGTGTCCCCTGATCTGGATATCCCTTTCTTCAAGAACGTTGAGCAGCCCAACTTGAATTCTCTCGGCAAGATCCGGCAGTTCGTTGATAGCAAATATTCCCCTGTTTGTATGGGGGATCAGGCCGAAATGTAAGGCTTCTTCATCGGACAAATATCGCCCTTCTGCAATTTTTATGGGATCTACTTCACCAATCAGGTCCGCGATAGTGATGTCTGGCGTCGCGAGTTTTTCACCGTAACGGGTATCGCGGTGAATCCATTTAATTGGGGCTTCCTCGCCCTGTTCCAGCAGCATTTTTTTCCCTTGAGCGCTAATAGGTGCATAGGGGTTCTCTGGAATCTCGACGTCTGCAAGAACGGGCGTCCATTCGTCCAGAAGGCTGGTCAGGCTGCGGATAATACGTGACTTGGCCTGTCCTCGTTCACCCAGGAGGATCACATCCTGGCCGGATAAAATCGCGTTCTCAAGTTGTGGGATAACCGTGTCCTGATACCCGACGATATTCGGGAAGACATCTTCTTTAGCCTGGAGTTTTGAAATGAGGTTTCTTCTCATTTCCTGCCTGACTGTCAGGACCTGATAACCACTGGATTTCAGTTCACCCAGTGTTTTAGCTTCTGTCACAAAGATCTCCGGAATTCATAAGTTCTGTTCTCATCTAACCAGTTTGGCACCGCGGTTTGCAAGTGTTCCGGTTGTATTGCCGTAGCCCGGGCGGAATTGTCATAATGGGCCGTCCAGGCAGGAGAAACAGGATTGATTACAACTGATCAGGTAAAAATTGCAGCGGCACAATACCTCGCAGAGAAATGGGATACCCCAGTCACGGTCAGCGATGTCGAAAAGATATTTGGAGGAGCCTCTCGTGAAACTTACAAGCTCACGCTGGAAGTTGATGGTGAAACCAGGGGCGTGATCCTGCGTCGTGATCCGCCTTCAAGCCTGATCGATACTGAACGGCATCTCGAATACGGTGCATACGACCGAATCTATCCAACGGACATACCTGTGCCGGAGCCACTTTTCCTGGAAAACAGTACAGATTTTCTTGAGCAGCCGTTTTCCATCATGGCTGCGATTGAAAACCCAATGAGCGACGTTGCGCCGTTGTCTGAAGAGCAGAAGCAAAAAATCGGTAAGCAGAAATACAACCTGCTGGGGTGCCTTGCTGCGAAAGATCCGCTTGCGCTAAAGTTTGACGAAATTATGACTGTTCCTGATATCGCCTCGACCGCGAGGGAGCAGTTAGCATACTGGCAGGGGGTCATTAACGACGACGAAATACACCCGCAGCCTATTGCCCAGGCTGCGATTCGCTGGCTCGCGGCGAATCTGCCGCCGCCAGCCCAGAAAATATCAATTGTTCATGGCGATTACAGAACGGGTAATTTCCTGTTCAATGATCAGGCGCAGATTACCGCCATTCTCGACTGGGAAATGTGCCATCTGGGTGATCCGCTGGAAGATCTGGCCTGGTCCCTGGATCCGTTATGGTCAGGGGAAGACCTCGAATTAGCCGGTAGGCTGATTCCTCATGGCCAGGCAATCCAAATCTGGTGTGAGGCGAGTGGACTGTCATGCAACGAACAGGCTCTCAAATGGTGGCGAATTTTTGTTTCGGTCAAAGCCGTGGCAATCTGGATTTCGTCATCCGAAAATTTTGAGCAGGGAGAAGGCAAGGACTCGATATTGGCAATGGCAGGCTGGGTCATGACGGATCGACAAAACCGTATTCTGCTGGACTATTTTTCACCGGAGGTAATGTCATGATCCCGCATACTGATGGTGCACTCAGGATGTTGAGTCAGCGCCTAATGACACAGTTGCTGCCTGACCTAAAGAGCCTCTACAGTATGTCGGATGGCGCGCTGATTGGGTTACTGATCAACGCTATTGCCGACGAGACGGCCGAGGGCATCCAGCGCAGGCTGGACGACATCGCTGAGATGAAGCTCATCTTTATAGCAGGCGAGGCGCTGCTGTCGAGCAGAGACAAAGAGGTCATCAGTGCTGAGTTGTCTTCCTACCGACTGGCTGATGTAAATGACCAGCATGATGCGCTCACTCGTATTTTGATTTCGTTACACCAAAAGACCGAAGATAAGGAAATCGAAGCGCTTAACCAATCTATCTGGGCTTACCTTCGCAGGCATTCGCAACGTCATAAAATCACTGCTGTGCCCTAGGGCTGCTTCCTGTCGGAGATTTTCTGGCGCTTAGGCTGGTTTTCGTGCTGTGAGAATTGCCCGGGCAGGGGCGGGGTAGCCTTCTACGGTTTTGGTTTTGTCTGTAGGGTCCAGATAGTCCTCCAGGGACTGGAATTGCATCCACCTGGTTGCTCGTTGTTCTTCTAAACTGGTGACATTGACATCGACCGTCTTGACGTCAATGAACCCCGCGCGCCGAAGCATGAGTTCCAGCATTGACGTCGATGGTATAAACCAGACATTCGCCATCTTTGCGTAGCGGTCCCGGGGGATCAGCAAGGTGTTTTGATCGCCCTCAACAATCAGTGTTTCCAGTACAAGTTCGCCACCAGGTTTTGCAAAACTGAGTAGTTCTTTCAGGTGGTCTATGGGAGATCTTCGGTGATAGAGCACGCCGAGTGAGAAAACAGTATCAAATCCACCGAATTGAGGGAGGTGTTCACTTCGCAATGGCAATAGATAGGCGCGGTTTGGTTGACTTAATCTTTGAAACAGACTGAACTGGTAATTGAACAATATGGTCGGGTCGATTCCGAGTGCAAGGTCTGCGCCTGCGCCGAGCATTCGAAACAGGTGGTAACCATTGCCACATCCAATATCCAGGACCTGCTTTCCCTCAAGAGGTTCTATGTGCCTGCTGATCCGTTGCCATTTCCAGTCGCTACGCCATTCTGTGTCAACCAGAGTTTTACCTACCTGAAATGGACCTTTTCGCCATGGCAGGAACATTGACAGGACGTCCTCAAAGTCCGCGTTCGGGTCACCGACGCTAACAGTATCTGAGTCAAACTGGCTGGCTTGGGTGGTGGATTGAATAGTCGCGAGTGCTGCGTCCCATTCTTCAGCGCGACCGTGAAGTCGTGTCTCGCTCGACAGGGCCACACGTAGATTTTCGTGAAACGGTGCCAGAAAGGTGTCGGTCGTTTCAGCAATGAAGCGATCTATCTCAGAGCGCATCTGGGGTTTCTTCTATCTGTTCACCAAGCCTGTTGTGAGCGTGGTAAGACGACGAAATTAACGTGGCCAGGAAGTTCTGCGCGATGACCTGTGCGGGGCGATAGCAACGGACCGATGCAACAAAATTGGCGAACAGCCATTCGCGCGTCCCTGGTAGAAAGTCAGCCTGCAGGATCCTGTATTCATCCCTGGTGAGGTATTCGGACATTACTTGATGCCAAGGAAGGTGGAGAAGTTAAGGCAACGCATACACTGCTCGACCACTGAAAAACCTGCGTCGTGCATTCTCTGCCTGTGTTGCTCTTCGGTATTGGGGATCAGCACGTTCTCCAGCGCGGCTCGTTTTTGTGATATCTCGAGATCGCTATAGCCATGCTGTTTTTTAAAGTCATGGTGCAGTGTTGTCATCAACGCCTGCTCGGAGGAGTTTTCAAATTTTACTTTTTCGGCCAATAGAAGAATGCCGCCGACGTTAAGGCCTTCACAAATACGTGCAAGAATGTTTTTTCGTTCCTCGTCCGGAACGAACTGAAGCGTGAAGTTGAGGATAACAATCGACGCGTTTTCGATATTTGTTTCGCGCAGATCTTCGAGCAAAATTTCATAGCTGGCAGCGGAATGATCCCTGCTGAGGTTGGCTGTGCATCTTGATACCATGGCCTCAGAGTTATCTACCCCGACCACATGGCAACCATCCGGAAGGTGCCGCCGGAGCTGCAAAGTAGATGCGCCCAGTGAGCAACCCAGATCATAGGCCCGGGTGCCGGCCTGACCATACTTTTCAGCCAGTACTCCAATCAGCTGTAACACAAGCCCGTAGCCGGGGACGCTTCTTTCGATCATGTCCTGAAAAACGTCCGCCACGGACTGGTCGAACCTGAAGGCTTCGATCGAAGGCATGGGCCTGGAGTAAACCTCGTCCTTTGGGTTTGCCATTGTTCGAACGTGCTAGCGAAGGGGTGCAAAGATTATCATAAACGACGAAAGACTTGACCCAATGCTAATGATAGATAAGATGAATTAAACTGGTATCGCCAGCCTGTCATGTTAAAAAATGAAAACGAAGTGTTAATCCCCGCGTTCAAGTATTGCTTGATCGGCAAACTTGTCCCCCGGTTATTGTCGTGAACCCCAGCGCAGTGAACCCCAGCATTCTCCGAATTAATACCGCCGGTGTACCCGTCGATTGGCTCACCTGGCAGGAAGCCGTTTGTCTGCATGCACGCGAACTGGTGAGCTGGACCTATGGTGAAGAAGTCATGGAGGTCAGGGGAGGTCATTCCAGGCTAAACGGCGAACGGACGTTGCTGACTTTAAACAGCATCATGGCCTGTAAGGGCAAGGTCTTTGACAAGATCCGAAAAGAACCACCTCTGACGAACCATGCACTGTTTAGAAGAGACCAGAACGTCTGCCTATATTGCGGCGAATTATTCAAGGAATGTGACCTGAGTCGTGATCACGTGTTGGCTGCTTCTCGTGGCGGCCAGGACAGGTGGACCAACGTGGTCACTGCCTGCAAGCGCTGTAATGCGCGCAAGGGTAATTACCTGCTGGATGAGTGCACGATGGAGCTGCTCGCGCTGCCATACCGACCAAATCATGCCGAATACCTCGCGCTCACCCATAGCGGTCGTATTCTTGGGGATCAAATGTCTCTTCTGCGCAGGCAGTTTTCTGCCAACAGCAGGTTGTTGGAAGATGGGCCCTTGATATTATCCAGGAAGCAATCGGTCTACTAAGAGAATTTCTGATTCGCGTTTGATCGACGTGTCGGTTAGCCTGCCCCCATGAAAAGAAAACTAAAACTTCTGCATACTTCTGATATCCATCTTGATGACCATATTGGCGAAGGTGCTGATGCTGGTCCGGGTCAGGTTGGTTTTACCGTGGTTATTGATGAAGCGATCAAGCATGAAGTCGACCTCTTTTTACTGGCCGGCGACCTGTTTGATCACAACAGGGTCAAGCAACCCTGCCTGGACTTCACTACTGAGCAACTCTCCCGACTAGAGTGCCCGGTGGTGATGATCACAGGTAACCACGACTGCATGGCAGACTATTCTGTATACCACCGTTATGATCCGCGAGACGCTGGTTCACATATTACTTTCCTTCAGGATGAATCAGGGTCGGTTTGCAGGTTCGAGGACCATGGCATCACGATCTGGGGAAGGGGAATTGTTGATCATCATCCAGGCCATAAGCCATTAGAGAATGTGCCCCGGCATGAGCATGAAGGCTGGTATCTGGGGATGACTCACGGCTACTACGTTGATCGCGGTGCCGAAATGCTTTCATCTCTTATTACGCCGAATGAAATCGAACAGAGCCAGCTGGACTATCTTGCACTGGGGCACGTGCATGTTTTTTCAATCATGCAACACGGCAAAACCGTAGCGGCCTACCCTGGGTCACCAAACCTTGCGCAGGGAGCGAAAGAAATGTCTGTTGCGTTGGTTGACCTGGACCCGGAGCAGGGTATCAGCGTCGAAAAAATATCGCTGTCACCAGGGGCGGCGTGACGCTGCCCAGTCGAAGGGCGTCGTTCCCGAATCTGTAAGCTGCATTATCTCCGCCCTTGGCGCAGGTTCATCAAGATAGAGAAACCCGATCGTCCCAAACTGCAATGACAGATTATGGGGATAGGTGGGTGATCCAGGGTTGATGCAGAGGGTATTGTCGATCAGATCGATTTGTTCGACGTGCGTATCGCCATAAACGAGTACGTCCAGGTGAGTATCAGGGAATAACCGATTTTTCCATTTCCGTATGGTTAGGCCGGGCGGAATTTCAGGCATTGGAATATAGTGGGTAAGACCAATATTGAATCCCTGCAGGTTAATCGTCCACGTTTCCCTTACCCGGTGGTCATTGGGTTGGACTTCCCGCCCACCGGAGCCATCCTCGCCATTTCCCCGTGCAGCATAGACTGGAGCAATCTGTTCAAGGCGATCCAGGACAGAAAAGTCGTAAATATCACCCGCATGCAGGATGCATTCAACGTCCTGGAACTGGTCAAACACATGTGGCCAGAGTTCCGGCATGGCTTCCGGGATATGAGTGTCTGAAATCAGTCCAATTTTCATGTCTTTACGCCGTCAATGATTATGCAATGGTGCCATTGTCCTTAAGCTTGTTGATCATGTCATCAGGGATGTTAATTTCAGCGAGGATAGCATCCGTGTCAGCGCCCAGTACCGGGGCGCCGGTTCGGAGTTCCGGGGTGCTTTTCGAGAACCTGGCTGCGGGTCTCGTTTGCCTGATGGTGCCTGCTTCCGGGTGCTCAAGTTCAACGAGTAAATCGCTTGCAACCACCTGGGGATGCTCAATGACTTCGCTGCGTTTGAGTACCGGCGCGCAGGGCACACCTGCATCGTCCAGTAACGTCAGCCACTGCTCAGCGGATCGGTTAAGCAGGGCTTTTTGTGTAAGGCCCAGTCGCTCGTTGGCATTAAGGTCCCTTTGGGCAGGCGTACTAAATCGCTCATCATCGGCCCACTCGGGATGACCAACAGCTCCCGCAAGGGCGTGCCATTGAGTATTAGTCATGGCTGATACACTGATGTAGTCGGTCTTGGTTTCATAAATCAGGTCAATAAAGGTCGCTGCTCGCTGTGTGCTTACTTCCCGGCCCACAAAAGTCTGGCCGCCAAAGTCTGATGCCCACAGGAATGCAATCACGGCGTCCAGCATTGAAACCCGAACATGCTGGCCTTCTCCCGTTCTTTCTTTATGGAGCAGTGCGCTTGTGACAGCTTGAGCCGTTGTTATGCCGGTTAACTTGTCTGGCACAATGGTTCTTACCAGGCGGGGCCTTGCGTCATCTGACCCCCCCTGTATTGTTGTCAGTCCACTGATGGCCTGGACGATCGGGTCGTAAACGGGCTTGTGCGCCCAGGGGCCTTTTTCTCCGAACCCGGAAATTGAAACATAAATAATATCTTCCTTCACTTTCCTGATTTCTTCTTCACCAATTCCCAGCCGCTCCACAACACCTGGCCGAAAGTTTTGAATAAAGACATCTGTCGTTGCTGCGAGTTTCAGCAGGATTTCCTTGCCTTCATCCGATTTCAGGTCAAGCGCCAGTGATCGTTTATTTCGATTATTATTCAGAAAAGTTGCGGTGAACTTGTTTTCTCCGTGACCTGCGCCTCTGGCGTGATCGGGTCTTGTCACACCCTCGACTTTAATAACGTCTGCACCCTGGTCTGCGAGCAGCATAGTGGCGAAGGGGCCTGAAATAACAGTGGTCAGGTCAAGTATTCGGTAGCCGTGAAGGGGGCCGGGCATGGTATGACTCTATTTTGTTAAAGTATCGATTCTATCTGGTTTCAGCACGGGCGGCATCGGGCATTCGAGCGTGTCGGCGATTGTGCGAAGCAGTTCGGACTCGATAACGCTGACGGCCTGGTCAGCGCTAATTGTTTTTATACAGGCTTTAATGAGCTTCGGCTTGCGCAGGGGATGTAGCTCTGCCAGTGCATCCAGGGCGGCGTTCATTTTTTTAAAGTTCAGGTCCTTTTTGTCTTTGAGTTGAACTTCCAGCCCCAATTCTGATTTGCCAGCCGCGAAAGCAACGTCCGGGGAGACACCCGACTGCTTATCGCAATAAGCAAGAAGCGAAAGCAGAACTTCGCAGTGGCTGCGAACTGACTCCAGTGTGTCGTGTCTTACGCGGGTATGTTTGGCTTCAAACACTTCGCCCAGATGTTTACTGATCATTTTTAGTACCGCCCATTCAGATAGGCCAACCCTGCCATCGGCACGTATCAGAGCATCCAGGTTCGCCATAAACATTTTGTATTGCGCATAGCTAAGTTGACGAAGAGTTGGCAATGCGATTTCCAGCAGTGGAAGTTTCATCTCCGGGTTTAGCAGGTGTTCGTGGCTGATCAGTTCTTCCAGCGCATCATATACACCGAGGTCTGATGATGCTTTCAGATGGCTAAGCTGTTGCGTACGAGCCTCATTACTCTGGTTAAGCATCAGCAGGTAAACGAGGGCTCGTGCTGAATATGGCTCGCGTGCAGCGGCGGTGTAGTCGTCAGGTAACGTGGCGATAATCTGTCGTGCCAGGTCAACCTGGGATTGTTGCGGGTTACCGATATGCTTGAGCACTTCATCCGCGTCGATATTGACCGATGATGAAAACCCCATGACACCCTCGGTGCTGCCTGCAGCGGTAGCGGGTTCAGGCGGGGTTGATTCCAGAAATCCCCCATTCCAAAGGGGTTCAATTCTTTTTATTCTCTCGGGCAGCGGGGGGTGCGTTGCCATCAGTGAAGCAAAAGAAAAGCTGACACCCTCAGAAAAAAAAGAGTGGCTGATTTCTGCACTTTCGGGATGTTGCAAGACCGAGCCGATTTTGTAGCCGCCGATGCGTTTCAGGGCATCGGCAATGCCTTTCGGGTTACGGGTAAATTGAACGGCGGAAGCATCCGCCAGAAATTCTCTCTGCCTACTCACCGCTGCTTTAATTAAATTACCAAAGAACTGCCCAAGGTAGCCAACCATCATGAGCCCTGCGCCAATTACCAGAATGGTAGTGCGTGCTCGACCACGCCCCCCAACGCCGCGGAGAATTGTGTGACCAACTAGCGCCAGCATCAGGATGCCGTACAGGACTCCCATCAGTCGGATGTTCAGGCGCATATCGCCGTTTAGGATATGACTGAATTCATGGGCGATGACACCCTGAAGCTGGTCCCGGGTCAGGTTTTCTATCGCGCCGTAGGTCACCCCGATCACCGCGTCGCCAGGAGAATACCCTGCCGCGAAGGCGTTAATCGCTGGATCATTGATGAGGTAAACAGGTGGAACAGGCGTTCCCGATGCAATGGCCATCTCTTCTACGACATTAAGCAGTTTAAGTTTGTTCAGGTCACCTTGCGCGTTTACCAGTAATTCGCCGTCCATGAGTTCGGCGATCACTGCCCCACCCTTCCGTAGTGACAGGAGTCGAAATAGGCTGGCTAGCGTGATCAGAAGTACAACGCCGCAGGTGCTTGTAAAAAATATTTCCCAGGAAAAGTAATATTGACCCATTGCGATGCGCGCCGAGTCCTGGAAGTTTACAAAGACAAATATGAGCAGGTTGGTCAGAATGATCAGGGAAGCAACTGCCAGAAGAAAAAGCAGCAGCAAAAACCTGGTGTTTCGCCGTGCCAGATTTTGAGACTGAAAAAAGTCCATGTCAGTTCGTCATCTCACCGATGCGTTGCGCTTGAGCCTTAGAATGAAATGCTTGGGGCATCCTGGATTGCCTCGCTGTCTGCGAACTCCAGGAGTTCCGCGTCCGTCGGGTGTCCGAAGCGTGCAGCCAGCACAATCTGTGGGAACGATTGGCGATAAGTGTTATAGCTCATTATCTGGTCGTTAAATGCCTGGCGCGAAAATGCGATTTTGTTTTCTGTACTGGTCAGCTCTTCAGTCAACTGCATCATGTTCTCGCTGGCTTTAAGGTCTGGGTAGGCTTCTACCGCGATACTGAATTTTCCAAGTGCGCTCTGCAGGACGCCTTCCTGTGTGGCTAGGTTTTTAATTGCGGCAGCGTTCCCAGGGTCTTTCGCTGCGTCTGCCAGCATTGATGCAGCGGCATCACGCGCTTTGGTGACTGCTTCCAGGGTTCCTCGTTCGTGTTCCATGTAACCTTTAGCGGTTTCGACCAGGTTTGGAATCAGGTCATAACGACGTTTCAGTTGGACTTCGATCTGCGCGAATGCATTTTTGTATCGATTTTTTAAGGCAACCAATTGGTTGTAGATGGCAACTGTCCACATGGCAAGTGCGGCAAGTACGACGAGTATAATAATGGTCGAGACATCCATAGGTTGGTCCTTTTTGATAATGGTTGCGGCTGTTTTAATCCCTCTAAGGGTGGAATGCAAATGAGGTTAGTAAGAAATTGTTGATATCCGTGTTATATCCCAAATTCTTCTCTGATTTTCTCATTATGCTGCCCCAGTTCGGGTACGCTTAAGGAAGTATTCTCTTTTCCTTCAATCAGGGCGCCTCGTCCCAGCGCCTTAACAGTACCGTTTGGGGTATCAATGTTCCTGAAGCGATTCTGCGGATGGTTGGCAAGATCATCCAGATCGCTCACTCGACCATAGGCGATATTTGCTGCCGCAAGTCTTTCGATAACCTGTTCACGGTCAAATGCAGCGAAATTTTTAATGATGAGCTGCTCAAGTTCTTCCCGATGCTCCAGTCGACGCGAATTATTTGAAAAATGTTCGTGGCTGGTGAGCGTTTCATCATTCAGGACCTGATGACATAGATCTTTCCATTCACGTTCGTTTTGAATGCTGAACAGAATCTGCTTTGCGTCACCGCAGACGAATGCACCATATGGTGCAATTGAAGGATGCTTTAATCCATTATTTTGTGGCGTGAACTGACCGTATCGATGTTGCAGGTAGGGGACGTTCATCCAGTCAGCGGTCGCGTGATACAGGGAGACATTGATAATCCGGCCCTTGTGTTCAGGGTCCCGTTCACGGGCGAACAGCGCCTGAAGTATGTCCTGATAAGCAGTCATACCGGCTGATATATCAGAGACCGAAACGCCAACACGGGTGAGTTCGTCATCCACGCCGGTGACCGAGCACAGGCCTGTTTCTGCCTGTATCAGCAGGTCATAAGCCTTCTGTGTGCGATAAGGGCCGGTTTCGCCGTAGCCGCTGATTGAACATATAACAAGTCCGGGAAAGTCTCTGGTGAGTTGTTGTGGTTCGAATCCCAGACGATCAAGTGCACCAGGGGCTAGATTCTGGATAAACACATCTGCAGCGCCTAGCATATTCCGAAATAGCGCAGCGTCATTCGAATCTTTCAGGTTTAGCGTGACACTTTCTTTGCCTGCATTCAGCCAGACGAAGTAAGCGCTCTGGCCGCGCACAAGCTGGTCGTAGTGCCGAGCAAAGTCTCCCTCGGCCCGTTCGATTTTTATAACGCGGGCACCGGCTTCTGCCAACCTACCTGAAACATAAGGCGCGGCCACGGCCTGTTCCAGGGCAATAACGGTGATTCCCTCCAGGTCATTCATCGGGTCACTCATCAGATCATTCATCAGGTCGTTCATCAGGTCGTTCATCAGGTCGGTGCCAATCCGGGTAGTGTAAGCCGGGTAGTGCAAGCCGGGACCAGTGAATCAGGCCCCCTGGAACATTTGCGACGTCCTCGATACCTGATGCTTTCAGGATCTGGGTGGCCATGCTCGAACGCTTACCCGACTGGCACATTGCCACCACGGGTTTGTCTGTTGGTACTTCACTGATCCTGTCCCTGAGCTGGTCCAGTGGTATCAGTATTGATCCTTCAATGTAACCCAGGTCGTAACCCAGGTCCCCCGAGTATTCGGCCTCACTTCGTACATCAAGGACACAGATTTCGTTCAGGTGTCCCGCGACCCAGTCAGGTTCGACTTCCGGGATGCCGGCGAAGGTAACGTTGATGGGAGCCCAGGTGGGTTTCGACATGGGTGTGTCAGGTTTACCGGACCTCAGGTTAGCGGGTAAGGCAATATCAATTTTTTTGGGGTGAGGCAGGCCCAGGTTGTTCATGTAACCGGCGAAATCTTCTTCCCGTGCATCGCCCCCGATTCTGGGGTTGAACTTTTTTTCTTCGGCCACCGTTGAAACAGTGCGCCCCATATAGTCATGGCCCGGGTACAGCAGGCACTCGCCCGGCAGGGAAAATATTTTCTCCCTGATGCTACCCCACAAGGTGTGAACATCTCCCGATTGAAAGTCGGTTCGACCTGCGCCACGAATCAACAAACAATCTCCTGTAAACGCCATTGTTTGCTCGTTGGTCACAAACGTGAAGCAGCCGTCTGTGTGACCCGGAGTCGAATGGGCGGTAATTGAACAGTTTCCAAATGCCAGTACCATGCCGTCGTTCAGTTCAACATCAATGCCTGCCGCACCATAGCTACCGGACAGGGTAATTTTCGCGCCTTCAGATTCTTTCATTAGCCATGAGCCGGTCACGTGATCTGCATGGACGTGGGTATCAACCGTATATTTTACTTTCAGGTCCAGTTCCCGGAGCAGAGCGGTATCCCGCGCATGCTGTTCGAATACCGGATCAATGATGATGGCATCTTGTGATTCGTTACAGCCAAGGATGTAAGTATAGGTGGAAGAAGTAGTATCGAAGAGTTGTCTGAAAAGCATAATCGTGGAAATAGTCGTTGTAGAGTGGTGTATTATCCACTAATTGGGTCGCGACAATAAAGTCTGGCAACGAAATGGTCTGAGTCTGGACTATAGAATTCACGCTCGCATAGAAAGTAGATTAGCTCTCCAATGGAAAAACACTCAAGCGATCAAGAGAATCTACGTTACGCCTGGCTGATGGTGGCTGTCGTTTTTACGATCAGTGCGTTGGCATTCGGAGCTCTGGGTTCTATTTCGGTATTTCTGAAGCCGCTCGCCTCGGAATTTGGGTGGGGCCGAGGGCAGACTTCGCTTGGGTACACCACTATCTCATTTTCATCGGCCATCTTTGGCATTCTCTGGGGGTTCGTTGCAGATCGCTATGGTACGAGATGGTTTGGCGTTGTTGCGGCTGTCGTTATGTCCTTTAGTCTTTTTATGCTGAGCCGACAAGAATCCATCTCTGAGTTCTATGCTTACTATTTTTTGTTCGGTGCATTTGGTACGGCAATGGCTACAACGCCGCTCTATGCAAACGTCGGTTTCTGGTTTCGGATGAACCCGGGACTCGCTTTAGGTATTACTGCAGCGGGTGGCGCCGTTGGCCAGGCGCTGGTCCCGTATCTATGTGGTTTGAGTATTATGGCCTACGGTTGGCAGGCGACGTACGAGCATCTCGCCCTCAGCTACCTGATCATCGCGCTGCCGATCGGATTCCTCATCAGGGAGTCGCCCTGGCGTGAGAGAGTAAGGCTCGAACCAGATGCTGAGGTTCGACATTTCCCGTTGTCTGAAATAGAGGTCATTGCCTGGATAAGTGTTGCGGTGATCTTCTGCTGTAATTGTATGGCCGTACCGATCGTACATCTTGTGCCGATGCTGACTGACCAGGGCAACACGCTTGAATATGCGACAAGAGCTTTATTCATCCTGATGATAGCGGGTGCCCTTGGTCGCATCGCGGGCGGCAGGCTGGCCGATATGATTGGTGCTTTACCTGCATACATACTGATGTCCTTAGGCCAGACTGTTTCTGTCATGTGGTTTCCTCAGGTGGAAGGTACAACGGCCTTATACCTGCTCGCGATCTTCTTTGGATTTACCTACTCCGGAGTGATGTCGAGCATTTTGATCTGTACTCGTATGATGGTCAGCCCCAGATTTGCGGGTCGCGCCATGTCGATCACTTCCTTCTTCGGATGGGGTGGTATGGGGATGGGCGGTTTTGTGGGCGGATACTTTCACGACCTGACTGGAAACTACGAGTGGTCATTCGGTTTTGCGAGTGCGGCAGGAGTTGTGAACCTTATTGTGCTGACGCTGTTCTATTTACGTCTCAGAGACAGGATTAAAGCAGTTCTCTCGAGACCCCTGTAAAGAGTCTGTAGCGGCACTTAACCTGTTTCAGTTTAATAGTCAGGCTCAGGCTCAGCCGGAAAACCCTGAAATCGGAACTCCGAAAGCTAACATCACCGGATAACATGCCTACCCAAGATATGGCGCCATAGCGGGGAAATATATTGTGGGTTGGGTGGCACGGTGATTATTAGTACACCTGAATAAGATCAGGGGTAGCCGCAGGCGTTACCCGCGTCATTAGGCTGACCTCAATACACTTATCTCAATACACTTATCTCAATATATAGGTCCGCCACATGGAAATGCCGGGTAACAGGTCGACGTGACCAACGATCTCCAGGCCCGCGCCTGAGGTCACTTCGGCTTCAAACTGGTCTGCAGGAACGATAAAACGGTTCTGGTAGCTCGTGCGGATCCGCTTCGCTTCTTTCTTTTTACGTCTCGAGGCCTGAAGGTTTCCATCAACCCAAAGTGACACCAGTATTTCACCCCTGGCCACGCGTGAAAATTCCTTAAGTATGGTGCTTCGATCTTCAGGCATGCCAATGTGATGCAACAGCCGCATGCAAAACAACAGATCAACCGACTGATCGGGCAGATCAATTGCGAAAGCGGAAGTCCTTAATAATTTCGTTTTGGTTACTTGCTCCAGAGGGCGAACGCGAGCTGCGATATCCAACATATCCTGGCTGTAATCGGCAGCAATCAGGTCTTGAACACCTGATAAAAACAGCCGATCCCAAAAACGGCCTGTTCCACAAGGTAAATCGAGGCAACTGGATACATTCGTCGCGATCTGCAGCGCTTTGTTTGCCATACGTTGTTCAAGGTAGTTTGATACACGCCTGCTCGCACTCGCCCGGTGCTTATCAAAATATGCCTGGCAATGTGTAGCATCGTATTTTAGGGAAAACGGTAATATCGTTTCTTCGGGCTGCATGTCAGTTGTCCATCGCACTTAAGTGTTCGTTTGATGCAACCAAGTCAATAATCAATCGGTATCGGGTATTTTTATTCCAGACCGTTACCGGCTGCAGGGAGAAGGTATTGACCGGTTAGCTGGCAACCGGACAAAAGCGGATATGCTGATGAACGACAGATTACTTCTTACTTTTTATGTCGTGGCAATCGAAGTGATGCCATCAATCCGACAACACCCATGGCGCTCGAAAGCAGAAATGCCAGGGTAAATGAGCCGCTTAGGTCTGCAATAAAACCGCCTATTGGTGGAGCGATGGTTTGAGCGATGCCAAACGTCAAGGTGGCTGCAGCGAAGCTTGGCCCATAGTCCTCTGCTGTCGCGTTCTCGACGACATAGATCGTCATCAATGTTGGCAACGCGCTAAACAGAAGTCCAAGTCCGATACATGCCGCTAACGTAGGCAGATAAAATCCTGTCAGCACAATGCAAACGAACACCGGCCAGAGCCCATATGCGATTGAAAGCGCCAGGCGAATGCCGACCCAACGCGAAATGGCGACAAAGGTCGGACCACCAAAAATCATGGCGAAGCCCATCAATGTGAAAGCGACGGCTGCGTCGGCGGTGGTCCACGCGCTGTCGTCTTCTAATCTTGTGGTAAGAAAACCAATCACAAGAAGGTACATAAATCCAAATGTGGCGTAGGCGAGGATCAGTGGGAGCCAGCTATGCATTCGGCGTAACGCGCCGAACCCGCCGATTCCACCGTTGCCCCTCGGCTTAGCCTGATCATGACGAACGACCAATAGTGTTCCGGCGAGAACCAGCAAGGCGATATAGAACTGGACCTGGTATACGCTGGACCACGCATGATCGCCCTCGGATGATCGCAAGACGCCGCTCAAGATGCTGGCAAAGACGATGCCAAGCCCGATACCCGAACTCATCAGACCGACAGCCAGTGGGCGCTGTCCCGGAGGTAACGCTGCGGACGCAATAACCGGTGCGGGAATCCAGAGAAATGCCCCACCTACGCCAGCGACGAACAAGGCCATTGCCAGCAGGACGGGTGAGTTGGAGACACTTGCAAGTAATAAACCTAAGGTTGCCATTATCAGGCCAAGACGCATGACATTAAGCAATAGATATCGGTTTGTTGCCCAGGCGACGAGCATGGTGCCCAGCAAATAAGCGCCGACATTTGCGGCACCGATGAAGCCTGCCTGGGTGTTGGTGATACCCATGTCATCCCGTACTGCCGGGAGCAAAACACCGTAAGTGAAGCGGCCAAAGGATTGGGCTACCGCAGAGGCCAGGGCAATCAGCAGTACCGTTGTCCAGCCGGAGCGGATCAATGATATTGGAGAAGGAGGGGGGGTGATGGATTTAATCTGGTGGATGTCGCAGCGAGTGTTGGCGAATTATAATGGATCGACGCTCTCAATGTTCCGCTCAAAGAGCTGGATGTGCGGCCTGATTGTAAATTCAGGCAAG
>JABJED010000268.1 GCA_018665025.1 Gammaproteobacteria bacterium
ATCGTCAGTGTATCTGACGGTATTGTCCGGATTCATGGTCTGGCGGATGTCCAGAACGGTGAAATGATCGAGTTTCCGGGCAATTTGTTCGGGTTTGCTCTGAACCTGGAGCGCGACTCTGTCGGTGCGGTGGTGCTGGGAGACTACAAAAGTCTTCGAGAAGGCCAGACTGCAAAATGCACGGGTCGAATTCTTGAAGTTCCAGCCGGACCTGAATTGCTCGGTCGCGTCGTAGACGCGCTTGGTAATCCTATCGATGGTAAGGGGCCAATCAACGCCTCCAGTTCATCGCCCGTTGAGAAGGTCGCGCCGGGTGTTATTGCTCGTAAGCACGTTGACCAACCGGTCCAGACTGGCCTCAAGTGTATCGACTCGATGATTCCTGTTGGCCGGGGCCAGCGCGAATTGATCATTGGTGACAGGCAGACAGGCAAGACGGCGATTGCCATCGATACAATTATTAACCAGGCCAAATCTGGTATTAAGTGTGTTTATGTCGCTATCGGCCAGAAGCTCTCATCGGTTGCAGACGTGGTTCGCATCCTTGAAGAGCATGGTGCGATGGAGAACACGATTGTCGTTGTCGCTGGTGCTGCGGACCCTGCGCCTATGCAATATGTTTCAGCCTACTCTGGTTGTGCGATGGGTGAGTATTTCCGTGACCGCGGCGAAGATGCACTGATTATCTACGACGACCTGACAAAACAGGCGTGGGCATACAGACAGGTATCTTTGCTGCTAAGACGCCCGCCAGGACGTGAAGCCTATCCAGGTGATGTATTTTACCTCCACTCCCGCTTGCTGGAACGTGCTGCTCGAGTAAATGCCGATTACGTTGAAGCTTTTACTAATGGTGAGGTTAAAGGTAAGACAGGTTCCCTGACGGCACTGCCTATTATTGAGACGCAAGCGGGTGACGTATCTGCATTCGTTCCAACCAATGTTATTTCGATTACAGACGGACAGATATTTCTGGAATCTGACAAGTTTAATGCGGGCGAACGACCAGCCATGAACCCGGGTATTTCAGTATCCAGAGTTGGTGGTGATGCTCAGATGAAATTTATGTCCAAGATTTCTGGTGGTATCAAGCTTGCACTAGCCCAGTATCGTGAACTGGCGGCTTTTTCACAGTTTGCATCTGATCTCGATGACGCGACTCGAAGGCAGCTGGAACATGGAGAGCGAATTAACGAGCTCATGAAGCAAAAACAGTATGCCCCGATGACCGTTGCTGAAATGGGCGTGGTGCTTTATGCGGCGAACGAAGGTTTTCTGCAGGATGTTGAGGTAGAGAAGGTGCTGGATTTCGAAGCTGCCCTGGTCTCTTACATGAACTCTCAGCACGCTGACTTTATGAATGAGGTTAATGCAGAAGGTGCTTACTCCGATGATGTAGTCGATCGGATGCACAAGGCGGTCGAAGCGTTCAAATCAACACAGTCCTGGTAAGCAATAGTTCACTAACGAGGCAGTTATGGCGAATGCCAAAGAGCTCCGAAAACAGATAGGCAGTATTAAGAATACGCAGAAGATCACCAGTGCCATGGAAATGGTAGCGGCGAGCAAGATGCGTAAAGCCCAGGAACGCATGGCAAGGGGCAGGCCCTATTCTGATCACATCAGATCTGTGATTGGTCATGTCGCCAATGCTTCGCCCGAGTATCACCACGAGTTTATGGTAGAGCGTGACGTTAAACGGGTCGGTTTCATTGTTATCACCACCGATAAGGGTTTGTGTGGTGGTCTCAACATAAACCTGCTCAAGAAAGTGATTAGTGAAATAAAAACCTGGTCAGAACAGGGAATTGAATACGATCTGTGTCTTATCGGCAACAAGGGGGCGCAATTTTTCAGAAGCTACGGCGGAAACGTTGTTGCGGCCAGTTCACATGTTAGTGAATCTCCGCAGATCAGCGATCTTATAGGTAGCATCAAGGTTATGCTCGATGCATTTGAGGAAGGTAAAGTCGACAAGATTTTCCTTGCGAACAACGTATTCGTTAACACCATGACCCAGACCCCTACGATCAGACAATTGGTACCGCTGGACCCTGAGGAAGACGAGGGTATGCAGCATCGCTGGGACTATATTTATGAGCCGGATGCGCGCCAGTTGATTGAAGGCCTGGTCACCAGGTTCATTGAATCCCAGGTGTATCAGGGAGTGGTTGAGAACGTGGCCTGTGAACAGGCTGCGAAGATGATCGCAATGAAGAGCGCCACAGATAATGCAGGTGATCTGATTGATGAGCTACAGCTGATCATGAACAACGCCCGGCAGGCTGCGATTACACAGGAACTATCAGAAATTGTCAGTGGTGCTGCTGCGGTATAGCAGGCACCTCCATAGTGTTAAGTAGAAGAGGAATTAGCAATGGGTAGCGGACGTATCGTATCGGTAATTGGTGCGGTTATTGATGTTGAATTTCCACGTAACGATGTGCCCAAGGTGTATGACGCCTTGATGATTGACGAGAACAACACCACGTTGGAGGTCCAGCAGCAGTTGGGTGATGGTGTTGTTCGAACGATTGCGATGGGTTCATCCGAAGGTATTAGTCGTGGACTTGCGGTATCAAATACCGAGGGGCCAATATCAGTGCCGGTTGGGGAACAAACACTTGGCCGGATTATGGACGTGTTAGGTAACCCAATTGATGATCGCGGCCCGATCAATGAAACAGAACGTATGCCGATTCACCGGGCGCCACCTACCTTCGAAGAGCAGGCTGGTAGTCGTGATCTGCTGGAAACGGGTGTAAAGGTTATTGACCTGATCTGCCCCTTTGCCAGAGGCGGTAAGGTTGGTCTGTTTGGTGGAGCGGGTGTTGGTAAAACCGTCACCATGCTTGAACTGATCAACAACATCGCGAGTGAACACAGTGGTCTGTCTGTATTTGCTGGTGTTGGGGAGCGTACTCGGGAAGGCAACGACTTCTATCATGAGATGCAGGATGCCGGCGTCATCGACAAGATTGCGATGGTATTCGGACAGATGAATGAACCACCCGGAAACAGGCTTCGCGTAGCACTGTCTGGTCTGACCATGGCAGAAAAGTTCCGTGATGATGGTCGTGACGTGTTGTTCTTCGTTGACAATATTTACAGATATACACTTGCGGGTACGGAAGTATCAGCGCTATTAGGTCGTATGCCATCAGCTGTAGGCTATCAGCCCACGCTGGCGGAAGAGATGGGTGTTCTTCAGGAACGAATTACTACGACGAAATCCGGTTCTATTACGTCCATTCAGGCGGTCTATGTACCCGCTGATGACCTGACTGACCCTTCCCCGGCAACGACATTTGCCCACCTTGATTCAACGGTAACCCTGTCCCGAGATATTGCGTCACTGGGCATCTATCCAGCGGTAGACCCACTTGATTCAACGTCAAGACTACTTGATCCACTAGTGGTTGGTGATGAACATTACAATGTTGCGGAAGGCGTTAAGAGTATCCTGCAGCGATACAAGGAACTTAAGGACATCATTGCGATCCTGGGTATGGATGAGTTGTCAGAAGAAGACAAACTGACCGTTTACCGGGCTCGGAAAGTCAGCCAGTTTTTCTCGCAGCCAATGCACGTTGCAGAAGTATTCACCGGTCAGCCCGGTGTATACGTGTCTCTTGCAGATACCATTCGAAGTTTCAAAGGTATTATGGATGGCGAATATGATGACTTGCCAGAAGCGTCCTTTAGTATGGTCGGCAGCATCGAACAGGCCATCGAAAAAGCCAAAACACTATAGGTAACTAAATGGCTTCTACAGTTTTTTGTAGCATCGTTAGCGCAGAGCAAGAAATCTTTGCCGGACAGGTAGAGATGGTTGTTGCATCTGGCACCATTGGCGAGTTGGGTATTTTACCGGGTCACACACCTCTGTTGTCCGGGGTGAAGCCCGGCCCTGTTCGGTTAATCCTTGAGGG
>JABJED010000269.1 GCA_018665025.1 Gammaproteobacteria bacterium
CATCACCATCTGTTTGATCGTGGCGGGAAACTTAAGTTTCCACTCACCTTCCTCTTTCACCAAAGTGTACACCAGGATATCTGTTCCCAGGTGGTCACCCTGGGACATTTTGAGTCTAACGACGATATGTACCATGTCGTCATTCTCCTGGATCTTGCCGATGATCTTCCTGTCTGTGACCTTAAGGTGTTGTGAACGCGCCGCTTTCAGGATTTCATTGGCAAGGGTGTTCAGGTAAAACTCAGCCGGTGTTTTGGCCACCCGACTCATGGAGACCTTCTGTCCGAAAACGCGGCGTTGCAAACCATATTCACCAAAATTCGCCTGGTACTGAATGGACTCATCTATAGTCTTCTTCAGGCTGTCCATACTGCCGGAATCCATTAGGGTAGCGATGCCTTCCGGTTCCTGTCCTGTCAGGATAGAGAGATACTTTTCCAGGGTTTCCTCAGGGGTGCTCGAGGCAATCGCGGTCGAATTCAGTAGTACAGTACAAACGAGAGCAATCAGATAGTGCATTAGGGATTCCTTAAGCTGGCCAAATTAAAGCTAGTTTACCTGCTATTGACTACCATTGGGTGGGATGAGTGGTAATGTCTGACGCTCACCGTTGGGCGCTTACAGAATGAAAGAATTGATGAACGTCAGGGATCAGAATTCCTTAGGCATTGTGGCCCAGGCGGAAATGCACCATGCCTTGTTGCTTGGATTACAGCTCATGATCTCGTCTAATCGAGACCGAAGTGACGTTTATGATTGGATGTTCCGTCTGTTCCGCAGGCAACACAAAGACAAATTCCTCTCGAGCTTTGGTAAGTTGGGTTTAGAGGGTTTGCCGGATGCAGTTGCCTGCGCCCAATACCATGTAATGGCCAATAGCATTGGTGGTGTCCCTGTTGAGTACCTTGCAGAAAGTGACACAAAGGCCTGGGTCAGATTCCGCTATCCACGCTGGATGTATCTTGGCGCAACTATCTGCGGCATTCCTATTGAGGTCAGCCGTGGCTTCCTTAACGGCTGGTATGCTGAAAACGGTGTTTCGCTGAACAATCCCAGGTTAGGTTTTGTATGCGTCTCGGAAGACATGACAGGCGAGTTCGGGCTCTGCGGATATTTTAAGGAGTTTGATCATGACCTTACGGATAGTGAACGATTGCAGTTTGCCAATGAACGACCACCCCGGTTCAATCAGGAAGATCAGCCCAAGCTACCCGCCGAGGGCTGGAGTGAAGAAAGACTTGAGAAAGCGAACCGAAACTATGCAATGGAATTTGTCCGAAACGGACTGATAGAACTTCATGGGGTTATTGGTGGCAGCGAAACAAAAGCGCTGGGCGGTAGGGCAGCAAGGCTGATCGGGCTGCAGTACTGCTCCCAGACGCGAACGCTTATCGGGACAGAGGACGGAGACCTTGCTTCGGCGGGAAGCTATCTCTCCAGGATGTTTGCCGGGCTTGGCGACGAATCGGTAGTGAAATTGAGCGGTAGTACGTTGCAGATTATTCACACTGGTTTACGTATTACTCAAGGTCTGGAACCGGCAGATCGAGAGACTGTGCTAACGGTATGGAAAGAGCTCTGGTTGGGTGCTCTCGCATCTTTCCAGCACATGAAACACGCAGAGGTTGAAATCAACGCAGACTCGATTGTGTGGACGATCACGGATGTTGCTTAGTTGTAGCTCACGAGAATGGCAAAGGCAGTGAGCCAGGCAAACCGACCGAATTGGCCCATCGAATCAGAAAAGAGTCGCTACAAACCGGCTGACTCGATATGGTTCACCCATGCTAGCTCTGAATCGGGAACAAATTACCGCAGCCTTTGATGAAGGTGAAGTTCTGCATGTCCCTGATCTTGAAAATGTTCAGTGGCGGTCACTCGATTATTTTGGCTGGGTGCACCCTTCAGGGCATGTCGGTTTCGTCGTTTTACAGTCACCCAACGATGGACGAAGTCGTGGTATCAGGATGAGTCGAGCGAAACGGGCTACGAAAAACCGGCGGATGGAGATGTGTTCCTGGTGCCATCATGTCCACAGAGCAAATGGGACCGCGATGTTTACTGTGCCGGTAAGAGGCAGTGAAGGACGGCACACATTGGGCAATCTCGTTTGCAAGGATCTGGATTGCAGCCTGAGGATAAGAAACCTGGTACAGCCAGATAGTTTTATGCGCGAGACGTTATACCAGCCTGCCAAGATCTGGCGCATGCAGACGACGATGCATAAGTGGCTCGGACGAGCCAACCAACTCTAGCGGTCAACCACGGTTAAAACACTGCACGGTTGTTTGCCTGTGCTTTTTTAAACGGCGGTCAGGTTTCTCACAAGGTCGCCTTGTTCTATACAGTTAAGGATTTCTGTCGTCCGCTCAACCCCCTCTGCCTTGCCGAACAGGTATCCCTGAATAGACTCACATCCCAGGTTCTTGAGGTATTCCAGTTGGGGATCAGTCTCAACGCCTTCGGCGATCAGGTTCAATTTCAATCCCTTCGCCATCGCCACGATGGCATCGACGATTGAAGTCGCTTCTTCACTTTCGTTAATTGAACTCACAAAACTCTTGTCGATCTTCAGCGTGTTGATAGGGAATTGTTGCAGGTAGCTGAGCGATGAGTAGCCGGTCCCGAAGTCATCAATGGCGACCTTTATATCGTGGGTCGCCAGTTCACGTAATTTTCGGATAGCGCTCGACATGTCGTTCATGATGACGTTTTCTGTTATCTCGACTTCAAGTACGCTGCCAGGCAGGTCGTGTTTATGCAGAGCAGACAGTACGTCTTCAATAAAAGTATCGTGCTCAACCTGCACGCCTGAAAAGTTGATAGAGACTCGAACGTTCTTCATGCCTTCTTGCCGCCATTTTTGCACATCGCCGCAGGCGCGATCCAGGACATACCTCCCCAATTCTAGTATGAGGCCTGTTTCTTCCGCGATGGGGATAAAGTCACCGGGGTAAATCAGTCCGTCGGTGGGGTGTTCCCAGCGGATCAAAGCCTCAAAGCCAACAAGTTTTTCGGTGATGGCATTCACCTGTGGCTGGTAGCATACCTTGATGTCGTCAGTGGTCAGGGCCTTGCGAAGCTCCCTTTCGGTATTTAGCCGGGCATTAGACGCTTCGTTCATTGAAGGGTGGAAGAACTCATAACCATTTTTGCCGCGCCCCTTGACGCTGTACATCGCAAGGTCAGCTGATGCGATTAACGCTTCGATGGTGTCCCCGGAGTCAGGATAAAGCGCAATACCGATGCTCAATGTAACGTACAGTTCGTGCTCTTCGATTCGTAGTGGTTCCTTGAACGCTTCCAGGATTTTCTGCGCAATGATCTCTGCGTCTTCTTCCTGGTTTACGTTTGGCAGAATAAGCGCAAACTCATCGCCGCCAAACCTTGCTAGCGTGTCACCCTTGCGAATGCAGCTTTCCAACCTGTGTGAGACAGATTGCAGCAGTCGATCGCCCATAGCGTGTCCAAGAGTATCGTTAACCCATTTGAACCTGTCCAGATCAAGGAACATGACGGCCAGCCTTTGGCCATTTCGAAGTGCCTGGGTCATTGCCAGGCTGAGTCGATCTTCCATCAACACCCGGTTGGGTAACTTGGTCAGTGTGTCGTGGTAGGCGTGGTGATTGATCACCTCCTGGGCCTGCTTTTTTTCTGTGACATCCCGCGCAACGCCGTAGACGCCGCCGCTGATACCGGCACCACCCAGGCCAATCGACATTGATGTTGTATCAAAGTAGCGATGCTCGGAACCGTCTTTACAGGTGAGCTTTAGTTCAACTTTATGAGACTTCCTGTGCCCCTTGCGCCGTTCCCCGAACACATATTTAGCGAGTTCCTTGTTTGGGCTGGAGACCAGCTTTGAATAGTGCTGGCCTATCAGTTCGTTTTTTTCGAACCCCAGTGTCTGGTAGACGGTTTCATTCAGGAAAGTAAAATTTCCATCCTTGTCCAGGATAAACACAATGTCGGGTGAATTGTCGACGATGAATCGATGTAAGTGTTCGCTTTTTTCGAGTTTTTTCTGGATGTTTTCGTTGGCGATTTCCAGTTGTTTCGTGCTGGTGGCGTTCTTCACGGTTGCCAGAAGTTCGTCCGGCACATATGGTTTTTTAAGGAAGTCGTAAGCACCTTTCTTTAATGCATTGCGCGTAGATTCAAAATCAGTGTTGCCACTGATGACAATGATCTTAACGTCGATCTTCGAGTTCGCGACATGATCAATCACCTCGTACCCAGAGCCATTGGGCATATTCAGGTCAAGCAGAACTGAGTCATAAGATTGCTGCTCCAGCATTTTTATGGCATCAAAACCGCAGCTTGCGGTGCTGACCTCATAGCCAGATAAAGTCATGAGTTCTTTTAGACTATCAAGTTGTCCCGGTTCGTCATCGACGATCAGGACCGTGTATAGAGGTTGTATTTCTTTCAAAGCACTCATTAAAAGTTACCTGTGTTGAAGCTGCGGAATGGTGATTCGGAACTCAGTTCCATGTTGGTCGGACCGATAAGTGACAAAGCCGTTTGCGGCTTCCGTTAGTTGCCTGACTACTGCAAGTCCCTCTCCACTGTGGGCACCAGATTTTGTTGAGACTCCCTTGTTGAAAACGTTACCGATGTCATCTGCGATACCCTGGCCAGTGTCTCGAACGGCAAGCTCTACAAAGGTATTGTTTCCATGCATGAGTTTTCCGGCAGTACAAAGAGAGATGGTATCCCCGCCTGAGCTGGATTCAGTAGCGTTCTTGATCAGATTAGTCAGGATCTGTTTAAGATTGTTGCTATGAATCTGCACAATTGGGTTTGATTCATCCAGCCGGTATTCGAATTTAATGTCATGACCCCGGTCGAATAGTGCACCTATTTGCCTGGTGACTTCATTCACTTCACACTCCCCGGGCCGATTCGCCGACTCGAGTTTGAAATCATTAAAACTACCAACGATCTCTGCTGTCCGGAAGAGTTCGCTACTGATAGATTCAAGGGTTTCCTGTGCCTCATGTTCCGGGCCAAGCTTCAGGGATAATACTTTTAGATAGTTTTGTACGGTGGAAATCGGATTGTTAGCTTCGTGAATAATTTCGCGTACGCGACTATCCAGTGCCTCAGCGTCAATCCCCTTATCGAGCTTGGCAGTAAACAGATACCTGCAGATTCTTCCGAACTGTTCTATGAGGTTTGGGCTGGACGATGCTCTGGCAAGTGTTGCTGGGCTCAGCGCTAGCAGGGTCACGGCAACACATATGGATGCGTCGTTCTCGCTGATGAATATTGGAATGGCCAGGCCATTTTTGGATCCCATCGAGACGAGAATTTTTTCATCTGCAACGGTCAAAAATTCACGGGTTGATACGGGCTCAGTGCTTGTTGCAGCCTGGTTAATCATTGATTGCGGTGAGCTCAGCTGATGCAGTTGGTTGGACCAGCCAGTCGAGTTCTCCGTGAAGGTGGTTACCGCTCTTGAGCCAAAGAGCCCCGAAGCCAGGGCTTGGATCGCGCAATCCCGAGACGTCTGGCGCGCCAGGGCAACGCTGCTGTCGATGAGATTGGCAATGTTTAACGCAAGCTCAAATCGTGAGCTGATATCGGTAATCGGTGCTGCAGATTCTGGAAGCGGGAGGTCCGACAGGAGTGAATCAATTTTTGCAGTCGATATAAACAACAGCGAAGCACATTCATCAATGTCGATCTCAGTCTCAACGCTGCAATGGCTGGCGACCGCAACCAGTCGCGTCAGCAGGGGTGAACCGTGCAGTGTTGATAATTCCCGATCGTAAAATGTCAGGGCGTCGGTTATATCAGGGTCGGGGATAGCAATGTCGTGGCCAATTAGTCGACATGTGAGTGCGGTCTGCTGTGCGAGAGCAGGATCAATAAGATGCCCTAAGGAAAGACCGATCTGGGAGGTTCGCTGGTGTTGTCCGTTCAGCGAGTCGATTCCCTTCAGGTTAACCTGGTTAGCCAGTGTGAGCGCGCCCCGCCTTAGATCCTCCAGCGTGAACGCCTCATGCCACTTGATCAGCTGGGCCGGAGGTCTGGCAGCCAGAAAGGGCAGCAGTGTTACGGCGTGAGATTCGAGAGTATCGACCCAAATCGAACAATCTGTATTATCTGACTCATACAGCTTGAGTAAATTTAAGAGCGTCTGAGGCCCGGTGGGAGGAGTGTTTCCCACTTCAATGCTGTTTCTTAGGGTGGCATCGGCGGCCGGCATTCGGCAATATTAGATTGATAATCTTATTTAAACAATAACTTATAACATTTTATTAAGAGTTTTTGTTGGAAGTGCCCGTAAGTCAACGATACTCTCCAGTCGAGATAGGCGTCAATCAGCTCAATCATGCGTTTTCGGTCAAAACTGGGCTCATGTCCGCCATGAACGGCCTCGACCGGTAGTTCGCGAAGGCGCTTCATGGTGTTGATGTAGTCCGGGATGTTCGATCCTGGTAGCTGATCCAGAAGTTGGCCATCGTAGAGAGCGTCGCCAGAGAACAGTGTGCTGCCCGATGGATCCCATAGACCAATGCTGCCGGGTGAATGGCCCGGCAGGTGGTATACCGTGAGTGCTTTATTGCCAAGGTCGATAACATCTCCTTCATCAAACTCGTGCAAACAGCCGACATGGTCGTAGTGGATATGAGTGGCCAGTGCCATCACGGGTTTATCGATCATGTCTGCAATGGCGTTCTTCAGCGAACTGACACCTAGCCCGGTATCGACCAGTAGATCCTTATCACGGCCGCGAAGGTGCCAGATATTGCACCTCAGGAACGGATGCACATGCGGTTCATAAATAAGTGTCAGCTCGTTAGTGAGTTTTCTGGTGTCATACCAATGGCCGGCGACTCGCATCATGGCGTTTACCTGTCATGGCTAGGGGCCTTAGTTTATGCTTCCTTGTTTTGGTTAGGTGATGAAAAATGCTCGGATACGATTTTCACGATCTGGTCGGTAATGTAGGTGTATTGTGTATTCTTGTAACTTATCTGCTTCTGCAAATTGAACGAATCGAACCGACAAGCCTGATTTTTTCCGGGCTCAATGCGCTTGGTGCAGGAATGGTTCTGTTCTCACTGATGGAAGAATTTAACCTGAGTGCTTTCATTATCGAGTCCGCGTGGTTGACGATCTCAGTCTTTGGCATTGCGAGACAATTCTTCAAAGCCGACGTCGTCTGATTAATGTCGTGGCTCTTCTCCCGAATCGATGGTGTTATTCGCCCGGCAGGCCATGTGTTCTATGGCTGGTATATCGTCAGCGCGGCTGGTGGTTTGCAGCTTCTTTCCGGGCTGTTGTGGATGCACTCCTATGGCGCCTATGTTGTCCTGCTGCAGGATGAGTTCGGTTGGAGTAAAGCGCTCGTGGCCGGTGCGTTTGCGCTGACGCGAATCGAAAGCGGGATCCTTGGGCCTCTGCAGGGTTGGCTAACTGATAAGTATGGCCCCCGGATTGTGCTGGGTGTGGGTGTTGTGATCTTCGGTATTGGATTCATGGCGTTCAGCCAGATCACGACGCTTCTTGAGTTCTACCTGACTTTCGCGCTGATTGCGGTTGGCTCCAGCCTTGGCGGGTTCGCCACGGTGATGGTGTCTATCGTGAACTGGTTCAGCCGCCATAGAGCGAAGGCAGTTGCCCTGTCCCAAATGGGTTACTCGCTTGGTGGGCTCGCAGTCCCTGTTGTTATTATTTGTCTTGAAGCATTCGGCTGGAGGACAACAGCCTTCTATTCCGGAGTCATGGTTATCGTGGTTGGGTTTCCGCTGGTCTTCCTGGTGCGCCATCGTCCGCAGGACTATGGGGAACTGGTCGATGGTGGTAGCCAGTTAAACAGCGACGGAACGCCAATGGTGTTTACGAGTGGTCGCGATTTCACGACCCGACAGGCGGTGCATACTGCTTCTTTCTGGCTGATCTCCATGGGGCACGCCTGCGCGTTGTTAACTGTGTCATCGATCATGGTCCACCTGGTTTCGCACCTAAGCGAAGGTCTCGATTATTCCCTGAGTCAGGCGGGCCTTGTGGTTGCGGCGCTGACCGGCTTCCAGATGCTGGGGCAGATAGGTGGTGGTTTCATCGGGGATAGATTTAACAAACAGTTGATCTGTGTCGTCTGCATGGTGTTCCACACCGCGGCACTGTTCCTGCTCGCAAATGCTACAGAGCTCTGGATGGTCATACTGTTCACTGCGATGCACGGACTTGCCTGGGGAATTCGGGGCCCATTGATGGTCGCGCTGCGAGCGGACTATTTTGGCCCGTCATCTTTTGGCACGATCATGGGGTTCTCTTCCCTGATCGTGATGTTGGGCATGTCTATTGGGCCGATCTATGCCGGATATATGGCGGATACTCACGGCGATTATGTGACCGGGTTTAGCGTGCTGGGTATTGGCGCGCTCCTTGGGTCGCTATGTTTTGCGTTTGCCCGGGTCCCGGTTCATCCTGATGATGCTAAGCTGGTCGGTGAGAAGTGACGGCTTGTGTTAGGTAATGGTGTTAATGAAATGGGACTAACCAGAAGTGGCTACCTGAAGGCGATGGGTATTGATGTCTGGACATCGCGGTCAGCTGTTGCGCCCCAGGTGGATGCTGCAGTGGAAGCTTCGATCGAGCCCGCGAACAGCCCGACGGAAGTGTTCAGGCAGGCGCCGGCTAAGAAAGTTGAGACTGATGCGGCGGTTCAAACCGGGGATGCTGCAACCGGCAAACAAATCCCTGAATTCATGTTGGCATTGTTTCACTATGAAACGATTGGTATTTGCCTTTCGCTGCGTGCTGAAAGCGAACTTCCCAGGAGGTTTTGCGACGATGTGGCGCGCGCCATGGGTGGCAATATCGAATCCGTGCGTTACCAGTTACTCAAATGGCCAATGCTAAGCACATCGGGTATTGATCAATCCATTAACGCGGCGAGAGAGGTCGTTACCCAGAAATTCCGGCAAATGCCTGCCAGGGTGTTGGTGTTTGGGGACGACGTTGGCGAGTACTACAATCCGCTGCGCGACGTACCGCCCCTGTCGGTGGGAGCAGTTGGTGTCCAGACATTCCTTACGGTGCCGTCCCTGAAAGGCCTTCTTGGGTCGGGTTCAGCCAAGCGCGAACTGATGCTGGCAATGCATCGTTGGCGCAGCAGCGAGATGCCTTGATGTCCAGCGAGGTCCGTCGCATGCAGCTGACCGATCTGCCTGATGTACTTCGAAACGAGCGCCGGGGTTATACGCATCCCTGGACTGAGGGGATTTTCAGGGACTGCCTCCGCAACGGCCAGGAATGCTGGTTGTTGATGTGTAGCGACCAGAACGTCGGTCATGGCATTCTGTCGGTTGCGGCTGGCGAGTCTCACCTGCTGAATGTTTGCGTGCATCCTGATTTCCAGGGTCATGGTTTTGGGCGCATCCTGGTCGAGCACTTGCTGGAGCGGGCCCGGACGGGAGAGGCCTCGACCATATTTCTTGAGGTGAGACCTTCGAATGTGGCGGCCTGTGAGCTGTACGATAAGCTCGGCTTTAACGAGGTCGGGATCCGGGAAAACTACTACCCGTCTAACGTTGGACGGGAAGACGCACTGGTTCTGGCGAAAGAGCTGTTCTGAAGCCCGCCTGTACCTGCACGGTTTGCGTCTATATAATGCCGCGGCTTTCGCAATGACTCCGATAGATTCCCATGATTGAGCAAGAGGTCGACAAACGACGTACCTTTGCGATTATCTCGCACCCGGACGCGGGTAAGACCACCATTACAGAAAAGCTTTTGCTGTTCGGAAAGGCTATTCAGCTGGCGGGTACGGTTAAGTCCAAGAAGTCTGATCGCTATGCGGCCTCTGACTGGATGGAGATGGAGAAACAGCGGGGTATTAGCGTCACCACTTCCGTCATGCAGTTTCCCTATAAGGGTCGAATCGTCAATTTGCTCGACACCCCGGGGCACGAAGACTTTTCTGAAGATACTTATAGAACATTAACGGCAGTGGATTCTGTTTTAATGGTGATCGATGCGGCAAAAGGTGTCGAAGGTCGAACAGTCAAACTGATGGAGGTCTGCCGACTTCGTGACACGCCGATTCTCACCTTCGTCAACAAGCTCGATAGAGAAGTCAGAGACCCCATCGATGTGTTAGATGAGGTGGAATCCGTATTGAAGATTGCATGCGCGCCCATCACCTGGCCGATTGGAATGGGCAGTCGTTTTAAAGGTGTGTATCACCTCTATGACGATGAAATCCATGTGTTTGAACCAGGTCAGGGTGATGTCGCTTCAGACGCGCGAATTATCAAGAATCTCGATTCCGGGGACGCCGCGGAGTTTCTGGGTGATGACCTTGAAGAGTTCCAAGATGAGATCGAGCTGGTGAAAGGTGCCAGCCATGAGTTTGATAAAGCTGCCTATCTTACAGGGGAGCTGACTCCGGTCTATTTTGGCACGGCGCTTAGAAACTTTGGTGTAAACCAGATGCTCGATGGGTTTGTTGACTTTGCGCCCGCGCCGCTGCCAAGGGCGACAAACTCGGAAGTCGTCGATTCCAAAAGCGATGAGTTCACCGGATTCGTATTCAAGATTCAGGCGAACATGGATCCCAAGCACCGGGACAGAATTGCGTTTATGAGAGTCTGTTCAGGACAATATTTTCAGGGCATGAAAATGCGTCATGTGCGGATTGGTAAAGACGTCAGGGTCAGTGATGCTGTGACATTTCTTGCCGGTGAAAGGTCTGCTGCAGATGAAGCTTTCCCTGGAGACATCATCGGCCTGCATAACCACGGGACTATCCAAATCGGTGACACGTTTACCAGCGGTAAAGATCTTAAATTTATTGGTGTCCCGCACTTTGCGCCGGAGCTTTACCGCCGCGTGCGGCTCAAGGACCCCTTGAAGAGCAAACAGCTCAGGCAAGGTTTAACGCAATTGTCAGAAGAGGGAGCAACCCAGTTATTCATGCCGTTGACTAATAATGATTTGATTGTTGGTGCCGTGGGCATTCTGCAATTTGATGTGGTGGCATTCCGATTAAGGGATGAATACAAAGTCGATTGCGGCTACGAGTCGGTTACTATTTCGACGGCAAGATGGGTGTACTGCCCGGATGAAAAAATGCTGTCTGAATTCAAACGAAAGGCTGAAGGAAACCTGGCGGTTGATGGCGGCGGGCACCTGACCTATCTCGCGCCAACCTCAGTGAATATGTCGCTCACCCAGGAGCGGTGGCCGGATATCGAGTTCCGCGCTACTCGCGAAATCGACTGAATTATTTTGTTACGGGAAAGTGCAGTCCCGCACTACCCCGCGGCCCGCTTGACCCATAGAAAAACACAGGATGTGTTTTGCTAATAAGTTAAGTCATGTCGTCGTAGGGATTTTCGACGTTCAGACTTATCTCTTTATCCTGGCCCGGGATGGAAATGCCGTCAGAAGAGATCGTTAATTCTTCGCCTTCAATGACACCCACGCCAAAGTTGTAGATCGTGGAATTCTTACCGGCGATCATCGATTCGTCATAGGCTTCGATTTTTTCCTTGACTGACTCATTAAGGCTGGCATGTTTGGTGAGCGCGGCCTTGCCATGCTTTTTCCGCAGCATTTCTGTGACCACATGGGGGCCAAGTACCGCAGCCGTGGCATTGTTGCCACCAAAGCCTTTGGAATTGATAAACACCGAATCTATGTCGGTCTTGCCGACCTGTCGATGTTTAAGGAGGAAGTCAAGATGGCTCTGGTGAACGTCATCTGCAATATTTTCTGAGGTGACTATTCCTGGGATGAACCCGTCGTTCCACACACCCAGAGAAGCCATAAGCTGGTCAGCAGACGCGCAGGCAAGAGAATGACCGATGTAAGATTTGATTGCTGCGACCGGCAATTTTTCGATCCCAAATGCTGCTGCCAGTTCGTTAAAAATGTGGGATTCGGTAACCCTGTTCTGTGGGGTGCTGGTGCCATGGGCCTGAATAAAGGATCGATGTCGCAACGACTCTTCGCCCAGGATGGAGCGGACTACACCCATGGCTTTGCCGACCGTCATATAATTTCCAATACCAGGACCTGGAATTGATTTTTTGAATCCGTCTGCATTGATAAACACGTCAGCGACAGCGCCGTAGATATTAACGCCAAGTTCCAGCGCTAACGCATCATCAAACAGGACAATGAACTGGGATCCTTCAGATAGGGTAAAGCCGCAGTTTTCTGCGAAAGGGCGACACGCCCGGCGATGGTCGGCTTCACCTTCGGTGATGCCATCAATTTTTTTCAGTGCTTCATCTTCCGCCAGGGCACCCATAGTGCGATAGCCTTCGATGACATCCGGGGTCAGTGGTGCTTCACTTGCGCCGACAAGAACCGCTCGGGACTTGCCCGAGCGAATGTCCTGAATCCCCTGGCGCAGGTTGTACAGGAAGGTTGCGCAGGCACCGATGTTCGCTCCGGTAGTTCCCATATTTCCAAGAATATAGGCATTA
>JABJED010000270.1 GCA_018665025.1 Gammaproteobacteria bacterium
CTGACCGCCACAGCGTTGGTTTTATTTATGACCATCCCGGGGCTTTCGTTGTTCTACGCCGGGCTTGTCCGGGTTAAGAATGTGCTCAGTGTTTTGATGCAGTGTTTTGCCATTACCTGCGTCGTCTCCATTATCTGGTTGGTTGCGGGTTATTCACTGGCGTTCTCCGACGGCAATATGTTTATAGGTGGGTTTTCGAACTTCATGATGGCAGGGATCCAGGAAGGCACGATGAATGGGGATATTCCCGACAGTGTTTTCGCCATGTTCCAGCTGACTTTTGCGATTATCACCCCCGCGCTGGTCGTGGGTGGTTTTGCAGAGCGAATGAAATTTTCATCTATGTTGCTGTTTTCAGCGGTGTGGTTGGTGATCGTCTATATACCTGTGACTCACTGGGTCTGGGGTGGCGGCTGGCTCGGTGAAATGGGCCTGCTCGATTTTGCAGGTGGCACCGTGGTTCACATCACTGCTGGTGTGGCGGCAATTACAACTGCCATGGTGATGGGGCCAAGGCGTGGTTTCCCGACAACACCGATGACGCCACACAATATGACCATGACGGTCACCGGTGCAGGCATGCTGTGGGTAGGCTGGTTTGGGTTCAATGCGGGTAGTGCGCTTGCTGCCAATGGTGATGCCGGTATGGCCATGCTGGTGACGCATATGTCAGCGGCTGCTGGGGCATTTACCTGGATGTGTATCGAATGGATTAAGTTCGGTAAACCAAGTGCGCTTGGCGCGGTGACCGGTATGGTTGCGGGCCTGGGTACGATTACGCCGGCTTCCGGTTATGTTGGGCCTGCAGGTGCTCTTGTTATTGGTATTAGCGCAGGTTTTGTTTGTTTCCATATGACTATGTTCCTCAAGCAGAAGCTTGGTATTGATGATTCACTCGATGTGTTTCCGGTCCACGGTGTGGGTGGAGCCCTGGGTACTATTCTTGCGGGTGTTTTTGCGAGCAGTTCATTGGGAATCTTCAGTGGCCAGGGCGATGGTCTGCCGATCAGTGAGCAGGTGGTGATTCAGTTGATCGGTGTTGGTTCAGTAGGGGTTTACACGGCGGTACTAACCTTTGTTCTCCTGAAGGTCGTTGACTTTATGGTGGGGCTCCGCGTGTCTGAAGAAGAAGAGACCGAGGGGCTGGATATTAACCAGCACAACGAACGCGGTTACGATATGTAGTAGTTTTTTGTCAGGACCGGCTTCGCCGGTCCTGATATTGATTGTTCCAGGGGCTCGCGAGATCCGAGATTTCTCCGTTCCGGTTCCTTCGGAACCTCCAGTCGAAATGACCATTGGTATGAGTTCCTTCGGAACCTCCAGTCGAAATGACCATTGGTATGAGTTCCTTCGGAACCTCCAGTCGAAATGGCGGGTGGTGGCTTAGTTGTTTTTACGCTTCACCGCCCGGTCTACCAGGTACTTCACGAGTTCCGGGAATTCCAGGCCGTAGCCGCTGGCGCCATCGGGGTAGAGGCTGGTGGGTGTCATGCCAGGCAGCGTATTTACTTCCAGTAGATAGATATCAGATTCTGTGACAATGAAATCAGCGCGCGACAGGTCCCTGCAGCCAAGGGACTGGTGAGCGGCTACTGCAATCTGTTGAAGCGCGATTAATTGCTCGTTAGGTAACTCAGCGGGCATTAGGTGCTCGGAAAGGCCGGGGGTGTAGCGATGGTCAAAATCGTACCAACTGTTCTCTGGTGTCGTTATTTCGATGACGGGGAAGGGATCCGTGCCGGTATCGGTATCAATGACACCAACTGTGATCTCCCTGCCGTGGATTCTTTCCTCAACCAACAGGCGGGGGTCGAATTCGAATGCTGCGCTCACACCATCACGAAGTTGGTTGGCGTTATCGATCAGGGTCACACCGATAGCACTGCCCTGGCAGGCTGGTTTCACCACGACGTTCTCGCCCAGTTCGCTGGTGATCATATCGATGGCGTTTGCGATGCCATCCGCTTTGGAAACAACGCATTGCCTGGCGACGGGCAGTCCCACACGCCGGAACACTTCCTTGGCAACAATTTTGTCCATGGCAAAGGCGCTGCTGTGCACATCGCTGCCGACATAACAGTAGCCAAGAATCTCAAGGAAACCCTGCAGCGTGCCGTCTTCCCCGGGCGGCCCATGCAAGATTGGAAAGACTACGTCGGGGTTACAGTCAGCCAGTGAGGTCGCGAGCTTGCTGTCGAGTTCGATGTTGGTGACGGAATCATAGTTTTCGCGAAGCGCTTCAATGACGCCCTTTGCGCTGCTGCGGGATACGGTAGCCTCGGCGGAATGGCCGCCGTTGATCACTGCTATTTTTGTGCTGTTCATTCTATCGTTCATTCTATTGTTTATGGCAGGCCGGCGCCGGCGTGTTTTACTGTCACGAATTCTACCGCGGCGGATTTTTCTGTCTTGCATTCATCCGGGTGCGAAGACTTTGATGTCATGATGAAAAGCGTCTTGCCATCCGGGCCACCCAGCATGCAGGCATAAGCCTGGTTTTCGATTTTTACCCGGTCGGTGACTTCGCCGCCTTCAATGACTCGAAGCGCCTCATTGCTAACCGGGGAAGCAACCCAGATTCCGCCTGCTTCATCCAGGCAGATGCCATCGGGCACGGCACCGTCCATTTTTGCCCACTCGCGTCGATTGGCCAGGGATCCATCCGGGTTGATATCGAAGGCTGTCAACCTTGCCCCGAACGATTCGCCGACGATTAGAGTTTTCCCGTCTGGCGTAATTACGGTGCCATTGGGAAATGCCAGATCGTCTGCCGCGAGTTCTGTTGCTCCATCCGGATGCACCAG
>JABJED010000271.1 GCA_018665025.1 Gammaproteobacteria bacterium
CCCAGGTCCTGATAGAGGGCCCCTGCAGGGATGACAGTTCCGCGCCCATAGTCCCTGCAATATCCTGCAGTGGGTCCGGGGCTATGATTTCCACATACTGCTCATTGCCGAATGACAGCAACGCATTCCTGGTTCCCGCACCGGCATGACTTCCACCGAACTCGGCAGACACTCCGGTGAGCGTCTTCAGCTGCTCTATCCCCGCCTCAAGGTCGCTCACTGCAAACATGATGTGATCCAGTTTCACTGGCTATTCCGAAACAGGCTCAAGGGTCTGGTGACCCAAGATCCATTCGTAGATCACCCCATAGACTTCAGCCGGGGCATCAGTTGCAAACAGCACATCCAAATGTCCGTAGTTTTCAAGAACGTTGATCGTTACGTCAGCTGAACCCGAACGAGCAGCGGAATGTATGCCGGATAACAGCGACTCGGCACCAAACCCACCTGAACCAAAATACAACACAGGAATGGTCATCTCACCGAAATGATCGTCAATGTAGGTATTCGGGTCATCCTGCTGACTGGCAATAGACCGACCTTCAATGCCCTGGATTGTTGGATAAAACCAATCGTAGCCAAGCATTTCCCTTGCCAGGATATCAATTGGAGTAATGTTGGATCTCGTATTGGCCAGCACAGCCGGGCCCCAGGCCTGATACAGGATGTCTGCCAGCTGATCACCGGATGTCTGGTAACGGTCATTCGTCGCCGAACTGCCAGGATCGGATATAACCCGCCGCATCATTTCTGTGCGGGCGTCATAGCCGCGACGAGACAGCGCTGATGCGTAGCGTGCTTCTTCGTCATAACGCTGCAAGGCAGCGCCGATGTCATAGGATTCGTAGGGCTGCTTTTTAAAACTACCGTCCAGAGCAACCAATCCCGCGGCCTCCACCTGGCCTGCTAACCCGAAAGCGAACGCAGCCCCTCGACTAAACCCAGCAATATACATAGGCACAAGGGGCTGATCCTGCTGGACCTTGGTCACTGCCATGACGGCATCTTCAACGAACAGGTCCATTGACCAGTCTCGCATCAGCACCAGGTCACCACTGAAATCATGGGGAATATAGCGGGTCCTGTAATCCATCGCATAAACCTCAATACCCCTTTCGGCCAGATACAGCCAAAGATTGTGGTCACTGTCGGCGGTTTTGAGAACACCGTTCATGTTCGTACCAGGCAGATACAACAGCGTCGCTATCGTTACTGCGTCGGCCAACTGATAACGATGAAGCCCGAACGCCTGGCCACTGGCATCCACGTGCTGCCATTCAGTCTCGGTCACCTGGCCCTGCGGCGTTGAAATGACTTCCGAGCGCAAAAGCCCGAAACCGGTGGTCTCCGCAATCGCCAGAATCGGCACTAAAACAAGAATCGTTATCAAATATCGCATGGCAATCGATACTATCAGTAACCTTCAATTGAGTGTATTAATACTCTCCATGAAAGCTGTTTCCATGATCCTTACGCTCTCTCTGCTTTGCGCATGCCAGACACCCATGCTTACCCTGCCAGGTAAGCAACTCAAAGGCATTGCAACCACCACGACGGATTTTGCCTTCGCTGATCGCTACAAACTACTCAAGCTTGAAGTTAATCCGGGAAAACCCTACTCGGTTATCCTCCGTTGCACGGTACTTGACGGTGAACTCTACGTTGACGCAGCGGCAACCCGAAAATGGGCAATCTATCTGCATTCCGACAGAAGAGTTCGGGTAATGCTGGGTAGTGCCATATACAACGCCGTCGCGACAACGGTCACCGATCCGAAAATCACGGCAAGGTTCTTAAAGGGCCGAACTATTTACAGGTTAGAGCCAGATGCAATGCCAGCTGCAATGCCAGCTGAAATTAATGAAGCAGCACCGGAATAAACTAGCCGGTGATGTATATCGCCAGGACGGCCAGAACGACGGTCAAGCTGAAAAAGCCTGCGCCCGCTACTCCGATGATCTTTACTGTGTTGCTATCTTCCTTACTAAATACTGACATCTGGTCTCTCTTACCTGTGCATGAAAGCCGCGTAGCCTAATGGTTCACTGGTCCCTGTCAAGACTATTTGTCTTTCCGATCCCATCTATCAGAACCCTCACTGCTCCAGGTCAGTCAAACTGTCTGTGGTACCATCACAATCAGTACCAATTGACATGCAACTATGGACCCGAAAGACCTGAAAACCATTCACGAAATCGTCAAGGCCGCCAGGTTGAATCTTGACATTACCCACTGGGATTACCTGGTTGGTGGTGCAGAGACCGAAACTACCCTGCGAAGGAATCGGCACGCAATCGACAAACTCGGTTTGCTTCCCCGGGTTCTCAACGATGTTTCGAACGTCGATACCAGCGGAACATTCCTCGGCCAGAAACTTAGCCTGCCACTGATTCTTGCACCGATTGGCTCACTCGAGGTGTTCGATCCAGGTGGCGCCTCAAGCGCTGCCATAGCCGCTGCTGAAACCACTGTCATGACAATGGCCAGTTCAGTCTCAGCACCAGGCATCGAAGAAATCGCGGCTTCATCGAATGCCGCAAAGTTATACCAGCTATATGTCCGAGGGGATGAAGCCTGGGTCGATGCCATCGTTGAAAGAGTCATAGCCAGCGGCTACGCGGGATTTTGCCTGACGGTGGATACCGCGGTAGTCAGTCGCAGGGAGAGGGACATCGCGAAACGCGTTGTGCCCACTTCTCAAGCTGCTGCTGCCGGTGACATGGGCTTTCAGGCCAGTCTTAGCTGGGCCACGGTAGAAAGAATAAAGAAGAAATTTGATATCCCACTCGTTCTCAAGGGTATCAGCAGGGTAGACGACGCGATCAAGGCACTCGATCACGGTGTGGATGTTATCTATGTGTCCAATCACGGTGGCCGCCAGCTTGATCAGTCAATTGGTAGCATCGCTGCACTACCCGCTATTGTGAATGCCGTGGGTAAAAAAGCCGAAGTTGTGGTGGACGGAGGGTTCTACCGAGGTTCCGATATTGTTAAGGCCTTTGCACTCGGGGCTGATGCCGTGGGCATAGGCCGACTCGAAGGATGGGCTCTTGCCGCCGGTGGCGTTCCTGCACTGGTGCGCTGTATTAAGCTATTAAAACGCGAAGTATCGATGACAATGGCGCTGTGTGGCGTTAATTCACTCGCAATGCTCGACCCGTCATTCGTCAGCGAAGCTGATGTCGTCAGCAACTCAAATGTGATGAGCGCGTTTCCGCTTATTGACGAAGGGTATTAGCAAACACATATGTTTGAGTCAGAAGACGAATTAATTGCTGGCATACTCGAAGGAAACGACACTGCATTTCGTGTCGTCAGCCAGGGAAAACGAGACTCAGGATAATGAGATTGACGCACTGGTAGCCTGCCCTCGTCAAGGCAGCCTTAAGTTTCTCGAGCTATACCTTTCGCAGGTTTGCCCCTGCGCCAACGATGAAACTTTTCAGCGATCACCAGCGCCCACTCCGGCTTATGGCTCTTACGCCATTCACTCGCTGCAAATTTGTTCATCTCCATAAACGTCGGGTAAATGTGTATCGTTCCGAGAATTTTGTTTAACCCAATTTCGTGTTTCATGGCGAGCGTAAA
>JABJED010000039.1 GCA_018665025.1 Gammaproteobacteria bacterium
CCTCGTTCAACTCTTTCGATCACACTCAACTTATCCAGCTCCTTACGGCTCAAACTGACTAACTCCTCCACCAAGGTCCACTCCTGCAAAAGAGGACACTTTAACTTTGGACAAAGCGGACATTACAACTTTGGTTCTACATGGAAAAGACTTTCTATCGACACCCCACCGGCTGAAATGTAAACTTTACGGTGCGATTCTGCCCTTGGGTTTTTGGGGCGTGCCAGCATTTAAGAGGAACCATCAGTATGGCGGCCATTCCAATTCAATTAAGCGGTCTTGCTCGTCGACTGGTGGAGGATGATCTCCTCGAAGAAGACGTTGCAAGGGAAGCCACGGATGAAGCAAGAAAGACCCGGGTACCTTTTGTTACTCATCTTGTGCAGAACAACATTGTTGATTCAAAGGCAATCGCCACATCGGCATCCGAAGAGTTCGGCACCCCACTTCTGGACATCACCGCCCTCGACCCGGATGCCATCCCGAAAGACCTTGTTGATGAAAAGCTGATCCGGTCAAACCATGCTATTCCGGTATTCCATCGTGGCAACCGATTGTTCGTGGCTGTATCTGACCCAACCAATAGAACTGGTCTGGATGAAATCAAATTCCAAACAGGCATCTCGACTGAAGAAGTACTGGTCGAAGAAAACAAACTAGCAGCCTTTATTGAAAACTTCCTGGAAAGCCAGGAAGACGATGGCATGGGAGATCTTGGCGATGATAACGATGTCGACCTTGACATGGAGGCTGTTGACGAAACTGGTGGTGGTGGTGATGTCGACGAAGCTACCGCTATCGACGACACTCCCGTTGTTCGATTTATCAACAAAATGCTGATGGACGCCATAAGGAGCAACGCGTCAGACCTGCACTTCGAACCCTTCGAGAAGGCTTATCGGGTCAGGTTCAGAACTGATGGTGTGCTGCGGGAAATCGCAAGGCCCCCGGTTAACCTTGCGCCCAGAATTTCTGCTCGATTAAAAGTAATGTCCAAGATGGATATCTCGGAAAGACGGGTTCCACAGGACGGTCGTATCAAGCTAAAGATATCCAAAACCAAGTCCATCGACTTCCGGGTTAACACTCTTCCCGTCCTGTTTGGCGAAAAACTTGTACTACGAATACTAGACCCAAGCTCAGCCAAGATGGGTATTGATGCACTCGGCTACGAGGACGATCAGAAAAAACTATACATGGAAGCGCTGTACAAGCCGCAGGGTATGTTCCTGGTCACTGGTCCCACCGGTTCTGGCAAGACGGTATCGCTCTACACTGGCCTTAACATCTTGAACACCGCTGAGCTAAACATCTCTACCGCCGAAGACCCCGTCGAAATTAACCTGGAAGGCATCAACCAATGCAACGTAAACACTAAGGTTGGTCTCGATTTTTCCGAGGCTCTGCGGTCTTTCCTTCGGCAAGACCCCGATATCATTATGGTCGGCGAGATTCGGGATCTGGAGACTGCATCTATTTCAGTCAAGGCGGCGCAAACTGGCCACATGGTGATGTCGACTCTGCACACAAACAGCGCCCCTGAAACACTAACCCGTTTGCGTAATATGGGCATTGCAGCGTTCAACCTTGCAACTTCGGTCAACCTGATTGTGGCCCAGCGCCTCGGTCGTCGCCTATGTGGCTGCAAAGAGAAACTCGAGGTACCTGACAGTGCCCTGCTAGAGGCAGGGTTCACGGCGGCTCAACTAGCGGAACCGTTCGAAGTCTTTGGTCCGAAGGGATGTGAAAAGTGCTCAGCGGGCTACAAGGGACGAGTAGGCATTTACGAAACGATGAAGGTCACCGCTGAAATTCGAAAGATAATCATGGAAGACGGCAACGCGCTGCAGATTGGCGAAGTGAGCGCGCGTGAAGGCTTCGGCACGATATACGAGTCGGGTCTGCGAAAGGTTATTTCTGGCGCAACAAGTCTGGCAGAGGTTAACCGAGTGACAAGTGGCCACTAGGACGGGGTATCCCGAAAAAGATTAAGAGGTCGATATGGCAGCAGCTAATCAACTATTTACATGGGAAGGCACCGATAAGTCTGGCAAAAAGACTAAAGGTGAAATTAAAAGCTCCAACGCCAATATCGCCAGGGCAGAGCTTAGGAAAAAGGGAATTAACCCGACCAAAGTGAAGAAGAAAAGTAGCGGCTTCGCCCTTGCCAGCTTTGGGGCAAAAGTCACCCCTTCGGATATCGCGCTCTTCACTCGCCAACTTGCAACAATGATGAAAGCCGGTGTACCACTTGTTCAGTCCTTCGAGATTGTGGCTGACGGTATGGACAACCCCGCGATGAAAGAACTGATCCTCAAAATTCGGGATGAAGTTTCCTCTGGTCAATCATTCGCCCATGCGATTAAAACCCAACCAGAACATTTCGATGATCTGTTCTGCAACCTTGTGGAAGCAGGTGAGCAGTCCGGTGCGCTGGAAACCATGCTTGATCGACTGGCCGAATATAAAGAAAAGTCCGAACAGCTGAAAGCCAAAATCAAAAGCGCAATGAACTATCCAATTGCAGTACTGGTCGTTGCCGGGGTCGTATCCGGTATTCTATTAGTTAAGGTAGTTCCCCAGTTCGAGGAAATCTTTGCTGGTTTCGGTGCAGAACTCCCTGAATTTACCCAGATGGTTGTAAATATGTCCCGGTTTATGACGGAATGGTGGTTTGCTGGAGTAGCGGGGTTGGCCGCCGCGTTTTTTACCTTCAAGCAAATGCATAAACGATCCAAGGCAGTCAGGGATGGGCAGGAGCGATTGATGCTTAAGCTACCAATCCTTGGCGATATTCTTGATAAGTCCTGTATCGCTCGCTTTTCACGAACACTTTCAACAACCTTCTCTGCCGGTGTTCCGCTTGTTGACGCGCTGGAGTCTGTCGCCGGCGCCGCTGGGAACGTCGTTTACCTGGAAGCGATTAACAAGATCAGAGAAGAGGTCTCGGGCGGTATTCAGCTGAACACCTCAATGAAAGCTTCCGGTGTATTCCCTAACATGGTGATTCAGATGGTCGCAATCGGTGAAGAAGCCGGTGCGCTCGATAGCATGCTGGACAAGGCAGCGACCTACTACGAAGAAATGGTCGACAACGCTGTTGATGGTTTAACCAGTTTAATGGAACCTATTATCATGTCGTTTCTCGGGGTCGTGATCGGTGGATTGATTATCGCGATGTACCTGCCTATCTTCAGTATGGGTGACGCAATCAGTGGCAAGTAAGCCACCGAACTAAGCCAGGACATTAGCTGAATTTATGCTGCAAGAAGCTGTCACTTTACAGGCACACTATCCCTTATTCGCGCCAATGGTGGCTTTCCTGTTCGGATCTGCGATCGGCAGTTTCATTAACGTTGCGGTCTATCGTCTGCCGATCATGTTGACGCGTGACTGGCAGCAGCAATCCCTGGAAATTCTGGCGGATGCGACGGACAAAGACCCGCTTGTTGCTGACCTTGCCAAGCGACTGCCCACCCACGAGACCCCCTTTAACCTGGTGGTCCCAAACTCAACCTGCCCACACTGCGATGTCCGAATAAAACCCTGGCATAACATACCCATTTTCGGATACTTCCTGGTCAAAGGGCGGTGCGCGAATTGCCGGCAAGCCATCAGTGGCAGATACCCCCTGGTAGAGGTCACCACTGCAATCCTGACGGCCCTGGTCATCGCAGTACTTGGGCCAAACCTACAGGGTCTAGCCGGATGTTTTCTCCTCTGGTCTCTGGTCTCGCTTGCACTCATAGATTTCGACACGCAATTACTTCCTGATGACATCACCATGCCCTTCCTCTGGATTGGTCTGGTCATCAATTATTTCGGTGTCATAACCTCGTTCGATAACGCCTTTTGGGGCGCCTGCGTGGGGTACATGATCCTCTGGACAATTTTTCACCTCTTCAAACTGGTGACGGGTAAAGAGGGCATGGGCTACGGCGACTTTAAAATGCTTGCAATGTTGGGCGCCTGGCTTGGTGTTCAGAGCGTCCCCCTGATCATTATTTTGTCATCCTTCGCTGGTGCGGCTATTGGCGGAACGATGATTATTTTCGGTCGCGACAAGGCCAAACCGATCAAGTTTGGGCCTTTCCTCGCAGTTGCCGGATTCATCGCGTTGCTCTGGGGCAACAAACTCATCGATATGTATCTTATATTTAGTTTCGGCGCCTGATGTCCAAATTTGTAGTAGGTTTACGCGGTGGTATAGGTACGGGGAAATCCACCGTCTCGGACTTGTTCGCCAACGCTGGCATTGTCGTCGCCGACGCGGACATATCTGCCCGAACAGTCGTTGAACCGGGTAAACCCGCGTACCAAGCCATCGTCGAGCGATTTGGCGAGTCGGTACTCCAAAAAGATGGCACGCTTGATCGTCCGGTGCTACGGGAACTCGTGTTTTCCGATAACGACCATCGATTGTTCGTGGAAAAGCAGACTCATAGCTCCATTGTCGAGGATCTTCTAAACATTACATCCAGCGCAGATTCTGATTACGCGATACTGGTTCTTTCAACTGGCATCGGGAGAAACCCCATGATGCATCGACTGCTGGTTGTAGATGCTCCCCTGGAAAACCAAATCAGTCGTGTCATGCAGAGAGACGACAACACGCACGAACAGGTGGCAGCGATCCTGCGCGCACAACCTGATCGCAAGACCAGAATGACTGATGCGGACGATGTGATCATCAATGACGGCGAACAGCATCAACTCGCGCTGGAAGTGCAAAAGCTCCATCAGCTATATTTAGCTTTATCAACAGGCGGGAACTAAACATGGCTAACCTCATCGTAAAATGCCCTACCTGCGACAAAGCGGTTGCCTGGGTAGCTTCCAGTAAGTTCCGGCCATTTTGTTCGGACAGGTGTCGACTAATTGATCTTGGGGAATGGGCTGAGGGTAACCGGTATATTCCATCCGATGCCGACCATGATGACGTCACTGAATCCGATATCCACGGGCAGGACCTAACTTAGAGGCGGTTTAAGCTCTGCACTCATGTCCGGTATTCTGCATTAATCGTCACATACTCATGTGACAAATCACTGGTCCAGACCGTTTCTGTTTCATTTCCTATATTCAGCTCAACGCGTATGGTGATCTCCCCATGCGCCATTACTTCCGCGCCCATCTCTTCACGATAATTTTTGTCCTTACCGCCTGACTTCATCAGGCAGACATCACCAAGGTAAACGTCAATCTTCGAATGGTCGACAGTCGCGTCAGCCTTGCCTATCGCCATGACTATTCTGCCCCAGTTGGCATCACTGGCAAACAGTGCCGTTTTCATGAGCGGTGAATTGGCAATCGCGTAGGCGATACTAAGACAGTCTTGCCTGGTCATACCGCCCGACACATGAACCGTCACGAATTTAGTTGCGCCTTCGCCGTCACGAATAATGCCGTGGGCGAGTTCCTGCATCACTGAAAAAAGCGCCTCTTGAAAACTCGCTCTTGCAGCTCCTGCATCACAACCGACACCAGAAACCCCTGTGGCCGTCAACATGCAGGAGTCGTTGGTCGATGTATCGCTATCCACAGTAATACGGTTGAATGACTGATCGGCTCCTGTTTTTAACAATTCCTGCAAAACCGGTTTTGAGACCACCGCATCAGTGGCTATATAGGTGAGCATTGTTGCCATATTGGGCTGAATCATCCCAGAGCCCTTGGCGATACCAGTAATTGTCACAGCCTTGCCTTCTATCTCCAAAAGGCGAGTTGCAATCTTGGGCCGGGTATCGGTCGTCATAATGCCTTGAGCAGCGAGCAACCAGTTCGTTTCATCGAGCGTTGGGATCAACTCTGGCAATGCGTCGGTAATGTTCGCAACCTGCAGCTTTTCGCCAATAACACCTGTAGAAAATGGAATGACCTCATTAGGCCGAACACCGGTTTGCTGTGACAGAGCTTTGCAGCAAGTCACCGCATCAGACTTACCCTCATCTCCGGTGGCTGCATTCGCGTTACCGCTGTTAATCAGGAAGTACCGACTATCGCGCTGATCAAGATGCTCCCGGCCAACCAGCACGGGCGCCGCTGCAAAATGGCTTTGCGTGAAAATTCCGGCAGTGACACTGCCAGACACGAATTCAAACAAAACGAGATCAAGCTGATCTATACCCTTGATGCCGCAAGGCACTCCTCCCAGACGAACGCCCGGAACAATGTGGAAATCCGTTGAATAATCGCCAACAGCCATTAGCTAGTTCCCGTCCAGAAATTTTGATTCCAGGCAAAACCTGGCCCGACATACAGATAATATTAGCTTAATAATCAACTGGTTATCGGTAAATAGCCACCGCGGTGTAGAATTCTCGGACACGAATTAGCCAAGCTTTCCGTGACAGGCTTTATATTTTTTACCGGAGCCGCAGGGGCAAGGTTCATTTCTGCCCACTTTCTTGTCAGGTCTCACAAAGGGTTCGTTTAGTTCATCCGCGGGTGTCTTCACGGCTGCGCCATCCATCCCAGGGCTACCATCCTTCTGGTAATTTTTTTGCACCCTTGATTCCTCTTCGCGACGCCTGAGTTCAAGCGCTTCCGCGTCCTCTTCGGACTGAAACTGAACTCGGGACAAAAAGCGAATCACGTCAAACCTGACACTTCTGAGCAGATTATCAAAAAGGTCGAAAGCTTCTCGCTTGTACTCATCTTTGGGCTTTTTCTGTGCATAAGCTCGCAGATGAATTCCCTGCCGCAGATAATCCATCGCCGCAAGATGTTCTTTCCAAAGGCCATCCAGGATATCGAGCATGATGCGTTTCTCAAACATCCGGAGCTGCGGACCTATCAGTGCTTCCTTCTTGACGTATTCCGCACGGATCTCAGCAACGATTCTTTGTCGCAAAGTATCCTCAAAAAGCGAAGAATCTTCATCCAGCCAGTTTTGAACCGGCAGTTTCACGTTAAACTCGGTGTGGCAGGCAGATTCCAGACCCGGCACGTCCCATTGCTCCTCCAGGCTCTGAGGGGGGATGTATCCATCAATGACTTCATCAATGACATCATCCCAGAGAGCATCGACAATATGAGAGATTTCTTCTGACTCGATCAGCTCGTTACGCTGTCCGTAAATCATCTGGCGCTGGTCATTCGCAACATCATCATATTCCAGCAGTTGTTTACGAATATCGAAGTTACGACCCTCAACTTTTCGCTGCGCCTTCTCAATCGCGTTAGTAACCATCTTGTGTTCGATGGCTTCCCCATTTTCCATGCCCATGTTCTGCATGAACCCGCGAACCCGATCAGACGCAAAGATTCTCATCAGGTCATCTTCCAAGGACAGATAGAATCTGGAGTAGCCCGGATCACCCTGACGCCCGGCACGACCCCGTAGCTGGTTATCTATTCGACGGCTCTCATGTCGTTCCGTACCAATGACGTGCAAGCCCCCGGCCTCCAGGACCTGGTCATGGCTTTTCTGCCAGGCCACTTTGATTTTTTCAACTTGCTCGGGTGTGGGGGCTTCAAGATGCGCTACTTCTGCTTCCCAGCTCCCACCGAGAATAATGTCAGTACCTCGACCAGCCATGTTTGTTGCGATAGTGACTGTCCCCGGCCTGCCAGCCTGGGCAATAATTTCTGCTTCTTTCTCATGGAACTTAGCATTTAGAACGCTGTGCTTGACCTTCTTTTTGTTAAGCAACTCGGAAAGCAGTTCTGATGTTTCAATGGAAGCGGTACCCACCAAAACTGGCGCGTTATTCGCCAGGCAGTCGGCGATCTCATCAGCAATCGCCTCAAACTTCTCAGCATGGCTCATAAATATAAGGTCGTTCAGGTCGCGGCGAACCATTGGCAGGTTCGTTGGAATAACAACCACATCAAGACCGTAGATCTGCCTGAATTCAAATGCCTCGGTATCGGCCGTTCCAGTCATGCCAGCCAATTTGTCGTACAACCGGAAATAGTTCTGAAAGGTAGTAGAAGCCAGCGTCTGGCTTTCGTTAGTAATGTTAACATTTTCCTTGGCTTCAATCGCCTGGTGAATACCGCCAGACCAGCGGCGCCCGACCATGGTTCGACCTGTGTGCTCATCGACAATAACAATCTCACCTTCAGCGACGATGTAATCTACATCTCTTTTATAAAGCTTGTGAGCTTTCAGCGACGCGCTGACGTGGTGAAACAACGTGAGGTTAGCGGTGCCATAAAGGCTCTCACCCTCTGCGAGTAAACCCTTGCGAACAAGAAGATTTTCAATTTTCTGGTGACCTTCCTCAGTAAGTTCAACATCCCGTTGTTTTTCATCCACGAAATAGTCGCCGGGCGGTTCTCTATCTTCTTCTATGTCTTCAGGTGTTTTAACCTGCTCGACCAGACCAGGAACTATCCCGTTGATGGCTTTGTAGACATCTGCAGTATTCTCAAGCCCGCCTGAAATGATTAGAGGTGTTCTCGCCTCGTCTATAAGGATCGAATCGACCTCATCCACAATGGCAAAATTCATTCTGCGCTGGACCCTTTCTTCAGCAGAGAAAGCCATATTGTCGCGCAGGTAATCAAAACCAAATTCGTTATTTGTACCGTAGGTTACATCCGCCTGGTAGGCACGCTGCTTCTCGTCTGCCGACTGTCCGGCATAGACCACACCGACAGTCATACCCAGGGTCGCAAAGATTGACCCCATCCATTCGGCGCCCCACTTGGCCAGGTAGTCATTTACCGTCACCAGATGCACACCGTCACCAGTAATTGCATTCAGGTACAGTGGCAGCGTGGCGACGAGAGTCTTACCTTCGCCAGTTCGCATTTCTGCAATTCGACCTTCGTGAAGTGTAATCCCGCCAATCATCTGGACATCAAACAACCTTAAGCCGAGTGCGCGTTTACCTGCTTCACGGACTGTAGCGAACGCCTCTGGCAGGATATCTTCAAGGGACTCACCTGCCTCAAGCCGGGATTTCAGTTTCTCTCTCTGTCCGATTAACGCTTCCGCAGAAAGTTTCTCGATATCATCTTCCAGCACATTGACTCGCAGAACCGTTTTTCGCATTCGTTTCAGTTCGCGTTCGTTCTTGCTGCCAAAGACTTTGCTTAGCACCTGCAATACCATCTTACTTTTTCTCTATATAATCAATAATTTAGGCGAGGGTCCTCGCCACGAAAAATCTAAGATATTGGCATCAGCGACTGGCGCGATGGATATAACTCGAGGGGTCGACAACGCGACCGTTTTTGAATACTTCAAAGTGAACATGGGGGCCGGTGGAACGACCACTACTGCCCATCAGGCCAATGACTTCGCCTTTGCGGACGATATCGCCAGATTTTACTTTTAGATCTTTATGATGGCCGTAACGAGTCGAGTAGCCACCGCCATGGTTGATTTCCACCATCTTGCCGTAGCCATTTCGAGTATCAGCATAGACAACAACACCTGCGGCAACTGAAATGACATCAGCGCCGTTCTTACCAGCAAAATCAACGCCATTGTGCCATGCCCGGTTTCCAGAAATCGGGTCGCTTCTATGACCAAAGCGCGATGACATCCATCCTTTCTTTACAGGTCGCCCCGCAATGAATACATCACGATCCATTTTCCTCTTGGCTAACAAAGTTTCCAAAACACCAAGTTGCTGCTCACGGTCTTCAATGTCATGCGCCAGCCGATCCAGTAAATCAATGTAAGCAGGTGGTTGGTAGCCCGCCTGCCCCACCGGGTTCTCTGGTCCACCCATCGCCGGGGGCTGGGAGAAATCAAATTCACCTTCATCCAGGCGACCAACTTCCGTCAGTCGTTCACCCAGAGCGTCAAGACGAACAATTCGTGCCTGAAGCTGAGCGATTCGAAGTGCAGATGCCGCAAGCGTATGCTCTGCATCGCCTCTTGTCGTTTCTATCGCGTATCGTTGCTCATCAAGAACCTCACGCCACTTGGCAACCATTTCACCTGTCAACGCGGCCTCACCAACCCCAAATCGGTAAGCGAAGTAACCCGCTGCAGCAGGAATTGAAATCAACCCTGCTAGCGCGACGCCAAAGATAAATGCATTCGCATTAAAGGATCGATGTCTACCGGTTTTGTTGTCAACGATGATGAACTTCATAGATACTGTTTTCTTTACTCTTCCAGACGCGCCATTACATGTCCCGTGTGCCCAAATCTATTAGGTCAACACAGCAGATTCTCAAAGGGTCTAATCATATACTGCATTCACTCTATGCCCAATCCCAAGAATTGCGAACTATACAGCAAATTGTGGATGGCGTGCTGGATGTTGAAACAAGCGTAGCGTCCTTAAAAAACAATGAGTTAACGCTGCTAACCGCTAAAAGTACCCAGGCGACCCAGATCCGGTATCGTCAGCGTAATATCATTTCTACACTTCGTCGGCGTGGTCTTGAGGTTTCTTCCCTCAAAATTAAGGTTCAACCCATCTTTTCTGCTAAAAAGCCTGAAGACAGCGAGCGCTATCTGACACCCCGGAATGCCTCCCAACTGCAGCAGACCGCGGCGCACATTGAGGATGAAGCCCTTAAAAACGCCCTGATTAAGCTCTCGAGGAGAACCCGGGGTGACTAGAATTCGCTATTGACCAGACCGCCATAAGAAATGGGCGCATCTTCCGCCTTGTCAAAGGTGATAATTTCCCAGGCATCTGTTTGCCTTAACAATTTCTTACGCAGCGCGTGATTTTCCGTATGTCCAGACTTGTAGCCAACGAACTCACCAATCAGGCTATAACCCAGAAGGTACATATCACCAATCGCATCCAGGATCTTGTGCCTGACGAACTCATCTTCGTGACGCAGACCATCGTCGTTCAGGATGCGGTACTCATCCACCACAACGGCATTATCCAGACTGCCGCCCTGGGCCAGGTTACGTTCACGCAGGTGCTCAAATTCCTGCATCAGGCCAAATGTTCGAGCCCGGCTAACTTCCTTGACAAATGATGTCATTGAAAAGTCGACGGTGGCTTGTTGTTCCTTGATCACTGCATTGTCATAGACAATTGTGTGGCTGACCCTGAACCCATCGTAGGGACGAATTGTCGCTGACTGGTTATAGGATCGTGCGCTTTCCTCATCGTTAACCCGAACTTCCTTTTTGATCCGGATAAACTTCTTGGGTGCGTTCTGATCTTCGATTCCTGCTGACTGGATCAGAAAAACAAAGGTGGCGGCGCTACCGTCCATAATTGGCATTTCTGGCCCACTAACCTCAACATAAGCGTTATCAATACCAAGGCCACTAAAAGCCGACATCAAATGCTCGATGGTGGAGATATTCTGGCCATCTCGAGAAATTGTAGTAGCAAGGGTAGTATTTCCAACAAACTCCGTTAGCGCAGGAATCTCAACCGCTGGGTCAGCATCTACTCTTACGAATATGATGCCGGAATCGGCTGCAGCTGGTCTGAGCGTCAGGTATATCTTCTCGCCAGTGTGCAGACCAACGCCTGTCGCACGAATGACGTTCTTCAACGTTTTTTGCCTGATCATTGTCTGTTTTCGTCCCCAAGTGCGGCGCGAATACTACCAAATGCCGGTGCCAACCTCTATGCCAAATCGCGAATTTGGCAAAGATTCCGCTAACTGGAGTCTAAGACTATAAAAATGACATTAAGTTTCAAGAACCGGTAAAAAAACCCAAGAACGATACCGGCACCGAAGTTAGTGACCATTCACTCACATAGGACCGATGGTCAGAGTCGGCTAGTCTGCCTGACGTCTAAGGAAAGCAGGAATATCAAGATACTCCAGGTCCTTGTCTGTGTGCAGATCAACCTCGTCAGTGCCATTAACTACAGCATTTCGAATCACTGTGGGTCGCTCGAAATCCGAATAATCAGGCACGCCATCACCAGCCACCTTTTTCTTGATCTCGTCTTTCATTTTTGGCGATCTTTCCATCTGCGCCTGGACACCCAATCCTGTTGCGACAACCGTCACTCGTAGCTCATCACCCATCGACTCATCAATAACAGTACCGATGACAACCGTGGCATTTTCAGAAGCAAACTCTTCAACGGTCGCTCCAACTTCAGAGAATTCACCCAGAGAGATGTCTGTACCGGCGGCAATGTTCACCAACACACCCCGAGCTCCCGTGAAATCGACATCTTCGAGCAATGGTGAACGAATCGCAGATTCTGCTGCTTCTCTGGCACGATCCTCACCACTGGCATTACCACTACCCATCATGGCCATACCCATTTCTGACATCACAGTGCGAACATCCGCAAAGTCGACATTAATCATACCGGGCCTGATAATCAGATCCGCTATACCCTGCACAGCACCCGATAAAACGTCGTCCACTGACCCAAATGCCTCAAGCAATGGCGTCTTTTCCCCGAGGATAGTCAGTAACTTTTCATTAGGAATGGTAATCAGCGAGTCGACATGCTTGGAAAGCTCAACGATGCCTTCTTCAGCAATTCTCATTCTCTTCTTTCCCTCGAACATGAAGGGTTTGGTCACCACTGCAACCGTGAGAATTCCCATTTCCTTGGCAATCTCTGCAACGATAGGTGCAGCCCCGGTACCGGTACCACCACCCATACCAGCGGTGATGAACACCATATCGGAACCATTTAGGCTTTCAGCAATACGGTCTCGGTCCTCAAGCGCCGCATCCTTGCCCATTGAAGGGTTCGCACCGGCACCAAGTCCCCGGGTAATTCCGGCACCCAGCTGAAGAAGCGTTCTGGCGCCCAGATTCTTGAGTGCCTGGGCGTCAGTATTGGCGCAAATAAACTCAACTCCCTGGACATCCTGCTTGACCATATGTTCAACGGCATTACCACCACCGCCCCCTACACCGATCACTTTAATGACGGCGTTTTCTGGTGCGCTATCGACGATTTCAAACATAGTTAACCTCCTCAGGCTAAGATCATTCTTGTAAACGAGTGTTTAGTATTAGTGAAAATTTCATTAGTAATCGTTGTTGCGTACATTAGTAGTTCCCCATAAACCAGCTCTTCACCCGGCCCATCATTCCATCCATGCCTGCGGCACCAGGCACCACAATGTTCTCGGGTTGTTGCTTCGCGCCGTACTGCAACAAGCCAACGGCAGTCGAATATATTGGGTTGCGGACAATATCTGATAAGCCCGACACGTTTTTAGGCTTACCGAGACTGACCGGCATATGAAAGATTTCTTCGGCAAGTTCCACGGCGCCTTCAATCTTCGAAGTGCCTCCCGTCAATACAACCCCAGCTGGAATCAGGTCTTCGAAACCGCTTCGACGCAGTTCCGCTTGCACCAGAGTAAATAGCTCGTCGTACCTTGGCTCAACAACTTCCGCCAAAGCCTGTCTGGAAAGATCTCGATCCTGCCGGTCACCCGCGCTGGGCACTTTTATGGTTTCATTCTCGCCAGCAAGACTTGCCAGCGCGCAGGCATATTTTATTTTGATCTCTTCTGCATTCGGCGTCGGTGTTCTGAGCGCCATTGCGATATCGTTGGTTACCTGATCTCCAGCAATCGGAATTACTGCAGTATGCTTAATAGCACCTTCAGTAAAGACAGCGATATCAGTCGTACCTCCGCCTATATCCACAAGGCAAACACCCAACTCTTTTTCGTCTTCCGTAAGCACCGCATAACCAGACGCAAGCTGTTCAAGAATGACGTCCTCAACTTGTAACCCACACCGACGAATGCACTTTTCGATGTTCTGCGCTGCATTCACTGCGCAAGTCACCAGGTGAACCTTGGCTTCCAACCTGACACCGGACATTCCGAGCGGTTCTTTGACCCCCTCCTGATTATCGATGATGAATTCCTGGGGCAAGATGTGAAGTATCTTCTGATCAGCCGGAATCGCCACTGCCTGCGCCGCGTCAATCACCCGATCAATATCTGGCTGGAATACTTCCTTGTCCCTGATGGCAACTATGCCGTGGGAATTCAGACTGCGGATATGGTTACCGGCGATACCGGCATACACCGAATGTATCTGACAGCCGGCCATTAGTTCCGCTTCTTCAACCGCTCGTTGGATTGATTGAACGGTGGATTCAATATTTACCACAACGCCCTTTTTCAATCCACGTGACGAATGACTGCCGATCCCAACAATCTCGACTTCACCATCAATCCCTATTTCCGCAACAATGGCGACCACTTTGGACGTCCCAATGTCCAGGCCGACGATCATGCGACCACTTATTGGACTAGTCATAAGCTTCGTTCCCCTACACTTTTATTAAATTCAGCGAGTTTTATTTGATTGTTTTTCTCAAAATGCACCGCAACACCATTGATGTATCGTGCATCCATTCTTTCAACGAACCCGGCATCCCCTCGTTCTGCCAGCCTGACACTGACAGTGAGAAATCTTCGCATGCGCGCTTTCAGATCGTCCTTGCCTAACAGCACCTGCACACCGCTTTCAGTTTCTAGCGACCAGGACCCCCTTTCGGTAACTGTTAGTACTTTTATCTCATGTCCGTGGTTATTCAGCATCTGGCTCAACTGCTGAAACTGTTCCATCACATCCAGCGCAGAACCCCCAGGGCCATACAAATGAGGAAGACCTCCACCTACCAACATTTCGGTGTATAACACTCTGCCTTCCCTATTAATGAACCCGTTGTCGTTCCAGTACGCAATGACGCTCTCCGGGAAAACTTCAACCTCAATCGCTTGTGGCCAGTTTTTTCTGACATTGGCGTGGTGGACCCAGTCCAGCTCACTCAGGGTCTGCTTGATCTGTTCAACTTCACTGGATGCAATGTCAACTTCAGTGAGCAACGCTTTAATACTTTCCAGCTGGCGCTCATCAAAGTTACCCACAATAGACATTCGCTCAACATTCGATCGGTCAATGGAGACAGTTGCAAAAGCAAGCACCCCCACTACAAGTAACATCGCGGAAACAGATCCAGTAGAGGGTCGAATCATCACAGTACCCTCCTGCCTTCCCAGCGCTCTGTTAGCGTTCGCGCGAGCTTTGCCGTTTCACCAGCGCCCTGGGTCATTAGAAGGTCGCCAGGCTCAAGGATTTGTTCCAGCGCTTCTGGCACCTCATCAATGGTACCCACAAACACCACCTGGGCATCAGTTTTAAGCCCCAGCTGTTTATATAAATCTGCGCCAGTCGCTCCTGCTATCCTCTCTTCACCCGCGGCGTAGGTTTCGAGCAACACCAGCTGATCGACCTGTGACAATACGTCGACGAATTGGTCAAACAGCTCCAGGGTTCTGGTATACCGATGTGGCTGGTACACCATGACCAAGCGGGTATCTGGCCAGCCCTTTCTGACAGCCTCGATAACAGCTTTAACCTCGGTTGGATGATGGCCATAGTCATCGACCAGCATGAAATCTCCATCTGCCATGGAAAACCTGCCATGAACCTGAAACCTTCGGGATACTCCTTCGAAATCTTCAAGACCCGCGACAATATCCGGATCCGTAATACCCTCATCCGACGCAATGGCAACAGCTGCCAGAGCATTCAGTACGTTGTATCTGCCGGGCATCGCGAGCCGAATTTTCAAATCTTCTCCCTGCCGCCGACGGACTGTGAAACTCGATGTCAAACCTTCCTGGTGCTCGTCAAACGCCAGGAAATCGGCATCCGAATCAAACCCGTAAGTCAGGATTGGTCTGTTTATCCTTGGGAGAATAGATTTCACAACCGGGTCATCAATACAGGCAACCAGCAAACCGTAGAACGGCAAGTTGTGTATGAATTCAACAAATGCGGTTATCAGCTTTTCAAAACTGCCGTCGTAGTTCGCAAGGTGATCCTTGTCTACATTCGTTAGCACTGTAACCATGGGCTGCAAATGTAGAAATGAGGCATCACTCTCGTCTGCTTCCGCAATCAGGTAGCGCGAGGCCCCCAGACGGCCGTTACTTTCAGCACTATTTAATAAACCTCCAATAATGAAGGTTGGGTCAAGCGATGCCTGCCGAAAGACAGAGGCAATCAGGCTGGTTGTTGTCGTTTTCCCATGGGTACCGGCAACTGCGATGCCATGACGATAGCGCATGAGCTCGCCCAGCATTTCCGCTCGCCGAACCACCGGTATACGAATATCATGAGCCGCAACGAGCTCGGGGTTAGTCCGGCGAATAGCACTGGAAACAACGAGCACATCGGCATTTTCTATGTGAGATGCGTCATGCCCGATCGACACTTTTGCCCCGAGTGTTTCCAACCTTCTGGTCACCGTTGACGCATTCATATCGGAGCCAGAAATCTGGTAACCCTGATTTAGCAGGACTTCTGCGATACCACACATACCCGCGCCGCCAATACCCACGAAATGTATGCACTTGATGCGCCTCATTTCAGGCACCGTCATTGCCAAAGCAGGGCTAACCATTTCGCTTACCCCGCTTGACGTTGGTGGTCTGGAATTGACGCGTTTCATAGTCAATTCGAAGAATCAGCGCGACCATCATGCAACTGACAATTAGGCTGTTTCCGCCATAACTCATAAAGGGCAAAGTCAGCCCCTTGGTAGGCAGAATGCCGAGATTGACGCCAAGATTTACACTTGCCTGGATTCCAATGATAAGAGACAACCCGTACGCAAGGTAAGCATGAAACTGAAGTTCCTGACGACGCGCTGCATTCCCAATAGCAAGCCCTCGTAAAACCAAACCGGCAAAAAGAAGTATCACCAGCCCGGCACCAATGATACCCATTTCTTCTGCAACGATTGAGAACAGAAAATCTGTATGGGCCTCTGGAAGGAAGAACAACTTTTGAATGCTATTACCCAAGCCTAGCCCAAGCCATTCACCCCGACCGAACGCAATAAGCGCCTGTGTCAATTGATAGCCGGAATCAAACTGGTGTTCCCAGGGGTCCGCAAATGCCAGAAGCCTGGCAAGGCGGTATGGCGTTAGTGTCGCAATGAGCGCTAGAGAAGAAACACAAAACGCAACCAGCGGCAGAAAGAAGCGGTAGGGGACACCCGCCAGGAAGATCATCCCAATAGCCGCGCTGATGATGACAATAGCAGCGCCAAAGTCCGGCTGCCCAAGCAGCAGAAAAACAATCAGCGTTAGCACGACAAGAGGCTTCGCAAAACCACTGAGAGAGGTTTCAATTTCCTCCTTCCGTCTTACCAGGTAACCCGCCATGTAAATCATGACAAATAGTTTTACGAACTCCGACCCCTGGAGGCTGAATGGCCCAAGCGCTACCCACCGGGTTGCGCCATTGACCTCTTTGCCTATACCAGGAACCAGAACTACCATCAGCAGAAGAAACGAGACGGCAAGCAAAGCGGCATCATATTTTTGCCACCGCTGGATCGGGACGCTGATTGCAACCAACGCAGCTGCACCACTGACGAGAAGATAGAGGCTATGTCTGGTTAACAGAAAAAATGGATTACCGTAGGTTTTAACGCCAATCTCTAGTGACGCCGACCCGATCATCACAAGACCATAAAGGATGAGGAATACTGCAATCCCAAAAACCAGGGGATCTACCGGGAAACCCGTCAGCTGAGGCGTAGAAACGGAGAGTTTCTTAACCATACTCATGACTTAAGCCTCCCGACGAGATCCTTAAAGGAATCACCTCGTTCAACATAGTTCTGATACTGGTCATGGCTGGCACATCCAGGCGACAGCAATACAATGTCCCCATCGGTTGCTCTAGCCGCAGCAGCAGAGACCGCTTGAGCCAATACATTACAGGCTATCGCGCCCTGCCCTGAAAACTCACTCTGCAATGCTGCATAGTTTGCACCAATCAGATATACACCTTTCAGATAAGACCCCAGCTCAGCGGAGAGCCCATCAAAACCAAGTCCTTTTGAATCCCCCCCCGCAATCAGGTGAACGTTCCTGCCCAGGGCCTGCCCCTTGACGGATGCAACCAAAGCACCGGGATTGGTCGCTTTCGAATCATTGACATAAGTAACCCCGCCAACTTCGCCAACAATCTCCGATCGATGCGGCAATCCCTTGAACCGCCTCGCGGTATCCAGCATCGCTCTCATATCCAAACCGATGAGCCATCCGATAGCCAAACCCGCTAATATATTTTGAAAATTATGTGTGCCTGCTACCTGCAGTTCATCCCCTGAAAGTAAACTTGTATTACCCTGCACCAACCACGTCTGCTCACCCTGAACAGAAATCCCAAAGTTGTTCTCTCCTGGCAGCATATCCGAACCAAAGGTTGCAGCAGAATTGGCCGAGCCCAGATCATCTGACATTGAGCGGTTTATGACCGCTCTCTTGGCGTTGTCATATAGGCCAAGTTTAGTCCGGTAGTAATCCTGTTCGTTCGCGTATCGGTCCATGTGGTCCGGCGCGAGGTTCAAGACCACCGAAATTTCGGTTTTCATTGCCGTCGCCAGTTCGAGCTGATAGCTGGAGATTTCCAGAACGTGAAAATCCACGTCGACCGCAAGCACATCAAGACAGGGCGTACCGATATTCCCTGCAAGCGATACGTTCTTCCCCTGGTCACGGATCAGTTCAAACACGAAACTGCTCACGGTTGATTTGCCGTTCGTACCTGTTATTCCAATAATGGGCGCGGTGGCCAGTTCTCCAAAGAGCTGAATATCACCGTGCAGGATTTTCCCGCTGGCGCGAGCCATTGACACAGCTTCGTGACCAAGAGGAACACCCGGACTGATAAATATTTCGTCCGCTTGCAACAAACAGTCAACGGAAATATTACCGATGATTGCGCCTGGGCTGATCCTATCAACGGCCAAGACATTAGCCTCAAAAGGATTGTCGTCTGCCACCACAAAATCTTCACCACGCGCGGCAAGGAATCGCGCATAACTTAAACCAGTTTCTCCAAGGCCTACGATCACGTTATTTTTCCTCGTCATCTGTCACCGCACCTGCGCCCAGGACTTCGTCAATGACCGCATAGTCATTAAAAGGCACCCTGCCTGAAGCTAGCTCCTGATAGTCTTCGTGACCCTTCCCTGCGATCACTACTATTTCATTTCCCGACGCCTGATGAATAGCTTCACGAATTGCCTCAGCCCGATCTGCATTGACATGCAGATCAACGGCATCCACCCCGGCCTGAATCTCACCAATGATAGATTCAGGTTTTTCACTACGGGGGTTATCGCTTGTGAGCACAACCCGATCAGCTAAGCGGGACGCGACCTGGCCCATAACCGGTCGCTTTGAAACATCGCGATCACCACCACACCCAAAAACACAGCTAATGTGATGACCGGGAAAGTGTTCGCGCACGGCAGAGAGTGCTTTCTCCAGTGCGTCTGGCGTATGCGCATAATCGACAATAATAGTGGGCTGCCCTGCCCTTCGTAACACATCCATTCTCCCGGCAACGGGGGACAATTTCTTAAGAGAAGCTTCAATTTGTGATGTGCGCCATCCCATCGAAACCAGCGTGGCGATCACCGCGAGAACGTTCTGAACGTTAAATAACCCAAACAAGGGAAGCTGCGCCTTAACAATATCGTTTTGTACGGAAATAGAAACTTCAACCCCACGAGCCGTTGCTGTCGCTTCTATCAGCGAAACATCCGTTTCTTTTTCAAGGCTATAACCGATCACTCGAACACCGCCGCCCAGTCCCGCCGCGAGGTCGGACGCGAACTCATCGTCCAGGTTAATGACTGCATTGCTCACAGAATCAAGATGGAACAGCAGTTCCTTTGCTTTGCGGTACGACTCAAAAGTCCGGTGATAATCAAGATGGTCGTGAGTGATGTTGGTAAGCACCGCAGTCCCTACCCTGACATTTTCCAGCCGGCCTTGTACCAGGCCATGTGACGACGCTTCAAGCACAACTGCTTCGCAGTCGGAATCCACAAACTCCCGGAGCTTTCGCTGAATATCAATCGCGGCCGGCGTTGTAAGACCGGCGTCAATCAAAGCGCCAGGTACACCAGAACCCATTGTGCCAATCATGCCGCATTTAACACTGGCACTGGATAATGCCTGCGCCAACAACTGACTGAACGAGGTTTTCCCGTTGGTTCCGGTGACCGCAAAAACTGACAGCGCTTCGCTTGGATGGCCGTAGAAACGGCCGGCAATCTCGCTCATTCGGCTGCGCAGACCCTCGACAGCAACCATCGGTACCAACGGGTTCGACATTTCAGGTAAAGGTGCTTCGCCCAACACTGCAGCCGCACCATTGCCAATAGCAGCTGCTATGTGGTCTCGGCCATCGGTCCGCTCACCTGCTACCGCGCAAAAAAGGTCACCGCTTTTAACCCGCCGGCTATCCTCGCAAATTCCTTGAATCGCGATGGCAGGGACCGGCATGTCTGGGAGTAGCTCGCGCAGCATCACCTAGGCAGCCCCTCCTTCAATCTGGACTACAGGCGGTACGTTCAGGATCCGAAGGGCATTCTGTATTACTCTGGAAAAGACCGGCGCAGCTATCGCTCCGCCACCGAATTTCTCGCCCTTTGGCTCGTTGATCAGTACCACACCAACCAACCGGGGATGATCAACCGGCGCCATACCTGCGAAAAATGCAAGGTGTCGGGTATCTTCGTAACCAGATTTCCCCATCTTCCTGACCGTTCCGGTTTTACCCGCCACTGAATAACCTTCTATCGCAGCTTTTTTTGCTGTCCCCTCAGTCACCACAGACGCCAGCATCTGCTTTAGCTGGTCTGCGACTTCTCTGGAATAAATTCGCTGATCATTACTCCCCATGCCTTCGATAAGACTGACATCCCTCTTGATCCCGCCACTTGCGATAGTCAAGTAGGAGGCCGCCAGTTGTAACGGCGTGACCGTAAGTCCATAGCCGTAGGCAAAGGTTACCCTGTCAAGGTCTTTCCATCTTCGGTGATTGGGCAGATACCCCGCACTCTCTCCAGGGAAACCCGTACCGACATCGCGACCAAAACCCAATTTTTCAAACATCCCCCAGACCTCATACTCATTAAGGTCCAAAGCCAGCTTGGAAATACCAACCTGGCTTGAATGTATAATGATCTCACCCAGGGTTATCTCACCCCGGTTTCGTGGATCACGAACGGTAAAATTATCGACTCGAACGAAACCGGGCGCAGTATCAATAATCGACTGCGGGCTGTAGCTTCCAGATTGGAGCGCGACGCCAACCGTAAACGGTTTAACGGTAGACCCAGGCTCAAACACATCAGTTAAAGCCCGATTTCTCACCGCACTCAAATCCAGACCGACTCGATTGTTGGGGTTGTAAGAAGGCTGATTCACCATCGCGAGAACCTGGCCGGACTCAACATCCAGAACAACTATCGATCCGGATTCTGCCTGAAAAGACTTCACCGCAGATTTCAGCTCTCGATAGGCCAGATATTGAAGCCTCAGGTCAATCCCAAGTGTCAGCGTCTTTCCTGGCTGCGCTTCTGCAACGGGCTTTATATCCCGAATAATTTCACCGTACAGATTCTTTAGAACCTTTTTTTTGCCTGCCGTTCCGGCCAGCCACTTATCAAAAGCAAGCTCAAGCCCTTCTTGCCCCTTATCATCTACGTTAGTGAGCCCAACAAGGTGTGCAGCAACTTCACCAGCGGGGTAGAAACGGTGATATTCACGCTCCGCATAGATTCCAGGTATTTCCAGCTCGAGAATCCCGCGAGCCTCAGCCGGCGGGAGGTGGCGCCTCAGATAAACAAAGTTTTTTGATTTGGCACTTTTCAGCCGTTTATCGAACTCTCCAGCCTTAACACCCAGGTAAGTTGTGAGAGGTTTAAGGCTGGCATTTGACTGTAGAACCTCACTGGGATTGACCCACAAGGACAGAACCGGGGTACTAACCGCCAGGGGCTTGCCCGTTCTATCCTGGATGATGCCCCGGTGTGCGTTAATACGCTCCATTCGAATAGTCCGTGCATCGCCCTGATTCTGAAGAAAATCTTTTTCAAAAATCTGCAGGTACCAAAGCCGCATCATCATGGCCGCTGACAGGGAAATAACGATGATTCCCACAAGATGGACACGCGCTAGCATCATCGCAGCACCACCATTTCACTGGTTTCGGGCGCGGTCATTTGCAGCTTGTCCTGCGCCAGCTCGTTGAGCCTGGTGTAATCTGCCCAGGCACTGTGCTCCAGAAGAAGCTTTTCATATTCGTGCTCAAGATCATCATGATCTTTCTCGAGCTGTTGTAAATCTCGATACATATTGCGTGTCTGGTGTGACGAATATGCAACACCGAGCGAAGACACCACCAACAGACCACATAAAAAAGAACCTGCCATCGGCCTAGGAGAGAAGAACCAGCGCATAAGTTGTTGCACAATCACTGGCATCACAGCTTCTCCGCGATGCGCATTATCGAGCTCCGTGCTCGACGATTTCGCTCAATTTCGGCTTCGGATGCGCGAACCGGCTTGCCTATAACCTTTAACCTCCTGTTCAACTCCGCATCCCGTATTGGCAAGCGAGAGGGGAGGTCATCACCTTTTTCCATGCGCCTGAAGAAACGTTTTACGATTCTGTCCTCAAGAGAATGAAAACTGATGACCGCGAACCGGCCACCCGAATTAAGTAATTCAATCACATCGCGCAGACAGGCCTCTAACTCATCCAGCTCGTGATTGACCTGTATTCGAATCGCCTGGAAAGTTCTGGTGGCAGGGTGCTTGTGTTTTTCTTTCCGAGGGATCGATGTTTGGCAAATCTCAACGAGTTTGCCGGTGGTATTGATCGGAGATATGGCTCGCGTTTCAACAATCTTTCGTGCAATACGCTTGGCAAACCTTTCCTCACCGTATTGCTTTAGGACATCCATGATCTGTTTTTCACTGGCCACGCTAAGCCATTCTTCTGCGGTTTCTCCTTCGGTCTGGTTCATCCGCATATCCAGAGGACCTGACTGCTGAAAAGAGAACCCACGTTCTCGATCATCCAACTGAGGTGATGAGACACCAAGATCCATCAGCACTCCGTCGAGGCCCTCGAGCTGATGTTTTTGCGTAAATTCTACAAGTTGTGAAAATGCGCCGTGCTCCACCATTACCCGAGGATCATCTTTGAACTTCTCCTGCGCATGATCGATCGCTGTTTTGTCACGGTCCACAACCAGCAACCTGCCATCAGACTCAAGTGTGTTCACAATCGCCTGACTGTGCCCGCCTCGACCGTATGTACAATCGACATAGGTGCCACTGCGATCGATAATGAGGGCTGAAACAGCCTCTTCGAGCAGAACTGTTTGGTGGGGGTCGGTCACGATGCAGGCACCTAGAGGGACAGAGACTGTAATTCGTCGGGTAGCTCCAGGCTGGATTGATCTTCCAGCCATGAATCTCGACGTTCTATCCACGACGGCTCGCTCCAGAGTTCAAGCTTCTTACCCTGTCCGAGCAATACGCCTTTCTTATCCAATTGCGCATATTCCCGCAATGGTGGTGTCAGCAGTATTCGGCCGCTGCTATCCATTTGAATGTCAGTCGCGTGACCAATCAATAAACGCTGCACTCGACGAGCAGCAACATTAAAGCTAGGCAGGGCTTCTACCTTGCGCTGAATGTCATCCCAGTCGTGCTGGGGATAGATAAGGAGGCACCGCTCTTCGGTGTCGATGGTGACAACCATCTCACCGTTACAGTGATTCAGGAGTTGATCCCGGAACCGCGTAGGAATAGCGATGCGACCTTTCGCATCAATATTCACGTTGTTTACGCCCCTGAACATGCCTTTAAACCCACTCCATAAACTGGAAAATAGGGGCCATGAGCCATCAGCAGAGAGTCAAAATACAATACCCTCTCAGCGCTGGAGCAACCTTGAATAAGGTTTCTCCACTAAACGACACATTTACCCACTTTTCTTCACAGTGAACCTTAGAAAGGGGACAGGTTCCTGTCAAGCTCAATTGAGCCAATTTGTCTTTAAAACACAATAACTTAGGAGCGTTTCTATAGAGTATTACATAGCCTAAACCATAATCTAATAGATTACAGCCATATATCCTCATAAGTTAAAGTAACTTATGAGGTTTCGTGCCTAAGACTGATCTGTACTATGCAGGCTATTTTATATTCCCAATGTGCATATAAAACAGAGACCTCATGAATATAGGGCCTGAGACGGTGCTGAAGCGTCGAAAAACACCTTGGGACCGCCTCATATGATCGTAAAATATGAGCTGTATAAAAATAAGGAGCCGGCCGGTAAGCCGGGTTCTGTCGAGGACAATCATTCATCTGTGATGCCCGTCGCCGGACACCTATAGCGACCTACCCGAATCCCATCGCGGGTCACGATTAGCGGATTCCTATTTGGTCTTGCTCCG
>JABJED010000272.1 GCA_018665025.1 Gammaproteobacteria bacterium
CGGGTGCGGGCATTACCGTAATAAGTACCGTCGGCTGGCCAGGCACCGCGTAAGCATGGGATCTGGGTGATTCAACGCCCCGCGTGACCTGCAGATACAAATACGCCGGGGTCTCACCACTCCGCTGCAGGGCCTCATTAAAGATAGAACGCCACTGGTCATCGGTATGCGGAGATTCAACCCGAATGGCATCAAGGCTTCGCTTCAGGCGAACCAGATGTTCTTCGAGGGTAAAAACCTTGCCATCATAGACAGCCATGGCCTCGTAAATTCCGTCACCAAACATGAAACCGCGATCAAATACCGACACCTTCGCATCCTCAGGTGCCATCCACTCGCCGTTCAAGTAGGCTATTGCCATTGCTTTGCACTGCCGTTTCGAATAAACGCGCATGATAAACTAGGGAACATCTGATTAACTGCATTTTTTTGTGAGGGCAAGGCGAACCTGCACGCAGAAAATCGCGAATGGTCTTAATTTCGCGAGATTTCGAGTACGGGTTCAACGCAGCCATCGCGGGAAAAGGGTTTAATCAGATGTTCCCTGTTTCAAATCATTCTATGAGACCTTGTCGATGAATTTTCAGGACCCCGGATCAATTAGCGCACTCATTGACGGCATTGTGGTCGTCTCATTCGTCAATATCGATTCCCCGGGCATGGCCGGAAGGTTGTACAACCAATGAATTACCAAGGCGGATGTTTTTGCGGGAAAGTGCGGTATGCATTCGAGGCAGGCGATATCCCCTGCGCCGACTGCCACTGCACCATGTGTCGACGTACCAGTGGCGCGCCTTACGTTAGCTGGCTGGTCGTGCCGGATAAAGCTTTTAGCTATACCGGCGACGCCCCAAAGCAGTTGCAGTCATCAGACGACGGCACCCGGTTTTTTTGTGGCGACTGCGGTACCCCTGTAGCGTGTACGAACAAAAGCCATCCCGAGATTGTTGATGTCACGCTTGGCAGTATGGACAGGCCCGAGTCCTTCACGCCCACCTTTACGGTGTTTGAAGACACTAAGCTTCCGTTCGTGGTGACCCACGCACTCAACAAAGACTAACTCCTTGCCCCTAGCGGCCTTTGAAAACAGGCTCGCGCTTTTCTACAAAGGCTTTTGCCGCTTCCTTGTGATCTTCTGTCTGGCCACAATGAACGTGGTGAGTGGCCTCCAGGTCGAGGCATTCATCAACATCCCCGGACATCGCACGATTGAGGTTTTCTTTCATATAGCGGTAGGCAACGGTTGGACCCGTGGCAAGACGCTGCGCAATCTCGACGGCCCGCTCGAGCAACGCTTCCGGTTCGCAGACCCAATTCGTCAGACCAAGTTGTAACGCCTCTTCTGCATTGACCCGTTCAGAAAGGTAGTAAAGCTCACGCGCCTTGGCTGACCCCACCAGTTGGGTCATAAAGTAAGTGCCTCCATAATCCCCTGAAAACCCTACTTTTGCGAAGGCCGTTGTCATAATGGCATTGCTGGACATAATGCGCATATCGCATGCCAGGGCCAATGATAGCCCAGCGCCTGCTGCTGCACCGGGCAGGGCCGCAAGCGTTGGCTTGGGCATTTTGAACAGTTTCCCCGCGGTGCCTCGCTGGTGTATTCGCTGCTGGTGGATCGCGCCGTCAATCGTATTTTGTCCAACAGTGCCGTCCCCGGATCGCGCCATCCCCTTCACGTCTCCGCCCGCGCAAAAGCCTTTTCCCGCGCCGGTTAGCACCACCGCTTTTACCTCCGGGTTGATTTCAAAATCCGCGAGCATGGTTTGCAATGCGGCATTCATTTCGCCGGACATCGCATTTCGGGCTTGTGGCCTGTTTAACGTCAGTATGGCAACACCTTCATCCAGCGTTGCCAACAAGTCTTGTGTTCCAGTATCGATTTCTGTCATCACCTTGCTCCCGCCTATTGTATGAATAGTCCACAGCATATCGAGATTAGGGCCACCTATGCGAGTCATTCACACAAATAATCAGGGATGACAGTGCTGACCCATTACAGTAGATTCGAGGCTCAAAGAGATCTGGGAACTAAAGTATGAAAAAGCTGCTGATCGCAAATCGGGGTGAAATCGCGATAAGAATAGGTCAAACCGCTAAAGAACTCGGTTATTCAACCATTGCTGTATTTCCCGAAGATGACGCTAGCGCCCTGCACGTCCAACAATCTGATGAATCAGTCCAAATCCCAGGCGCTGGCGCGCAGGCATACCTGAACATCGAAGAAATCATCAACGCGGCCAAAACCTGTGCCGCCGATGCGGTTCACCCCGGTTACGGGTTCCTGAGCGAAAACCCTGACTTCGCCAAAGCCTGTGATGACGCGGGCATCAACTTTGTCGGACCAACAGCGGCCCAGCTTTCCATCTTTGGTAACAAGGCAGGCGCGCGGGCGCTTGCAGCAGAACTGGGCATCCCACTGGTGCCAGGCACCAACGAGGATACCTCTCTGGCTGCCGTCATCGATTTCCAGGACCAGCATCCAGACAAAGGCGTCGTGATAAAAGCGATCTCTGGCGGCGGTGGTCGGGGAATGAGAATCGTTGAAGATCGAAACGAAATTGAAAAGAGCTTTGAGCGCTGCAAGTCAGAAGCAAACCTGGCTTTCGGCGATGATCGTGTTTACGTGGAGCTATTGATTCATCGCGCACGACATATTGAAGTCCAGATTGTGGGTGACGGAACCGGTGGCGTGACACATCTGTGGGAACGTGACTGCAGCACTCAAAGACAGAACCAGAAGATTGTCGAGGTAGCCCCCAGCCCAAACATGCCCGAATCAACGCGCACGGCTCTTTTGCAAGCCTCTGTGAAAATGGCATCCCACGCCAGTTATCGCGGCGTTGGAACATTCGAGTTCCTTGTTAACGCAGACCAACCCGACGAATTCTTTTTCATTGAAGCCAACGCTCGACTGCAGGTTGAACACACCGTTACAGAAGCGATCACCGGCCTTGACCTGGTCGCCCTGCAGTTGCAGATCGCAGCCGGGGAAACACTGGATGAACTGGGGCTAAGTGAACCTCCTGCCACCAACGGCTATGCCATCCAGTGCAGAATCAATATGGAGACGCCGGGCAAAAAGGGAATGTTTAAACCCACCGGCGGCACGATCAATATTTTTGAGCCACCTTCTGGCCCTGGGATTCGAGTCGACACATTTGGTTATGCCGGGTACAAAACATCAACCCGATACGACTCACTGCTGGCAAAACTGATCGTCCACAGTCAATCAGATGATTTTTCTGTTTGCGCGGAAAAAGCAGTGCGCGCGCTCAGCCAGTTCCGGCTGGAGGGATTTAAAGTCAACCTGCCTTTTCTGCAAACCCTGGTTGGTTCGCAGGACTTTCAGAATGCCAGCCTTACCACCAGATACATTGATTTAAATCTCGCCTCGCTGGTCAGCGAGGAAATCAGTGATTCTGCGCCCGGCAAAGCGGGACTTGCCGGGACAAAACTAAACACCAAGGACCCCCTTGCCGTGCTGGCATTAGGGAAATCAGATGCTCCCAGCCAGGCGCAGGAAGTCACCACCCTTTCCGCCGCCATCGATGGCCCTGCAGGAACCACAGCAGTACCAGCGCCCCTGCAGGGCACCATAATAACATTGTTAGTCAACGAAGGTGATCTGGTATTTTCAGGCCAGGAACTTGTTGTGATGGATGCGATGAAAATGGAGCACGTCATCCAGGCGCCGGTGTCCGGCGAGGTCGCCATGGTGACTGCCGAAGTTGGCGACGCCATCGTTGAAGACCACCCGATTCTTTTCATTGCAGAGCAGGAAGGCATAGAAGGTGAAACACAACAAACCGCAGAACAGGACCTTGACTACATTCGCCCTGACCTTGCAGAGGCGATGACACGGCATGGCTACAAGCTGGACCAAAACCGTGAGGCAGCAGTCGCCAAAAGAAGAAAAAACAACCACCGAACTGTCCGGGAAAATGTCGAAGACATTTGCGACCCAGGTACGTTTATTGAATACGGGTCACTGGCCATTGCAGCCCAAAGACGACGCCGCACAGTGCAGGACCTGATGGAGAACACGCCGGGTGACGGCATGGTCACGGGTATTGGCAGCGTCAATCAGGGACTCTTCCCC
>JABJED010000273.1 GCA_018665025.1 Gammaproteobacteria bacterium
GAGATTTCCCATCATTCTGCTATCCCAAACTGTCGCCATGGCATCGGCAGTAGCAGCATTGCTAACACCGATTTGATCTGTGTTGAGAGCGTTGCCCACTGCAATTGAGATTGCGATGTACCAGATTGCGGCAAGGCTGACTGAAAAGACCAGGAGTTTGCCTATTTGCGATGGCGGTAGGTCGATTTCCTCAGCGCTTTGTGGGATTACATCGAAGCCCACCATGAGAGCTGGCACCATGACTAAAACACCAAGTATGCCAACAGCGCCTTTGGTAAATAACGGTACACCGCTGCCGGTGAATTCAAAAAGTGCAGCGCCAGTAAAGAAACTTAGGCCGACCAGCACGATTAAAGCCGTCATCACAGTCTGGACAAATGCAGCGAAGCGTATGCCTAAAAAGTTGATTGAGGTCATGACAACTGCCGCACCCACGCCCACTGCCACCATGGTGATATGGACCTCTGAGCCAGCGATACTCCAGAGATAACCCTGCGCTAGATCTGGGAAAACATATGCAAGGGCAGTTGGTAGTGCTGCCGACTCAAATACGCAGACATTGACGTAAGCCAAAACAATGGCCCAGCTAGCGATGAAACTTGCACCATAACCCAGCGCTCGGTGAGTATAGACATGTTCACCTCCGGCTTGCGGCATGGCGGCGGCGAGTTCTGCATAGGTTAGGCTGATCAGTATGACGGCAATGCCGCCCACGACGAACGCAATTGTTGTACCCAGTGAACCGGCCCTTGTTAACCATTCACCCGTCAACAGTACCCAACTCCAGCCGATCATAGCGCCGAAGGATAGCGTCAGTACTTCTTTGCGAGCCAGCGTCTTGGCAAAGCTGGTGGGTGTTTGCTCTGAATTCAAGTTGATCGCCTGTTTGTTTTTTTTATCGAGTAACGCATGCCTAACTTACCTTGCCTAAAGCAAACATGACATATGAGTTTGAGACTATAAGTAGAGTTAGGCTCCTTAATGAAAATTCTTCATCGCCATCCAGGAAGACGTTGAACTCGAAAACATTCATGGTTTGGTCATCTTTGCAATACTCCCCGCGATTCTCATATCGAATTTGTAACCTGTAGCGATCAAGAATTCTTGGTCTCTGAAACAGAGGATTTCGAGTGGGTTTTCTTCACTTTTCTCAATGGTAATTCACCATTGTCTTGATGCAGTCCAATCGGGTAACGCCAGCATGGCCATAACGGTGGCTCGCCATCTGGCAAGCCAGAGAACATACCAGAACCCATGTCTGGAAATAGTTGACCACTACAACCATCAGCCCTACTATTCTTCAGTTCAAATGCAACAGGCTTCGACATGACTACTGCCCCGATTAAAGTAGCACTGGTTACCGGCAAAAATGCGGTAACCCTTGAAGAGTTCCCAGCACCACAGCCCGGTAAAGGTAAAGCGGTCGTTGATATTGCCTACTGCGGTATTTGCGGTACCGATCTTCACGCTTTTTTGTCAGGTGAACCCTACAATCCATCCATCTGCGGCCATGAATGGGTGGGGTCAGTTGCTGCCATGAGTAGTAGCGACAATGGTCATAGCATTCGAGAAGGTGATCGGGTTGCCATTGGCGTTGCCACCGCTTGCGGCAATTGCCCTAGCTGCCAACGCGGCGATGCGAGTCACTGCGATACTGTTTTTGCTGGCGCCACGGGTATGCACCCGAACAGTGCTCCACATGGTGGGTTTGCACCGTCTATATCCTTTGCCCTGGATCGTCTATACCCAGTTGCCCCCAGCCTGAGTGATACCCAGGCCGCTATATTGGAACCGGTGACCGTCGCCGTGCACGCAGTGCGTCGAACCGGCATACGTTTGGGCGACTCGGTGGTGGTGATCGGTGGCGGTCCTATTGGCCTGTTGACCTTACAAGCGGCTAGAGCCGCTGGCGCTGGACATTTGACGCTAATCGAGCCGGAGCCTTTACGTCGCCAGCTAGGCGAGTCACTGGGCGCCAATTTATTAATCGACCCACGCACCGAAAACAGCGCTGAAGTCATAAACGCGGCGCTAGGTCAGGCGGGTGCGGACGTGGTGTTTGAATGTGCTGGTATCGCTGCCACTATCCAGACATCGGTGGATTTGGTCCGTCGAGGTGGCAAGGTGTCATTGGTTGGCGTACCGAACGGGGCGTCTGAAATCTACGGTGCGGTATGGCTGATCAAAGAGGTCAATCTCACCAGCTCCATTGCTTATCTCAATGAAGACTTCGAAATTGCCCAGGGCCTGGTCGTAGACGGGCGCATTCAGACCGAAACGTTACATACCAAAACCGTCGGTTTGCGGGGCATGCAAGAGGCTTTTGTAGAACTCGCAAACAAACCAGCACAGGTTAAAATTTTGGTTGATCCGCGCATCGACTAGGATGTGTGACGCGGCATCTGTGAATACCGAAACGTAACGCTCATCGTCACCCCAGCCTGGCGATAGGTAGCCGTGAACTCAATCTGGCGCAACCGTCGAGCGTTCTTCTTTTACAAGAAATAGCATCACTGCACCAATCACCATCAGTAATATCAAGGATGCAAAGCCTGCTCGCTGTGATTGGAAAAATGCGGTTGTTGTACCCACTAGCAATGGCGCAAGGAACGCGGTGACTGTGCCACTTAAACTATAAAGCGCAAAGAACTGGGTCGCCATTTCCGGTGGCGATATTTTTGCCATGAGCGTTCGAGAAGCTGACAAACCCGTCACAAAAAATAACGCGAAAACCTGAAACATCAACAAGTAAATAATCTCGGCGATCGTATTAAAATAAGGTGAGGACCAAACCGGCTCAGTGCTTACCGGTATAACAAAGAAAATGCTATCTGGTTGCATCGAGACTAGACCAATCAAAATCAATGTCGTCATACCAATGGCAATCTTTAATGTCTTAATCGACCCCAGCTTGTCGTCTACAAGCCCCCCCAAATAAGCGCCTACCATTGCAGAGGTACTGGTGAATATACCCAGTAACAATAACCCAATGGTATCCCAGCCAAATGTGCCGGACGCGTAAACTCCATTGAATACAAGCACACCCGCCATGCCGTCATTAAAAAACATCCGTGCCAGCAGATAGGTCGCGATATTGGAATAGTGCTTTAGCTGTTTGACGGTGTTAACAACGTCCTTAAGCCCCTGTCGGACACTGGCGAGTACAGGATTGTTCGAAGCAATGCCGTCGGGGGTAAACAGAAACAGCGGTATGCTCGCCAACAGTAACCATAAGCCTCCTAGCGGGCCAACAATACGATCGTGTTCATGCAATTGCTTGTCGATACCAAATAGAGGAGCCTCGGGTAAAAAACTCCAATCCAATGTGCCGGGGAGCGCGAAGGCGATCAGCACGAAGACGAGTAATCCTATGGCGCACATGTTGCCGAGGGAGAATGCTAAACCCGATACAATCCCGGCCTTATCGACCGGTGTAACAGCCGGCAACATTGCGTTGTGGAAAACTTCTGCATAACCAAAGGCGATCAACAGAATCAGCAATAATCCAAAGCCCAGTTCGATCCCAACACCTGCGCTCGAACCTGCCGGGAGTATCCACCACAATGCAATAGCGATGAGTACCATCAAGATATGGCTGCCAAATATCCAGGGTTTACGCTTACCAATTTTGTCAGCGATCGCACCCATGAAAGGAATCGTCAACGCCATAAAGGCACCGGCACCCGCGTTCAAGTATCCGATGAGTGTTTGTCCGCGAACGGGATCTCCCACAACCACATTGCTGAAGTACGGAAAGAATATGTAAATGATGACCATGATATACAGAGGGTCGCGAGCAGCCTGACCGAAAGTCCAGCTGTAGTAACCGAGAGGGGATGCTGCAGGCGTTCCTGCCAATGAAAGTGGTTCGCTAGTTCGATTCAAAAACAGGCTCTCTCACAGTAACTATCACAGCCAATCTCACATTAAGTTCGCTACAACAGTACTGATTAATGGTATCAATAAACTATAGAGTAAACAGATCTATCTTGCCGTGTACCC
>JABJED010000040.1 GCA_018665025.1 Gammaproteobacteria bacterium
TATACAGGATGTTACGTTGCGTGATGGCATGCATGCCATACGGCATCTTTATTCTATTGATCACGTTCGCGCCATAGCGAAAGCGTTGGACGAAGCTGGGGTCGACGCCATAGAAATCGCTCATGGCGATGGTTTGAATGGCAGTAGTTTTAATTATGGTTTTGGGGCGCATACCGATTGGGAGTGGATCGAAGCTGTCGTGGACGCGGTCGACAATGCTGTCGTTACCACACTCATTCTGCCGGGTATTGCGACGCGCAAAGAATTGAAACAGGCATATGATGCTGGCGTGAGATCGGTTCGTGTCGCTACTCATTGCACAGAGGCTGATGTCTCAAAACAGCATATAGAATTCGCCCGTGAACTGGGCATGGATACTGTCGGGTTTCTCATGATGAGTCATATGATTGAGGCGGACCAACTGGCCAAGCAAGCGAAGCTGATGGAAAGCTACGGCGCACAGTGTGTTTATGTGACTGATTCAGGTGGCGCGATCGATATGGACGGTTATCGCGACAGGTTGCTGGCCTATGACGCAGTGCTGAATGAAGAAACCGAACGAGGCGTTCACGCCCACCATAATCTTTCTCTGGGAGTGGCGAATTCCATGGTTGCTGTACAGGCCGGCGCGCGGCGGGTCGATGCCTCTCTTGCGGGGATGGGTGCTGGCGCAGGCAATGCGCCATTGGAAGTGTTTATTGCTGCCGCAGATCGCAGAGGCTGGCAGCATGGCTGCGATCTGTACAAATTAATGGATGCAGCCGAGGAATTGGTGCGTCCGTTGCAGGACAGACCGGTTAGAGTTGATCGGGAGACTTTGAGTCTTGGTTATGCCGGCGTGTACTCTTCCTTCCTCCGACATGCAGAGAAAGCTGCAGAGGAATATGGTCTGGATGCCAGGGAAATTCTGGTTGAGCTGGGCGAGAGAAGAATGGTCGGAGGTCAAGAAGACATGATCGTTGATGTGGCGCTCGATCTCCTAAAAGAAAAAGAGGCTAATGGAGCTTGAATATGGCTATCAGTTCACTGGGTTATGTCCGAATCGCCATGCGGGACCCACAGCAATGGGCCGATGTCGGTCAAAATATCCTGGGTTTTCAATCCGTAACTGCTGAAGATGGCAGTGTTCGCCTGCGTCTGGATGAGGCGCCGTTTCGTTATCTTATTGAGCAGTCTGATTCGGAGGGATTTGTCGCCACTGGTTGGGAGTGCTCTGCGGAAACCTTCGCTGAGATCAAAGATCGATTGACTGAAAGCGGCGCGCCCTTGGAAGAAGGCACTGAGGTTGCCTGCGCAGCCAGAGCAGTTCAAGCGTACATCTCGACGAAAGACCCTTCTGGAAACCTTGTCGAGATCTACCATGGACGAGATGCGGGGGACGAGTTTACTTCTCCTTTGGGTCTTAACTATATCGCTGGGGCGCTTGGCCTCGGTCATGCGGTTCTACCGGCACCAGATCATGCTGCAACGAGTGAGTTCTACCGCGAAATACTAGGACTGGGGTTGTCGGATATTTTGACGCTTCCTGCTCCGATGGAAGGCGTGCCTGAAATGTGCATCCACTTCTACCATGCCGGCAATCCGAGACATCACAGTCTGGCTCTCTTTAATGGGCCTGCGCCGTCCGGCGTGGTTCACCTTATGACTGAAATGACATCTGTTGATGATGTGGGCGCCTGCCTTGATCGTGTTAACGAGGCTGGGATCCCGATTACGGCGAGCCTGGGTCGTCATGTCAATGATGGCATGGTGTCTTTCTACTTTCTGGCCCCGGGAGGCATTCCTATGGAAGTTGGCTTCGACGGTCTCCAGTTTGACTGGACTGATTTTGAGCCAACAAATAGTACGGTTGGCGACCATTGGGGTCATGCCTATAACTTCCCGGAGTAACAAGATGATCGACAAGACAACCTCGATTGAGGAGATAGCCTCAAGCATAGAAAGCGGCATGACCCTTGGTATTGGTGGCTGGGGTGCTCGGCGCAAGCCAATGGCTGTGATTCGAGAATTACTGAAAACAGACGTAAAGGACCTTACCATTCTGTCCTACGGGGGGCCGGATGTGGGCATGCTGGCGGCAGCCGGGAAAATAAGAAAACTGGTTTTCGGGTTTGTTTCCATGGACCTGGTTCCTCTCGAAGGTCATTTCAGGCAGGCGCGACAGCGCGGCGCCATAGAAGTTATGGAAGTTGACGAAGGCATGTTTCAGCTTGGGCTGAAAGCGGCGGCGGCGAGATTACCTTTTCTACCAACACGTGTCGGATTTGGATCCGATGTGATGACGACCAATCCCGACATCAAAACGATCACATCACCCTATGAGGATGGCGAAGAATTTATTGCGATGCCCGCGCTGAAAGCAGACATAGCGATCTGCCATGTCAATGAAGCAGACGTTGCAGGCAATTCGAGAATCTCTGGTCCAGATCCTTTCTTCGATGAGTGGTTTTGCCGGGCGGCCGACAGGGCTTATCTGACAACAGAGGCGATTGTGGAAACGGACACGTTCAACGACCCTATGGTCGCCCTTCAGATGCCGATTGAACGCAACCTTATTGCCGGGGTTGCACACGCTCCCTGCGGTGCCCATCCGACATCATGTGGCCCACTTTACGGCATGGATGTAGTTCATTTGCAACACTACAACGGGCTTGCCAAGGAAGGTCTGGATGGTTATGTCAGTGATTTTGTCACCGGCAAAGGTCTCTCAGACTATATTGAGAGCGCGGGTGGATATGAGTATGTCCGCGCACTGCCACTACCCATATTTTAGGAGGAGCCATGACTTATTCTCTTGCAGAATTGTGTATTTGTGCCGCGGCTGAAGCATTCAGAGGAGACGGCGAATATATGGTCACCAGCATTGGTCTTGTTCCACGTCTGGCAGCCTCGCTGGCAAAGTCGACGTTTGAGCCTGGTCTGATGATGACCGAGGGTGAAGCATACCTTGTCTCTGAGCCGGTACCTGTCGGCCCCAGAGGGGACTACAAACCGAAGATCGAAGGTCTTATGACTTACGAGCGAGTTTTCGACATTGTTAATCGTGGTATGCGACATGCCATGGTGACACCCGTACAACTTGATCGATATGGTCAAATGAATATTTCCATTGTTGGTGATTACGACAAACCAAAAACAGCGTTGCTGGGTGTACGCGGTTATCCGGGTAACACCATCAATAACTCGAACAGCATGTTCGTACCGAGTCACGATGCAAGAACCTTTGTCGATGGCGAGGTCGATATGGTGGGTGGTATCGGATACAACTCCGCACGCTGGCCCGGCGGCAAGCAACCTCGTTATCTGGATTTGCGTCGCATTGTTTCGAATCTGGCTGTGATGGATTTTGGTGGGCCAGATCACGCCATTCAGGTGATTAGTCTGCACCCTGGAGTGACATTCGATCAGGTACAGGAGAACACCGGTTTCGAGCTGGCGAAAGCTGATGAAATCGGGACGACGGTTGCGCCAACTGATGACCAACTTGAGGTCTTGTCGAGACTCGACCCTCATGAGATGAGAGCTACTGTATTTAAAGGTAATCCGACTGGCGCGGCTGAATAGCCATGAAATTGGAAACCAGCCTGACAAAAGCTTTGGGATGTCGGTATCCGATTATCCAGACGGCTATGGGATGGGTGGCGACACCAGAGCTGGTTGCAGCCTCTGTTGATTCTGGCGCGTTCGGTTTCCTGGCGGCAGCGGTGATGCAACCGGCTGAGTGCGACCAGGCGATCAGGGATATTAAGACAAAGACCAGTGCGCCATTTGGCGTTAACCTTCATTCCTTTCAGGCGGGTGTCGAACAGATTGTCGATTCCTGTATTGAACATAAAGTGGCGGCGCTGTCATACGGCAGAGCACCTTCGCCGAAGATAATCGAAAAAGTGAAGGGCGAGGGCATTCGCTGTGTCCCCACCATTGGTGCGGCCAAGCATGCGAAGAAAGCTGTTGCACTTGGCGCAGATATTCTGGTCTGTCAGGGCCAGGAAGGGGGCGGACATACAGGAGAGACGCCGACCTGGCTGCTACTCTCGCAAGTACTGGAGTTGGACCTGGGAGTTCCTGTGGTGGCCTGCGGCGGTTTCAAAGATGGACGGGGTCTTGCCGCAGCGCTTGCTTATGGTGCTGACGGTATTGCCATGGGGACTCGATTTCTTTTGACGTCGGATAGCCCAACTCCACTACAGACGAAAGAAGCTTATCTGAAGTCTGTTGTTACCAATATACCTGTTTCAACGAAGCTGGATGGATTGCCCCAACGGATGATCATGAACGAACGATTGCGGTCCCTGGAGTCATCCGGTCGAATCGGCATGCTGGTGAGGGCTTTGGTCAATGCGTGGCGTTTTAAACAGCACATGGATGTTTCCATGCTGGATCTGGTCAGGTCAGGAATTGCGATGGCAAGGGACACGGACATGACTTTGGGTCAGACCATAATGGCCGCGAACGCACCAATGATTATCCAGCAGGCGATGGTACAGGGTAGTCCCCAGGATGGCGTGCTGCCCAGTGGCCAGGTTGCGGGACTCATCGATGACCTGCCGAGTTGTACCGAATTAATCGAACGCATTGTCAGTGAGGCAGAGTTGTCGCTCTTGAACATTGGCGCGATGACCAGAGGAGAAACTGAACATGCCATTTGATGTTGAGATCAAAGACAGGGTAGCTGAACTCGTGTTTAACCACCCACCTGTCAACGCATTTAGTAGTGCAATGTGGCTTGAGTTGCCAGAGTTGATTACATCTTTAGGAAAGAACCCGGACGTGCGTTGTGTACTGATTCGTGCCGAAGGTAAAGGTTTTTGCGCGGGTGTTGATATCAAGGAGCTGGCGGAAAACAGCGGGGCCATCGTCGAGGTTAACAAAGGAAATTTTCTGACCTTTAAGGCCATTCATGAGTGCGAAATACCGGTCGTGTCGGCACCGCACAGTTTTGTACTTGGGGGCGGAATTGGCGTCTGTGGGTCTTCCGATGCTGTGATTGCGGCAGATAATACCTACTTCGCATTGCCTGAAATTGATCGAGGGGCCATGGGAGGAGCATCCCATATGCAGCGCATGTTTCCCCATGCAAAGGTTCGTGCGGCATTTTTGACCGGTGGCCAGATAACGGCCGAAGAAGCGCATCGTCTGGGCGGGATTGAACAGGTGGTTTCAACTGGCGAGCATCTTGGGGCTGCGCGAGAGTTTGCGGGAATCATCGCTTCGAAGTCTCGGGATGCGTTGCGAATTGCAAAACAAGCGTTGAACGGTATCGAATCTTTTGATGTCGACAGGAACTATCGTTGGGAGCAGGGGTTTACCTTCGAAATGTACATGCACGAGGACAGTCAGTCTGCCCGTGATGCGTTCGTGGAGACAGGAAAGACAGCGAAATTCGAGGACACATGACAGGTTTTTTTTGAAAGCCGCGACGAACAACAAATAAGGAATAAGGAATAAAAGGAGAAAGATAATGGCAGAAGCATATATTATTGATGCGTTGCGAACGCCAACAGGGAGACGAAAGGGCGGTCTTTCAGAAATGCATCCTGCTGATCTAGGCGGTCACGTCCTGAAGGAGCTAGTTGACAGGAATGATGTTCCTGGGGATGACTATGAAGATGTTATTTTCGGTAGTGTGGATACCATTGGTCCCCTTGCCGGTGATATCGCTCGCACTTGCTGGCTCTCTGCCGGCCTGCCGTTACACGTTCCCGGCGTAACCATTGATCGGCAATGCGGGTCTTCGCAGCAGTCTGTCCATTTTGCTGCGCAGGCGGTAATGAGTGGCACGGCAGACGTTGTTGTCGCGGGAGGGGTGCAGGTTATGTCACAGATCCCGATATCTGCGGCGATGTTGGCGGGGCAGGCGTACGGTTTTGGCGATCCTTTCACCGGTTCAATCGGCTGGGTGAAGAGATTTGGCGACGGACTGGTCACACAATTTAATGCTGCTGAAATGATTGCAGAAAAGTGGGGGCTGTCGCGGCAGGACCTCGAGCAGTTTGCACTTAACTCAAACGAGCGTGCTTTCCGTGCTATCGATGAAGGCCGGTTTGATCGGGAAATCACACCTGTAAACGGCGTTACTATGGATGAAACACCGCGCCGCGGTACAACGCTGGATGCCATGGCAGGACTCCAGCCACTGCAGGAGGGCGGTCGCATTACAGCAGCGGTTTCTAGCCAGACTTGCGATGCTGCCTCGGCGATGCTGATTTGTTCAGAGGAAGCCGTAAAACGTTATGACCTTAAACCAAGAGCCAGAATTCATCATATCAGTGTGCTCGCAGATGACCCGATCTGGATGCTGACAGCACCTATGCCTGCCACTAAACGGGCAATGGAAAAGACCGGTATGAACATCGCAGACATTGACCTGGTCGAGATCAACGAAGCGTTTGCGCCGGTCGTCATGGCCTGGCTTGCGGACACTGGTTACGACTACGAAAAAACCAATGTCAACGGCGGTGCTATTGCCTTGGGGCACCCGCTTGGTGCGACCGGTACCAAACTGATGACGACGCTTTTACATGAACTGGAGCGTACTGGTGGACGATGGGGGCTGCAGACTATGTGCGAAGGTGGTGGTCAGGCAAATGTCACGATCATCGAGCGGCTGTAGTGATGACCGGAATATGTGAAGACAGAACAATTATTGTTAGTGGTGCAGGCGGTGGGCTTGGCCGAAGCTATGCGCTGGCACTTGGCGAGGCCGGAGCCAATGTTGTTGTTAACGATATCAACGAGGCAACGGCAAGTGAGACAGTTGCTGCTATCGAGGCGTCAGGAGGTCGTGCCTGCATTGATAGCCATGATATTACCGACCACGAAGATGCTGGGCACATCGTTCAGGCAGCGATACAGACCTACGGTGACGTTCACGGTGTTGTCAATAATGCGGGTGTTTGCCGCGATCGAATGTTTGCCAGCCTAAACCCTGAAGACTGGGATACGGTGATGGCCGTGCATCTTAAAGGTCACTATTGTATCGCCAATCATGCAGTCAGGTACTGGCGTCAGCGATCAAAAGATGGCGTCAAGGTCGATGCCAGAATTATTAACACCAGTTCAGGCGCGGGGCTGCTGGGTTCGATTGGCCAATCAAACTATTCTGCGGCGAAAGGAGGCATTCTCACTCTGACCCTGGTTCAGGCCGCTGAGCTTGCTCGATATGGTATTACGGCAAATGCACTGGCACCTCAGGCGCGTACCGGTATGACAGAGGACGTTTTTGCGGAGATGATGAAAGTACCGGAAGACGACAGCTTCGATTGTTACCACCCCGATAATGTTGCGCCAATGGTGGTTTGGTTGGCGAGTGCGGAATCGGCGCACGTCAGTGGCCAATGTTTCGAGATTTTCGGCGGTAAGCTGTCAGTTGCTGAAGGTTGGCACACCGGCCCCGAAGTTGACAAAAATGCTCGTTGGCAGACAGGGGAGCTTGGCGACGTTGTCGACAAACTTCTTGGGTCCAGCAGACAAGCGCAATCCGTTTACGGATCTTGAGGGTAATTCATGTCTCTTTCGCTCCCACCAACTTATGTTGAAGGCCATAACCTTCTAAAAGATAAACGTGTGATCGTGACTGCAGCTGCCGGTACCGGCATCGGTTTTTCGGTTGCAAAGCGTTGTCTGGAAGAAGGCGCGTCGGTCCTGATCTCAGATATCCATGAAGGCAGACTCAAAGACTCGGCAGTCAGACTGGAGAAAGAAACAGGCGTGCAGCCTGCGACCAGTCTTTGCAATGTCACCAGCCAGGAAGATGTTGATCGATTGTTTGTAACGGCGGCCCAGATATTTGGTGAGACAGATGTCGTTATTAATAATGCTGGACTTGGTGGTACGGCCGATCTTATCGACATGACAGATGATCAATGGCATGTCGTATTGGATGTGACCCTTAATGGAACGTTTCGTATGACGCGAGCCGCCATGCAAACCATGCAGGGGCGCGGTGGCGTTATCGTCAATAATGCATCTGTATTAGGTTGGCGAGCACAAAAAGGCCAGGCGCACTACGCTGCCGCGAAGGCGGGTGTCATGGCTCTGACCCGCTGTGCGGGTGTCGAAGGCGCAGAACTAGGCATCCGCGTCAACGCCGTCGCGCCGAGTCTTGCAATGCATCCTTTTCTGGCGAAAGTCACGACTGAAGAGTTGCTGACAGAATTGACGGCAAAGGAAGCCTATGGCCGTGCAGCAGAAGTCTGGGAAGTGGCCAATGTGATGGTTTTTCTGGCCTCTGACTATTCTAGCTACATGACCGGTGAGACTGTGTCTGTGTCCAGTCAGCGAGCCTGATATGGAAGTGCCCTTTCACGCGTTGAACACGCTGGTTGGTACGGATCTCGGCAGTACGGACTGGATGCTTATTGAACAATCTCGTATCGACGGTTACGCGGATGCAACCGATGATCATCAGTGGATACATGTGGATCCAGCCCGTGCGGCAGAAGGACCCTTTGGATCAACTATTGCGCATGGTTATCTGACTTTGGCGCTCGTCAACAAATTTCTGCCGGATTTGATAACGGTTACTGAGTCATCGATGGGCGTGAATTACGGTTGTGAGAAGGTGCGCTTTCCATCGCCAGTCATCGTAGGCTCAAGGATTCGCGGTGCGGGAGAAGTTGTTTCAGTGGAAGAAGTGAAGGGTAGCTTGCAGATAGTTGTGCGAGTCACCGTGGAAATTGAAGGTGCCGATCGTCCTGCTTGTGTGGTTGATACGATCAGCCGTTTTTATCCATAGTCTCATTGTTTGGGGTGATTTCGATGAAGGAACTTGAGGGTAAAGTTGCTCTGGTAACCGGTGCTGGTCAAGGGGTAGGAGAGGGGATCGCTCTAGCACTGGCGGCTGAAGGCGTAAACGTTGTCGTCACTGGCCGCACCGAAGAAAAGCTGGTCAAAACTGTCACCGCCATCGTTGACCGGGGGGGTAAAGCGCTAGCGGTTGTATGCAATGTAAAGAGCAGTACCGATCTGGCGCGGGCGGTTAACGAAACAATTTCCCACTTCGGGCGACTCAATATTCTCGTTAACAATGCCCAGGAAGTGCCAAATGGATTGTTGAATGAAGTATCAGACGAAGTCTTTACTGCGGGGTTTGAATCAGGGCCGCTGGCGACGTTGAGGCTGATGAAACTTGCTTATCCTCATCTCAAGGGTGATGGCTGTATCGTCAACCTTGCCAGTACGGTAGCAAAACGCTGGGACATGTCTGGCTATGGCGCTTATGCGGCGGTAAAGGAAGCGATTCGATCTCTCACCAGGGCTGCGGCCTGTGAATGGGGCGCGGATGGAATCCGAACGAATGTCATTCTTCCTCATGCAAAATCGCCGGGTCTCGTCTGGTGGATGGCAAACAACCCTGAAGAAGCTGAAGCCTTTCAAGCGTCTATTCCCCAGGGACGGGTCGGTGAGTGCGAGGAAGATATTGGTCGATTCGTGGTTCAACTCTGCAGCGAAGGTTCAAGGTATGTAAACGGGCAGACAATCGCCGTTGATGGCGGTCAGGCCCAACTCGGCTAGGTTATTTAATATGAAATATTTTGATTTTTCACTTTGCATGGCAATAGTCACAGCTACTGGTCAGGGTATGCGGCTGTCAAATCATGCTATCTCGAAAGCCGCTTCTACCGGTTCTTGCTGTGATCTCGCGGCTGAACCAGGGACGAATTCATTAAACGGAGGTTCATGTATACCATGACCAATACATATTCAGTGGGATACCGATACTTCGTATTGTCCGTACTGCTCATCGCGAGTGTTTTCAGTTTTATCGACAGGCAGTTAATGACGATCCTGCTGGAGCCAATTAAGGCTGAATTTGGTGCCTCTGATACTGCGATGGGGTTTCTCTCCGGATTCGCCTTTGCTTTATTCTATGCGGTGCTTGGATTACCGGTAGCCCGTCTGGCTGATCGCTGGTCCAGGCGTAATGTATTGGCGATGTCGATGGTAGTGTGGAGTGGTATGACCGCGCTCTGCGGTATGGCGGGAACCTTTTGGCAGCTTGCCGTTCTGCGTGTTGGCGTTGGCGTGGGTGAAGCTGGTGGCACACCGCCGTCACACTCGTTGATTGCGTCCTACTTCCCGCCTGAAGAAAGATCAACTGCGATGGGAATTTATGGCAGCGGTACACAGATCGGCGTACTTGTGGGTATGTTGGGTGGTGCGGTTATCGCTGATCAGTTGGGCTGGCGTAGCGTTTTCTTTATTTTTGGTTTACCGGGTGTGCTTGTTGGGTTGCTCGTGTTCATTGTTGTTAAGGAACCGCTAAAAAGCGCAGTGCCTGATCCAAGGTCGATGCTGGAAGATTTGACCCGGCTTTGGCGAATACCTGCTTTTGCCCTTATTTCATTCGCTACTGGTTTTACTGCACTCGCAGGATACGGTATGGGGACATGGTTCCCGAGTTTCCTTATACGTGTTCATGGGCTGTCGCTGATCGAAGCTGGATTGGTCCTGGGCGTGGTGGGTACATTTGGCGCACTCATCGGTGCAATTTCCGGTGGGATTTTGTGCGACCGACTCGCATCCAGGGATGCACGATGGCAGTTAAGACTGCCATCGATTGGCGCGGGGCTCTCGGTTATATTTCTGGGCTTGTTTGTGCTGTGGCCGGAGAGCCAACAATGGCGGCTTGGTGAGTATCGTATTCCTCATGCCGTTGTCTTTTTGTTCTTTGGCGGCATTGTCTCTTCTTTCTGGATTGGACCAACTTATGCTGCGATTCAAACGCTGACGCCGGATCATCTCAGATCGCAGGCATCTGCCTTGCTGATGCTTCTGTTGAATCTCATTGGTTTGGGACTCGGTCCGGTTGTTGTCGGAGCACTGAGCGATCTGCTTGAGCCAGAATTTGGCGCAGAATCCATACGTTACGCCATGTTGATCAGTCTTGTTACCGTCGTTATCGGTTCCATTCTCTATTGGATGGGTGGCGATAAGTATCGCGGAGCGATCACCCAGGAGGTTAGCCCATGAAATTTGGGGCAATCTATCCACATCAGGAAATAGGGTCTGATCCAGTTGTAATTCGTGACTGGGCTCAGACGGCTGAGTCTCTTGGCTATTCACATATCGTGGCATACGACCACATTCTGGGTGCTGTTAAACGTGATCGTCAGCCGAAGCTGTATGGAATCTATAATGAGGCAGATGCTTTTCATGAACCGATGGTCCTGTTCAGCTATCTTGCTGCGGTTACCGAAAAGATTGAGTTTGCTACCGGTATCCTCGTGCTGCCTCAGCGTCAGACTGCATTGGTTGCCAAACAGGTCGCCCAGATCGATTTACTGTCTGGGGGGCGAATGCGCCTCGGCGTTGGCTCTGGCTGGAATTTTGTCGAATATGAGGCGCTCAACGAGGATTTTTCATCGAGAGGAAAACGTCTGTCTGAGCAGGTAGAGCTGATGCGAGAACTTTGGAGCAATCCGGTCGTGGACTTTGATGGAAAGCATCATCGTGTGGATGGCGCGGGTCTTAATCCTTTGCCACAACGCCAAATCCCAGTCTGGTTTGGTGGCTTTACCGATGCTGCGTTCAAGCGAGCTGCAAGGATTGGTGATGGCATCATGCTCGGCGGGGACCAGGAGTCGAATATTGAGGCTGCGCAAAGATGCCGTGAACTGGTCGAGTTGGCAGGGCGAGACGTCACCGGGTTTGGCGTTGAAGCCTTCGTAAACTTCCAGGATGGTGCTGACAACTGGCGTCGCCAGGCTGAACAATGGAGTAGTTTGAATGCGGACTACGTTTCGATGCGCGCTGCTGAATTGAAGGGTGTTGGCCCAGGATTGAACTCACCAGCGGAACACATAAAGTCTCTGGAGACGTTTTGGGAAACAGTTGGTGATTTGCAAACGGATCGCCGCGCGCCTGCGGCTTGGCGCGCGTCTCAGTGATTGCGTAAAGTATGGGTATTTGATCGGTAGGGATGAGAAAACGAGGAGGCAGGCTTATGCAGACGCAGCCAGGTTTCTTCATGCGAAACTGTAGCCTCAACGTCTATACCGACATTATATTAAAAGATCCGGTTGTGCTCCGCGGCTCATCGGATAATCATATTTGAGGCCAATGGTCCAGGTATCCTCAGGCGTTCTTGCCAGCTCATTCCCTAATGCATCACTAATGAGAAGAAGGTGGTGTCCTGTTTAGCATCGATATAGACATAGCTGCCCTGTATTGGCTGATTGCTATGCTTGCATAACAAGACTATATTATAAGTGCGAGTGGCCAACAGACCGAGGTGGGTATGGTGTCATCACCTAAGTTGTCATCGAAGTTGTATAGTAGAAACGATCATTTGATAGATTCGTTGATTAAAAAACTATCGCTCGCAAGACAAAAACCAGTCCTGAAAGTCTTTCATTAACAGACCATACAATGCCGCTTGGATGAAAAAGCTGATCACTCGCGCAAGTTCAATTAATCGCGCACTCGACCAGATTGGCGACAAATGGTGTCTGCTGATCATTCAGGAAGTCTTCTGGGGTATTAATTCATTTAACCAGATGATGGCAGCCACAGGGGTCTCTAGAGGGGTACTTTCTAATCGCCTGAAATGGCTGCAATCTGTCGATTGCATTCAGCTGAAGCCGGACCGTGAAGGTGGCAAGCGCATGCGATACCACCTGACGAAAAAGTCGATCGATCTGTACGAAAACGCCCTGATGGCCATAGCCTGGGAGCGAAATTTCTTCAATACCCCTCAGCTTGACAAGGTATCCTTCAATCACCTGAAGTGCGGACTGGAATTTACTCCAGAACTTCGTTGTCGACACTGCGATGAGCGGGTACTACCGTTTGATATTGACTACAAACCGGGGCCAGGTGCGACCCGGGACGAAAGAGAGATGAAAATTCGTCGTCGTTCGTCCATATCGGTAGAAGCAGTACCCAGCAAGCGCATGCTTTACAAAAACGTCATTAATATCGTGGGTGATCGTTGGACTGCAAACATCCTGGCGCTTTCTTTCCATGGGTTAACTCGATTCGATCAGTTTCACGCCGAGTTACCTGTTGCGACTAACATTCTTTCAAGTCGCCTCAAGTTTCTGGTGGAGCAGGACATTTTTGAACAAAAAGAGTACCAGCAGAAACCCAGGCGCTACGAGTACAAGTTGACCGAGAAGGGTGAAGTATTCTTTCCCTACTTTCTGACACTACTGCAGTGGGGCGATAAATGGTGTAAAGCAGGTAATGGTAAACCCATGCGACTCATTCACAGGAACTGCCGGAAGACGTTGCATGGCCATGTATGCTGCAGCGAATGCGGCGGGAGGTTGAAAGCCCGGGAAGTTACCTTCGCAGAGTAGTAACGGGTTTTCTATCCAACATCTATTATCGTCGATAACGCACATAGTCCCTCTACAAAAAGTGCATAGGATAATGTGGAAAGACAGGTTAACAGTTAGCTAGAAAGGTACTCATAAACGAGAATCTTCGAAATAGTCATGAACGACTTCCAGGGGCAACTCTTCGCGAAGGTCCTTGAAAGAAATGAAGTCAGCGGACATAGACGGTGGAGGAACCTGGAAAGCTCTAATCAGGTTTACCATGTGGAGGTTATCCATTTCGGACGCTGGGTTTGAGATTTGCTCGCGAGCCATGCCGAGTTCATCCGTTTCTCGGTCCGCCAGTCTTTTCGCGAAATTTTCTGGCCAGTCAGCAGTAAAGATATGAAAGGGCATCTCGGGAACATCGAAAAAGTCGCTAACGACCGTAGGCTCGAGGTTATTAAATGCCGCCATCGAATGAGGTACGTGAACGGCCTGATTTTCGGTGCACAAAACTGCCCCGCAGCATTCGGCTCTCAAAGTGATATTAGCCCCGCTAGGATCATTCAACCTAAAAACACTTAGTTGCGCTCGGGTATCTTTATCGGGAAGCAGGAAGAATGAATCGACGTAGATTAAATCGATCGGCGCCCGCCTCTCGAGCACCGCCTTAGGTGGGTGGCCATTAGCACCAATATAGGCACGCTGAAGACAGTCACTGCAACAACAGCCGCAACGGAATTTGGGCCTCGGGTTGGGAAGGTACAGCTTTACCCCTCCGCAACCGCATTCAATACTGCCGAGATTCACCATAAGGGTTTAGCTCAATACATAATAGTGGGTATGGTCTGCCATCCGCAGTGCTACTGCACATTGGACGACAGACTTGTTTCGCGATGAGACTCTCCTTCCGGCTAATGCTCACCGGCCCATTGCCGCTTATGTTGCGCTGGGTGGAATCCTGATAGGCAGGGCGTTCCAAAGAGCCCTGTCCGAGCAGGTCGCGATTTCACCCATCTGATTTTGGAGATCGGTTTCCTTCTCGTAGTTTGCTATCGCAGCGGCCGCTTCTTCAGGACTGGTAAAGTAATTCAGCCAATTGAAATCCTGGGGGTAATTTTCCATGGGTTCAAAATCAGGAACACCAATCGCAAACCAGTAGCTGTTGTCAGGATTCTCAGCCGTATAGCGATCTAAAAAAGGCATATAGTGATCTCTTAAATACGCACGCATATCTTCAGGTTCTTTTCCTTCGTTGAAGGTGCAGAACAGGTTGTCTACATGGTACGGAGGATTTTCAACGGAGAATGTAGCCGGAAGATCTTTGGGTATGTATGTTGTATAACCGAACACATTGGTGCCGGCTTCCTGGCCACACATTAATACGTCCGGATGATCAGCCTGAAGCTTTTCATTGCCGCCACCTGATTGCCATTCAGCCCAGCCTTGCACACTGGTCTCTTTATCTGCCCATCGGTTTACCCACAGAGCATCAAAATCTTCCGATTCCCAGTCTCTGGGAGCGTAGGCGAATGAAGCCAGGCCTCGCTCCGTCATGGAGTCAGCAATTGTATTGAAATCAGCGAAATATGCATCCCGACTTTCAGCAGAGTAATTTTCTCCAAACTCACACCAAAGAAATTCGTAGTAAGCTGCCGGCTCGGGGGCCTCAGGAGCTGCAGCCATCTCAACTTGTGGCGCTTCAGGAACTGCAGCCATCTCAACTTGCGGCGCTTCAGGCGCGTCGTCTGCAGGAGGCGAACACGCCACAATTATCGGTGTCAAAAATAAAAAAACCAAAAACCTTTTCATAATATGCAATCTCTCTTAATGTGTTTTCTATCGTTTTTGTTCGTCCTTTCCAACCATGCCAGCGATCTGTATGGCCGTGACGTTAACAGTTTTGTGAAAACTCTCTACACGCTATCGCTGAGTTTGACTGTAGTAGGTTTCACGCTATAGTGCAAAACCATTTGCATACTCACGTGTGCCGTCAAGATCGGCAAGTACTTGTGTAAACCAAGGTTTCGTTGAGCCATCTCAAAGTGAGCCGTGAAGAGATCAACAAGCTGATGATTCTCCGCGGTCCTCGGTAAATTCTGATCCAGTAAAAACCGCTGCGAAAATAGTTGGAGCCTGGAAACCTTAAAACATGTTTTTCCAGGAATACAAAAGTATCGCCGTAAGGGATGCTTAAAATAAATGCGGGGGAGGGCAGTTTTACGCCAGAGAATGGTCAAAATCAGATTGGCCTCTTATTGACCAGCCTATAGAAGGTAGGGTTGCTCACTGCAATTTACGTCACCGCTGGAAATTTGCTGAAAGGTCACCCATGATGCTACGCACACAGCATTTCTTTTTATCTGATAGTCTCGCCAGATAATAAAACAAAAAACGAGTTGATAAGGTTTATATCAACAGGGAAGGCTAGTATGAAATTTTTCGCAAAACCATCTATAACACCTGATACTCGCAGAAGCAGGCTCAGCCGCCTGGCAGCCATCGGCATGATAGCCGCGCTAGCTGCTACAGGCTGCGCAGAGCAGGCCGCGCAAGCAGTTAAACAGGAGGTGCAAACTGCAGTGGTCGCTTCGCGTTTTGGCGATAATCAGCTCGAGATGCCCGCCGACATCATTACGGCAAACCCTGCGGCCAACGCGGAACGGCGTGCTTATTTCGGCGATTTACATGTGCATACCGCTTACTCTTTCGATGCATTTGCCTTCGGTACCATTGCCACGCCATACGATGCTTATCGCTACGCGACAGGTCAGGCAATCAAGCACCCTGCCGGGTTCGATGTGCAATTACGCCAGCCCCTGGATTTTTATGCAGTAACGGACCACGCAATGTTTTTAGGCGCGGTCAAATCGGCGGCGGATACTTCAACCGATTTTTCAAAGCTCGAATATGTGCAAGCTCTCCACAACTTGAATGCCCCCGAAAACTTAACCACAGATAGCGTCTCCGATAGAACAGCGGCATTCAGAACATTTTTACCAGGTACTTTGTCAGGTATTGTTGATGGCGATATTGATGTCGAAATGGTCAACGATATTGCACGCAACGCCTGGGCAGATACCATCAAAGCTGCTGAGGTGTTTAATAAACCTGGTAAGTTCACTACCTTTGTTGCCTACGAGTACACTTCTTCGACCAACGACCGGGGTAACTTGCACAGAAATGTGATTTTCCAGGCGGCGGACAAACTCCCGGCCATGCCTTTTTCCCGGTTTCATAGCCAGAACCCTGAAGGTTTGTGGGCCTGGATGGATGACCTTCGTGAACAGGGCATCGAAAGCCTGGCAATCCCACACAATTCAAACGGGTCCAATGGCCAAATGTTCAAATTAGTGGATTGGGCGGGGAATCCATTGGATGATAATTATGCCGAGCGACGTATCCGGAATGAGCCGTTAATAGAAATCACCCAGATAAAAGGCACTTCCGAAACGCACCCAGCCCTGTCTGAAACCGATGAATGGGCTAACTTCGAAATTATGCCGTACCGAATCGCCACCACACTAGCGAGTCAACCCAGCGGTTCCTACGCTCGCGAAGCGCTACTTAATGGGCTCGCATTTCAAGGCAAGGGAATTACCAATCCTTACAAGTTCGGTTTTATTGGCTCCTCAGACACGCATACCGCCGCAAGCTCTGATGATGAGGAAAATTTCTTCTCCAAGGCGGGATTGTTAGATTCCAATGGTATACAACGGGGCTCCCTGCCCTTGGCAAAGACAGAACCTGCTGGCGAAGTAAACAGCGAAGACGCAAACCTTTTAGGGTTAACCAAAGAGGTTGATGGTGAACGCTATTTAGCCGGTGCCTTTGAGACCTGGGGTGCCTCAGGCATTGCTGCTGTTTGGGCTGAAGAAAATACTCGAGAAGCGATCTACTCAGCTTTTCGACGCAAGGAAACTTTTGCCACCTCCGGACCCAGAATGCGCCTCAGGTTCTTTGCCGGTTATGGTTTTAACAACGAAATGTTGAAGGATAAGAATGTCATTTCCCAGGCATACAGAAACGGGGTCTCTATGGGATCAGACTTGTTGGCAAAAACAGATCAGGTTCCTGGCTTTATTATCTGGGGAACCCACGACCCGGTTTCGGCTAACCTACAGAGAATTCAGGTTGTAAAAGGTTGGACTGTCAACGGCGAGCATCATGAGAAGGTCTATGACGTCGCCTGCTCTGATGGTCTGGCAATTGACCCCGTAACTCACCGTTGCGGCGAAAATGGTGCCAGTGTGAACCTGGAAAATTGCTCAATCACCCCAGGGATTGGGGCGGCCGAGCTTAAAACAACCTGGGTTGACCCTGAGTTTGATCCGACACTGCACGCCTTTTATTATGCTCGCGCACTGGAAAACCCAACCTGTCGCTGGTCTACCTGGGATGCTGTTAAAGCGGGGGTAGCACCCCGGTCTGATCTTCAGGCGACGCTGCAGGAACGCGCATGGTCATCGCCGATTTGGTTCGTACCCATAAGTAGCGGGGCCGGAGGAACGAACCGGGGTAAAGTGCCGGAGTAAGGCCTGAAGGCGTATTTGTTATTCAGCCCGGTCACCCGTTATAGAATGGGGAATTGGCCAAATCGCCAAAATCTCGATCGTCAACAGGTGTCCAGATCAGCAGAAGGGGACGGCAGGCGATCCCAAGGTTTGACAATACTTTGCTGAGAATAGAAAAAGAGTGGTTATTTTTCCTGACCGCTGGCGTCGATTTTATTGCTCGCATCTATCTGGATGAGGCCGACACTATTATTTTCGAGCAACCTACTTATCCGGGCGCTCTCAATTCCTTCAATATCTGCATGCCCCACTATGTTTCCGTGGCTATGGATGACCGACAATAGAAGATATAGACGCCCCACCTTTACCCGAGAGCTACCATCAATGATGGATATCTCAATGTGGTACGTTGTACCACCCCACAAAAAGAGAGGCGTCTATGAACAAGAAGGTAATCTATATCGGCCTGGATGTCGATGA
>JABJED010000274.1 GCA_018665025.1 Gammaproteobacteria bacterium
ATCCGCCAACACTCGAGATAATCAGGATAACGCCATCTTTGCGCTCGACCATCTCCGGCAGTACTAATTGGCAAAGCCAGTGGTTGGACTTCACATTGGAATCAAGAATTTTTTCAAATGCGGTATCGGGAATGTCCATCATGGAACCGTAGTAGGGATTGACAGCCGCATTGCAGACCAGGATATCAATCTTGCCCAGTTGTTCCCGGGTGCTATCTACTAATTGTTGCATCTGTTCCTTGTAACCAATGTGGCATGGGATGGGGATGGCTTTACCGCCCTTCCCGTTCAGCCCGGCATTAATTTCATCTGCAACGCTCTGGCATGCATCCTCTTTACGGCTCGAGATCACAACATCAGCGCCATTAAAGGCCATCTGCTGCGCAATTGCCCGCCCGATACCTTTTGTGGACCCGGTGACCACAGCAACTTTACCGGATAAATCAAATAAGTTTTCCATTAGAAGTCCGTAGCTTTTATCAGCCTGCAAACTACCTAGATGAGACGGGTGTGTCAATCCACGAATAGCTGACAAGGATAGCTGATTACGGCCGCATAAAATTAGACCAACAGACCACATATCTCGCTGGCCATCGCGATAATGGTCAGCCTGGTTAGGTCATTTTGGCCTGGCAAGAGGAAGACTAGCCTGGCTGAATCTCTCGGCCTCGGCTCACAACCATGAAGGGTTTTTCCAGCACTTTAAGGTTTATCAATGGATCCTCTTCATAGAGAACAAAATCCGCAGAGTAGCCAGGCCTGATTAGACCGGTTATTCCGCCAAGCCCAATCGCCTCTGCACAATCCGATGTAGCCGCTCGCAAAACCTCCTCTGCAGATAACCCGGCAAAATGCGCGAAAACCGGTAGCGCCCTCGGAAGGTCATGATGAAAAACATTCGGGATGCCCGCATCGGTTGACGCAATAAGGCGTACCCCCGCTTCCTTCATATTTCTGTAATTCTGTTGCACCATCGCCGTAAAGTCCTTCTGTGTAAATCTCTTCCAGCCGGCATTGATCGTTGGAGACACCCATACGCCATTGTTAACCATGAGAGAAACAACAGCGGTATCGAAGGTTTTGCCCCAACCAGATTCCCCAACCCATGAACAATGTTCTACTGTTGTAACACCCGCTGAGGCAGCCTGACGAATGCCATCTGTGCCGTGACAATGTGCCGCAACGTGGAAGCCGTATTGTTTCGCCAGAGCGACGACATTGGTCACTGTTTGATCCTCAAACTGGCTGTCTACCGGGCGTGAACCTGGCGTAATGTTGCCTCCGGTCACCATCATCTTGATCAGGTCTACGCCTTTTGCTCTCTGGCGTTCTAACACCGCAACGGCCTCATCATCACCATTCGCTTCCCCACCCCAGAAATGACAATGACCTCCGACGGATGTAATAGGTTGGCCGGCACAAACCAGTCTTGGCCCAAGGGTCTTACCCGCCGCAATTTCGTCACGAACGTCAAGTTCGAGATATTCACCGCCACCCAGGTCTCTTGCTGACGTAATCCCAGCCCTGACCATCTTTGCAGCACGCTTTCGAATATCTTCCGTGACTTTTTCCTTACCGGGAACAGTCTGCTGTAGCGGATCCTTTAACTCAGGATCCAGGCACATATGCACATGCGCATCAATCAAACCCGGAATCGCAAACAGGCCATTCATATCCCGAACCTGGTCGTCGGGGTCGGTCGATTCAGAGACGAAAATTCCATCAGATACCACCAGCGCACCTTGTCGTTGGCTGCTCGATTCACCATCCCAAATATTCAGGTTTTCATATCGCACGTTAAAGATTCCTATTGTCGTTTCTCGTTGTAGACAACCAGCGACGACATCACAAAGTTGAACACGCTAGCTGCGCCAACCCCGGCAATCAAAGCCAATAGTCGATAGTCGTCGAAGTAAGCTGTACCGCTGGTCAGTATGTAATAGACCCCCCAATTAAGCGAGAACCCAACCAGGCTGGTCAAAACGAATTCAAACCACTGTCTGCCGTGAGGTCGCCGTTTGCGCTCCCCAAAGGTGGCAACGCGATTCAGATACCAGTTAGAGCTGACAGCAGGCCAGAAAGAACATGCCCTGGCTAACTGATGGGGCATCCCCAGGAGCTGCAAAAAATAATAAAACAGCAGATCTATAACCAGACCACCGGCCCCGACAGCGCCATAATTCAGTATCTCACCAAGCGTACCGAACCTGACGGTATACAGCCTTCGAAGATGTCGCAAAAATTTTATCTGTTGATTCAAATTAAGTTTGCTTTCTCCTAACTCCCTGTCAGAAAAATTAATCGGCACCTCACGGACACTTGTGAAGTTACCCCTTACCATGAGCTCAAGACCAATCTTGTAGCCAATTGGATTAAGGCAGTCATAGTCTTCAACCCTATCCCGCCGAAAGGCAAAGAAGCCTGACATCGGATCCTGGCATTGCACCAGAGGTCTCGTAATAAGCGTCGCAATGTGGGAGTTAAAAAACCGCCAGAGACTCCATCTTCTATCAAAACTACCGTGCTCGACATAACGGCTTCCAACCACGAACGCCGACTCATCTTCCAACAGCGTCCGGTACATAGCGGGAATCAAACCCGGTGGATGTGATAAATCTGCATCCATCACCAGAATATGATCGCCATGCGCAGCCAGGATCCCTTCGATTACGCTCATCGAAAGATCCCGCTCCCTGCCCTTGGGCTGCACCAGACGCACGGGGTAGTCAGCGACCAGTTGATTTACAACATTCTTGATTCCATCAGGCGAATTATCATCAACAATAATCACCTCACAGGAGATACCAGTCTCATCCAGCGAATCAAAAACCCCGGTAATAAGGGGGGGAATGTTTTCTGCTTCCAGATAGGTCGGTACAACAATGCTCAGCATTTGATCGCAATCCACTCACTATTTAACCTATTCACAGGGGTTACTATCGAACCCATTCACCCCATGCTAGCGTTAATGAAAGTAGCCAACTCGAAAACCGCTACCGATTAAGCCGGACGATTTCCTGCAGACCTTTGAGAATAAGGTCTGGCACCACTTGGTCGAACAACTTCTCCCGATTAAAGAGCTGGGCAAAACCTCCAGTCGCTACAACCAGAGGCGGTTCATCGGCAAACTCTTCTTCGGTAATTCTGCTAACCAGTTCTCTGACCATGCCTACATTGGACCAGTAAAGGCCTGATTGAATACTTTCAACAGTCGTCCTGCCCAGCGCATTTCGTGGCGGTAGAATTTCGACTGAAGGAAGTTGTGCTGTTCTTTCTTCCAACGCTTCCATGGATAACCTGACACCCGGAATGATGTTACCACCCAGAAATTCCTTGTTCCTGGTAATCGCGCATAGTGTCGTTGCGGTTCCGAAGTCAGCGACAATCAGGTTGCGCTTGGGAAACATCGTAACCGCTCCCACTGCGTCAGCGATACGATCTGCGCCGACTTCCTTTGGATCCCGGTACTGGATTTTCAATCCTGTCTTGATGCCAGGACGCAAGATCAAAGGATCCAAGCCAAAGTACTTCTGGCAACAGGCTCTAAGAGAATAAAGCAGATCTGGCACGACACAACAAATTGCCACTTTCGAAATCAGGTCCGGCTCCACGTTGTTCTCCCGTAGCACCGAACGGAAGAACACGCCAAGCTCGTCTGAAGAGCTATTGGTTTGAGAGGTTCGCCGAAACTGCACCTGAAGCTCATGATTATGAAAAATACCGCCAAAAACCTGACTGTTACCCACATCAAGACAAAGCAACATCAGCTGATCTCCTCTACGTTATCTATCAAACGAAACAGGGCAATGGGGTCACCTATCACGACTGCAAGCGAATTCCCGACAAGGAGGCAGTCCACATCCGCGCTACTTAGAATCCCGGCTGACCATGCGTCGTAGCAGGTGAGCATTAAAAGGCGCGAACCGTTTTGTTTTTTTGTTTGCGTGTATTGACGTTAATCACGACGTTTCCTCATTCGAGAAACGGCTTGCGGTCAATAAGAAATGAGACGCCATCGGCTGATAGCGAAAGACTAGTTTCATAGGTACCTGTCCCTTTTTGGGTGGATCAAGTCCGAGCTTAAATGGCGGATTTAGAATTTTGTTCACCAGGTCCCCTCTCGTTTCGATTCGAGGCCCGTTGAAACGAATAGTAGATAAACATTTAGTTTGTGTCCACCCAACGCTGGGAAATTGACAGTACCTGGCAATTATGATTTTCTGGCTCGTTTGTAGGAACCAAGTATGCTGAAACTACTAATATCTTTGGCCCTCCTGACGTCTTTCCCAATTCAGGCCGACCAGTCTGTGAACTGGCTGCGCCAATACCTTTCCATCGACACCGTGAATCCTCCAGGTAATGAGTCCCGGGGAGTCGCCTTCCTGGCAAATATTCTTGAACAGGCTGATATCCCGTTCGAAACGGCCGAATCTGCGCCCAGCAGGGGAAATATCTGGGCTCGTCTCAAGGGCGGTGACGAGCCGGCCCTGATTCTCTTGCACCACATTGACGTTGTCCCCGCCGACGCCAAATACTGGGATGTGCCACCGCTATCCGGTGAGATCAGGAACGACTATATCTATGGTCGTGGCGCTATTGATACCAAGGGCCTGGGCATCGCTCAACTCTCATCGTTTCTTGCGCTGAAAGACAGCGGTCAGAAACTGAACAGGGACGTCATCTTTATGGCGACTGCCGACGAAGAAGCCGGCGGGTTTTATGGCGCGGGCTGGTTACTGGAAAACCGTCCTGAAATTTTCGAAGGCGTGGGCTATCTGGTCAATGAAGGTGGTTCTGCCATGTTACTAGACGACATTCCGGCGTTTAACATCGAAGTTACCCAGAAGGTCCCTTTGTGGTTACGACTCACCGCCACAGATATCCCCGGCCATGGCAGCGCACCGCGAGTGACGAGCTCGGTAAAAAGAATTCTCAGGGCAGGTGCCCGAATTGCGGATACCCAATTCGAACGAAGAGTCATACCAGCGGTCCAGGCTTACTTTGCTGCTCTCGCGCCATTCCAGGCTGGGGAGCGCCAGGTCATGATGTCCGATATCTCAAGAGCACTAGACAATGACGCATTCATGTTTACCCTTCAAATGGAGGAGCCATGGCGAGCTGCCTTGCTGAGCAACACCTGTTCACTGACAACACTGAAAGGCAGCAACAAGATCAACGTCGTACCACCGACAGCTGAACTTGAGCTGGACTGCAGGCTCCTGCCAGACCAGGATCCACAGCAGTTTCTCTCGGAGTTGGTCACTATCATCAACGACGACAACATCGAAATCACCCGGATCATGGGTTTCACGCCAGCCATCAGCGAGACTGACACGCCGCTTTATGATGCGATAGAAAATTCGGTAACCAAAACTATGGAAAATGCTGTCCTGATCCCAAGTGTTTCAACCGGTTTTACCGACAGCCACTTTTTTCGTGATGTCGACATTGTCAGCTATGGATTTGCGCCTTTCCTTTATCTTCAGGGCGAGACAACCGGGGTACATGGCAACAATGAACGCATCTCTATAGAGAATCTGACGCGTGGCACCAAAATTATGACGGATTTTTTGTTTGAGTTCGCCACAGACTAGTCTTCTGGTAAACTAGCTGCCTTCTAACCTGAAGCGCAAGGGCCTGTAGCTCAGTTGGTTAGAGCACTGGACTCATAATCCATTGGTCGGAGGTTCGAGTCCTCCCGGGCCCACCAATCGTTTGGTTTCAGCCCGTCGGGCTGAAACCAATACGAGGCGGCAATGACATTAAATTTGTGTTACTCAACACCAATTTGATGCTGCGAGAGCCAGCCTGCACTTCTTGCGAAGCTCCGGATAGATATAGCACCCAAAAAAAGCCCGCTGTAAGCGGGCTTTTTCATCTAATCCAGAAAAGTCTTTAAGTGATCCGACCGCGCTGGATGCCTCAGCTTCCTAAGGGCCTTCGCCTCGATCTGCCTGATACGTTCGCGGGTCACATCGAACTGCTTACCCACTTCTTCAAGCGTGTGGTCAGTATTCATATCAATACCAAAACGCATTCGAAGCACCTTCGCTTCCCTTGCGGTCAAGCCTGACAGTACACCGCGAGTCGCTTCCTGCAAGCCTTCCTCGGTTGCTGTATCAACCGGCGAACCCACTGATGCACCTTCTCCAAGATTGGAGTCTGAATCGAGGAAATCTCCAAGATGTGAATCTTCGTCATCACCGATCGGTGTTTCCATGGAAATAGGTTCTTTTGCAATCTTCAGGACTCGGCGAACTTTATCTTCCGGCATTTCCATTCGTTCGCCCAGTTCTTCCGGCGTCGGTTCACGGCCCATCTCCTGGAGCATCTGTCGACTTATACGCGACAGCTTATTAATGGTTTCGATCATGTGTACAGGGATTCGAATAGTTCTGGCCTGGTCCGCAATGGATCGAGTAATCGCCTGGCGAATCCACCAGGTAGCATAAGTCGAGAACTTGTAACCACGTCGATATTCGAACTTATCAACCGCTTTCATCAAGCCAATGTTGCCTTCCTGGATCAGGTCCAGAAACTGCAGGCCCCGATTCGTGTATTTTTTGGCAATAGAAATGACCAATCGAAGATTTGCCTCAACCATATCCTTCTTGGCACGACGAGCTTTCGCTTCACCGATGGACATACGACGATTGATATCCTTGATTTCAATCACTTCAAGCCCTACTCCCTCTGCGGCCTGCTTGATGCGTTTCTGGGCACGAAGGATGTCGTCTTCAAAATTCTTGAGTTTGTCGTGTCCCGCCTTGATCTGTTTCGGCACCCATTTCAAGTCCGCCTCATGTCCGGCGAACTTCTCGAGGAATATCTTCCGCGGCATCTTCGCACGACGAATACACGTGTTCATGATGTGCCGTTCCTGGCGACGAATCTGTGTGTGGGTATCTCTCACCATCTGTACGAGAAGGTTATAATGTTTTGGAACGAATTTGAAAAATTGAAATGCTTCCCCCAGGGCTTGCAGTTCCTTAGCGCCTTGCGAGGAGCTTCGCTCATGTTTCTTGATGGCTCGCTGGGCTTTTTTGAATTGCTTCTCAAGAATGGCGAA
>JABJED010000041.1 GCA_018665025.1 Gammaproteobacteria bacterium
AATAGCCAGGAGTCAGCGGAAAGAACTGTTAGGCGGGCAGCTGGAACAAGTTCGTCATTCACCGGATGGCCTCAGATTGAACCTATTGCGGCGGATGCCGCAGGACGAGCTTGTGTTGCTTCTGACCCACTGGCTGGACGATCTGAACCTGCCGCAGCCTACTGGGAGAATGCTGCTTGAGTTGGCAGGTAATATTGTGAATCAAAATAGAATTGATATGGCGGCTAGCGACCTCGAGTTTCGCGATTTGGATAATGTGGTCTATGTCTTGCGGCCATTACCACCCATGGAGTTTGTAGGTTGTTCGCTTGGTGACTTTGAGTTCCCCGGCGGTTGTGTGTCCAACAACTTTATCAAGGGGGAAGGCCTGCGTGCGTCTTCTGGCTATAGGGTGGCTTTCCGGTCGGGCAAGGAAAAGATCCGAATGGGGAAGAATCGGGATATTAAGAATATTTTTCAGGAAAGCCGTGTTCCTTCCTGGATCAGGGACCGGATCCCCCTAATCTACGCCGGGAATGAACTTGTGGCGATAGCGGCGGTACCTGACTGGCAGATCTCTATGAAAGTTGCTGACGGGTGGGTGGCCGGGCCCGAAGAAGAGGGTTTTGATGTCGCCCTTTCGCTGGCTGACCGAGTGCTGACCGAGTGCTGACCGAAAAATAACGGCCGTTCGAGCCTGTCATATCCAAGATTTACATTGAGGCGGATTCGCCCACGTGTTAGTCTGTAATCCCATCTTGGTCACACATCTTGCGGCCTATATTGATCAGATGGGAGTTCGATGTCTCGCTTTATTTTTGTTACTGGTGGTGTAGTTTCCTCACTCGGAAAAGGCATCGCTGCTGCCTCGCTCGGGGCGATTCTCGAAGCCCGCGGTCTCAATGTCACCATGCTCAAACTCGATCCGTATATCAATGTGGATCCGGGAACGATGAGCCCATTGCAGCATGGCGAGGTTTACGTCACTGCAGATGGTACCGAGACAGACCTTGACCTGGGCCACTATGAGAGGTTCGTTCGTTCCTGCAGCAACCTGACCAGGAACAATAATTTCACGACCGGCAGGATCTACGCCGACGTTATCGCCAAGGAACGCCGAGGAGATTACCTTGGCGCTACCATCCAGGTGATTCCGCATATTACAGATGCGATCAAAGCGAAAATTTTAATAGCCTCCGAAGGTGCCGAGATAACCATCGTCGAGATCGGTGGCACTGTGGGTGACATAGAATCCCAACCATTTCTTGAAGCGGTCAGGCAACTTCGCTTTGAGATGGGCTCGAAACGGGCGCTGCTGATGCATTTGACCCTTGTGCCTTATATAGCAACGGCGGGCGAGACCAAAACCAAGCCAACCCAGCACTCTGTGAAAGAACTCCGCTCCATTGGCCTGCAACCAGACATCCTGATTGTCAGGTCTGATCACGAGATTCCAAAAAGTGCCAGAGACAAGATTGCGCTCTTTACCAATGTCGAGCCCCAGGGTGTCATTCCCCTGATCGACGCGGACACCATCTATCGAATCCCGTCGATGCTTAACGAACAGGGCCTGGACGATATTATTGTGGATAAGCTTGGCCTGGATGTTGGCCCGGCTGACCTTTCCGACTGGGAAAAGGTCGTCGATGCGCAGCTGAACCCCAGGCACACTATAAAACTCAAGATGATCGGCAAGTACATGGACCTGCTGGATGCCTACAAGTCGCTGAACGAGGCGCTTCTGCATGCGGGTATCCATACACACACTCGAGTTGATGTCGATTTCATTGACTCGGTCGAGATCGAGGTAGAGGGCACAGAAATACTCAACGATGCCGATGCGATTCTGGTACCCGGCGGTTTTGGTGAGCGAGGCTTCGAAGGCAAGGTGGCTGCGGCGCGTTATGCCAGGGAAAACAAGATTCCTTATCTTGGCATCTGTTACGGACTACACGCTGCGGTTGTCGACATCGCCAGAAACCTTGCCGACATGGAAAATGCGGATACCACCGAGAACAACCCCAATACCCGGTATCCGGTGATCGCGCTGATTACCGAGTGGGTGAACGAAGAAGGTGAGACAGAAACCCGGGATGAGGATTCAGACCTGGGCGGCACGATGCGTATGGGCGAGCAAGTTTGTAACCTGTCTGAGGATTCTCTCACATATCAAATCTACGGGGAGTCAGAGATCAAGGAACGGCACCGGCACCGATATGAGGTGAACAACAATTTTGTTCCCGCGCTGGAGGAAGCTGGCCTTAAAGTGGCAGGCAGAAGTGCAGACAATGTGCTGGTTGAGGTGATTGAGTATAAAGACCATCCGTGGTTTGTCGCGAGCCAGTTCCATCCGGAATTCACGTCTTCTCCCCGTGATGGTCACCCCTTGTTTACAAGTTTCATTGAAGCAGCATTGGTCAGGCAAAACAGCTAGCCTGTAACCTGTATACTTCTTGCTCTGGGAATTCTGGTAGAAATAGCATGCAACTTTGTGGCCGAGAGATCACTGATACGTCACCTTTTTTCCTGATTGCGGGTCCCTGCGTCATTGAGTCTGAATCGCTGGCGATGGAGACAGCCGCTTATCTGAAGGAAGTCTGCGAGTCTCTGGATATTCTGTTTATTTACAAATCATCTTTCGACAAGGCTAATCGATCTTCCCACGAGAGCTTTCGTGGACCCGGGATCAGCGAAGGGCTTCGAATTCTTGACAAGGTTAAGACACAGGTGCAGGTGCCGGTGCTGACAGATGTCCACGAAGATACCCCGCTGGATGAAATAAAAGATGTTGTGTCGGTGCTGCAGACGCCAGCATTTCTTTGCCGCCAGACCAACTACATTCAACGTGTTGCCAGTCTGGGCCTGCCCGTCAATATCAAAAAAGGTCAGTTTCTGGCCCCATGGGATATGCAACACGTTGTCAGCAAAGCCAAGGCAACCGGCAATGACCAGATCATGGTGTGTGAACGTGGCGCCAGCTTTGGTTATAACAATCTGGTTTCGGATATGCGTTCACTGGCTGTGCTTCGTGAGACAGGATGTCCGGTGGTCTTTGATGCAACCCATAGTGTGCAGTTGCCGGGTGGCCAAGGTGCTACCTCCGGGGGACAAAGAGAAATGGTGCCGGTACTGGCAAGGGCGGCGATTGGTGCCGGTGTGCATGGTGTATTTATGGAAACCCATCCAGATCCTGATAATGCCATGAGTGACGGACCGAACAGTTGGCCGATGCACGAGATAAAGGAATTGCTCACCACCCTGATGCAAATTGATTCAGTAGTTAAACCAACGCTTGCTTAAGAGGTTTGTTCAACACTATTTTTTTAAACCAATTTTTTTAAAGCTGTTTTTTTAAAGCTGTTTTTTTTAAACCTGTTTTTTTTAAACCAAAGGGGAGCAACAGATCAGTCATTATGGAAATTATTGATATTAGAGCGAGGGAGATTCTTGATTCTCGCGGTAACCCAACGGTCGAGGCTGAGGTGGAAGTTGAGGGTGGATTCACCGGGTCTGCCGGTGTGCCATCGGGTGCATCTACAGGTTCTCGCGAAGCCCTTGAACTTCGCGACAAGGACCCGTCCCGTTACCTGGGTAAGGGTGTCCTGAAAGCTGTCGAGAACATTAATACCCGCTTGCGCGAAATGCTGATCGGTCGCGAAGTGCAGGCGCAGGCCGATATCGACCAGATGATGATTGATATGGATGGTACTGAGAACAAGGGTAACCTTGGTGCTAATGCCATGCTTGCGGTCTCGCTTGCAACCGCCGCCGCGGCTGCAAAAGCAAGAGGGCTGCAGCTATACGAATACCTGGCGGAGCTCGATGGTAGTCCGGGTAGATACAGCATGCCGGTACCGATGATGAATATCCTAAATGGTGGTGAGCATGCCGATAACAACGTCGACATTCAGGAGTTCATGGTGCAGCCAGTGGGTGCTGCAACGTTCACTGAGGCGCTCAGGTGTGGAGCGGAAATATTCCATACCTTAAAAGCGGTACTTTCTTCGAACGGCCTAAGTACAGCGGTAGGTGATGAAGGAGGCTTTGCCCCCAACCTGCCCAGTAACGAAGCCGCGCTTCAGATGATTATGGAAGCGATAGACAAGGCAGGATACAGGGCGGGGGAAGATGTTTTCCTGGCACTTGATTGTGCGGCCTCTGAATTCTACAAGGATGGCAGCTACGTCCTTTCCGGCGAAGACAAGCAGTTCAATTCTGAAGGTTTCAGCGATTACCTGGCTGACCTGGTAGATCGATATCCAATCCTGTCGATTGAAGATGGCCTTGATGAGAGTGATTGGGACGGGTGGGCGTATTTAACCAAAATACTCGGAGATCGTGTCCAGCTTGTGGGCGACGACCTTTTTGTGACGAATCCGGCAATACTGAAAAAGGGTATAGACGAGGGAGTTGCCAACTCTATTTTGATCAAGGTCAACCAGATCGGAACCCTGTCTGAGACCCTTGAAGCTATTAGACTGGCGCGCGAAGCAGGCTATACAACGGTTATTTCCCATCGTTCGGGCGAGACCGAGGACACGACGATCGCCGACCTGGCGGTCGCCACAGCCGCAGGGCAGATCAAAACAGGGTCACTTTGTCGCTCTGACAGGGTTGCAAAGTACAACCGGTTGCTGAGAATAGAAGACCATAGCTCCGCCATCTATAAAGGGATGACAGAATTTCGAAGATGATCACACCTTTTCGTATATTCGTTGTAGTGCTGCTGTTGGCAATTGCCGGCCTTCAGGCTCGCCTGTGGACAGGGCAGGGCAGTTTTGCACACGTCAATGGGCTCGGAGAGAAAGTATCATTGCGCTCCGCCGAAAATGACAGCCGCCGTGGGAGAAATGCAGTCCTGCGGGCCGAGATAGTCGATCTCAAACAGGGTCTTGACGCGGTAGAGGACATCGCGCGAAGTGAGCTTGGCATGATCAAGAAGGGAGAAACTTTCTTCCTGATCGTCGAAGATTAAGGACAACTCTTAGCGATGCACGCGATGGCGCGTCACAGGATACCGCAATACTCGGACGATCTATTTCGGACGTTGCAACCTCTTCCGACGATCAATGGCTGTATCAAAACGCTGCCTGATGAATTTGTGGTTGATGAGATTTTGCCATTTGAACCAACTGGGACAGGTGAGCACCTCTATATAGAAATTGAAAAGACCGGTGCGAACACCGGTTGGGTCGCCTACCAGTTGGCCAGCTTTTTGGAGGTCCGTGATCTGGATGTCAGCTATGCGGGTCGAAAGGACAGGCATGGCGTCACCACGCAGTGGTTCAGCTGCTATTTACCAACAGGTACCGACGCAGACTGGACGCTGTTTTCGGTCGAAGGTGTTGTGGTGAAATCCATGACATGGCACCGTAGCAAGTTGCGACGTGGCCAATTACAGTGCAATGTTTTCCGGATCAAAGTTCGTCACGGCAAACTAACGGAGTCGCAGGGTCGCGATCTTGTCGAAAGATTAGAGCGGTTGTCCGATCAGGGGCTTCCGAACTATTTTGGACCGCAACGGTTTGGCCGTGATGGACACAATCTCATCCTCGCGGATCAATTACTGCGAAAAGGAGAGCGAGTTCGCGGTAACCGGGGGATGTTGATATCTGCGGCGCGCTCGTGGCTGTTCAACGGGTTCCTCGCAAGGTACCTTGAACAGAGTGAAAGGCATCTTGAGCAGGGTGATGCGCAGGAAGTGGCGCAGGGGCCGTTAATCGGTAAGTCCAGGGATCCCCAGCCAGGTGAAGAATATTTTGATGAAACGGAACAGGCATGGGCGGCGGGGCTCAGGAAGCTAGGTGCAAAAGTCGGCACTCGTGACCTTATCGTTCGACCCGATGAGATGAGTTGGTCAACCGCTGAAGACGCACTTTTTTTACAGTTCAGGCTGCCGCCGGGAAGCTATGCAACCAGCTTGCTTCGTGAGTTGTTCCTGGTTAAGGACGAATCCTTATGACTTCAGATCTTGACCTGAAGGGCACCGGTATGACTTCCCAGCGGACCAGGAGCCGGCTGGTAGAGCGTCTTCGCGAGCAGGGCATACATAACGAGCATATTCTGGATGTCATCAACGAGACGCCGCGTCATGCGTTTGTTGATGAAGCATTGGCGCATCGGGCCTACGAAGACACGGCGTTACCTATTGGGTTTAAGCAGACTATTTCACAACCGTATATTGTTGCCAGAATGACCGAGGCGTTACTCGCCGATGGGCCGATCGAGAATGTACTTGAAGTTGGTACCGGCTCTGGTTACCAGACGGCAGTTCTGTCACGGCTTGTACGAAAGGTATACACCGTTGAGCGTATCAGTGGGTTGTTAAATCGTGCGAAGGAATTACTGGCGACTATCGGCTATCGCAACATTCAATTCAAACATGCTGATGGTGGCATGGGCTGGCCGGAGCGAGGTCCGTTTGACGCGATTATTGTTACCGCATCACCGCGGGTCATACCGGAAGCGCTGATTGAACAACTTTCACCCACCGGCAGGATGCTGGTTCCAGTGGGTGAAGCACGTCACCAGGAACTGGTTCTGGTTCAAAGAAATGGTGATGAAGTAGAGCGACAGGTGCTTGAGGCGGTCAGGTTTGTACCCCTTCTGAGCGGCAAGTCCTGATCATGTTGTCATGAATAAATATATTCGTATTGTCTTAGTAGGTGTCTTGATGGGTGCGGCCGAGGTTGTTCCAGGCGTATCAGGCGGCACTATTGCGTTTGTTTCAGGATTCTACGAGCGGTTGGTTAATGGCATTGCGCGGCTAACCCCGTTTAGCCTGTTGGAGCTGCCGAAAATCGGTTTTGCCGCCTGGTGGAAGAAGTACGACCTTGGATTCCTGTTTGTGCTGTTTGGCGCCATGCTTGTCTCGATTTTGATATTGGCCCGAGGCGTTAGTTACCTGCTTGCTGAGCACCCCGTTGGAATTTGGTCTTTCTTTTTTGGATTGGTGCTGTCATCCATATTCGTTGTTGGGCGGCGGCTGCTGCCTTTGTCGGTGGAAAGTGGTTTGGCCCTTGGGGTCGGGGTCGCGTTTGGCATGGTGGTGGTACGTATTATTCCATTCGAGGCAGAGATTTCAGGCTTTACGTTGTTTGCGGGTGGTTGCATTGCGGTGTGTGCCTGGATCCTGCCAGGTTTGTCTGGCTCTTTTCTGCTGCTGGTGCTTGGCCTTTACCAGACGGTGATTGCGGCGATAAAAAACTTCGAGTTGCTGACACTTGGCTACGTGGGCCTGGGATGCGTCGTTGGCTTGATGTGTTTTTCCCGAATACTGACGGTGCTGCTTGCTCGATTTTATGATGTGACGGTGGCGCTGCTAGTCGGGTTCATGCTGGGTTCCCTGACAAAAATCTGGCCGTGGAAACATACCACCAGTTACCAAATTAAACACGACGGTAGTCAGATTCCCGTGGTGCAGGAACCCGTTCTGCCTGGTGCGTACGAGCAGTTAACCGGTGCTGACCCGGAGATTGTGCTGGCGTTAGCAGCCCTGGTCACGGGGTTTTTCGTTATTTCTCTCATGGACAGGTTTGCTTTCCTCAAAGAATCGAATGCCGAAAAGGATATGGAATAATAAAACTGGGCGTGCCCGCCTGGTCCTGCTGCTATTGGTGTTTTTAATCACCGGGTGCGCTGGACTCCCACCGATTTACACCGTTGCCGGTGGTACTGGCACGTATGTAGTCAGGAAAGGTGACAGCCTGTACTCCATCGCGTTCCGCTATGGACTTGATTACAAGAGCCTGGCTCGGATTAATGGCGTTCGGCCCCCCTATACGATCTATGTTGACCAGTTGATTCGACTGCATGGCTCGGCAAAATCGCCTAAAAAAGACAGCGCTCCGGTGGCGACTCAATCATCCACCAGGCCACCATCTAAAGTATCAAAGCCACCTTCAGCACCCAGTGCGCCCGTTGCCGGCTGGCGATGGCCACTTGAGGGGGAAGTTATTAACCGGTTTTCCCTTGCTCAACCCGTCAATAAAGGAATCGATATCGCCGGAGACTTAGGCGATACAGTGAGGGCTGCTGCCGATGGGGTTGTTGTTTATGCGGGGGGTAACCTCAGGGGTTACGGACAGTTAGTGATTGTTAAGCACAACGATAGTTTTCTATCGGCCTATGGTAACAACGAGAAGATGCTGGTGAAGGAGGGTGAGAACGTGAAGGCAGGAAAATCTATCGCACGGGTGGGTAAAACAGCCGCCAATGTTGAGATGCTGCACTTTGAGATACGCCGCGAAGGCAAGCCAGTTGACCCACTAAGATACCTTCCAACCCGTTAGCCCTAAGCGCTACTTGGATAGACCTAACTGGGACCTGATGAGGCAAGCGGGATACCAGCGCAAAGTAGACGGCCATAAACAACCCAAACAACAGAGCATAGCCATCCATAAACAACCCCGCAGTGGATTGTCAGGATCCCAAAAGCTGATAGAATGCCCTTTTTTACAGATTTGTAAGCTCAAGGGAACGATATGACATTTGTGGTAAGTGACGGATGTATTAAATGTAAGCACACCGATTGTGTGGAAGTGTGCCCGGTAGATTGTTTTTACGAAGGACCCAACTTTCTGGTCATCAATCCTGATGAGTGTATTGATTGCGCCCTATGTGAACCTGAGTGCCCGGTCGACGCCATTTATTCTGAAGATGAACTTCCGGAAGCCGAGCAGGAATTTCTCGAGTTGAACGCCGAGCTTTGCGAAACCTGGCCAAACATTACCGAAAAGAAAGACCCCCTGCCCGATGCGGAAGACTGGGCAGAGGTGAAGAACAAGCGGGACCACCTGGCAATCTGAGCACCGACAGGAAACGAGGTCCAACTCGTTTCCTGTTTCTTTAATAGTCGTCCATCTTTCCTTTGTATCCCGCTTGGCTCTTCAGGTCCCATATGGATCGAGTCAAATGCTAATTTTGGGACAGCCCATGCAGTTCATAGATCAGATCCAGTGCATCCCTTGGCGACAGTGAATCCACATCCAGACCCTGCAGACGGGTCCGCAGTTCATCGGGTTCAGTTGCCGCTGCCACGAAAAGGTCCGCCTGTGCAGGGTGTGCGTCCATCCTGACCTCGTTTTCCTCTAGCTGCCTCAGCTTTTCCTGAGCGATGCGGATGACCGATTGTGGGACACCGGCGAGTTTTGCAACCTGTAATCCGTAGCTCTGGCTGGCGGGACCATCATTGACCGCGTACATGAAGACAATGTCCTCACCGAACTCGCGGGCAGCAAGATGTACATTTCGGGTTTGTGCCAGGTTTTCAGGCAGGGCTGTGAGTTCAAAATAGTGCGTCGCGAACAAGGTTAACGCATGGATATCCGTGGCGATCGAATTGGCGACCGCCCAGGCCAGGGATAAACCATCAAAGGTCGATGTGCCCCTGCCGATTTCATCAAGCAACACCAGCGAATGAGGCGTGGCGTTATTAAGGATAAGCGCCGTTTCTGTCATCTCGACCATAAAGGTGGATCGACCACTGGCGAGGTCATCAGATGAACCTATTCGGGTAAAGATCCTGTCGATTGCGCCAATGCTTGCCGATCTGGCGGGCACGAAGCATCCGATGTGTGCTAACAATGTAATTATGGCGCACTGGCGCATGTAAGTTGATTTACCACCCATATTAGGGCCGGTAATAATCAGCAATTGTGTCTCACCGCCCAGGTCAAGGTCATTGGCGATGAACGTGCCATCCATCGTCTGTTCAACAACAAGATGGCGCCCCTGCTCTATTTCTAGCGCAGGGTCCTGGGTTAACACTGGTCGGACCAGCTGCAATGTGACCGAACGTTCCGCGAGGGTGTTGATCACGTCAAGTTCAGATATGGCGTCGGCAAGATCCTGGAGCAGCGTTAGCTGTCCGACTAATAGCTCCAGCAGTTCGTCATAAAGGTGTTTTTCCCTGGCGAGTGCCCGGCTTTTGCTGCTGAGAGCCTTGTCCTCGAAAGTCTTTAGTTCCGGCGTGATAAAGCGCTCAGCATTTTTGAGGGTCTGCCGCCGAACATAATGCGCGGGAGCTTTTTCAGCCTGGCTTTTACTGATTTCGATGTAATAGCCGTGTACCCGGTTATAACCGACCTTGAGTGTGCTGAGTCCTGTGACTTCTCGTTCTTCGGTTTCAAGTTTTATCAGGTATTCGGCAGCGTTCTCGCTGATGGATCGGAGCTCATCCAACTCGTCGTCGTATCCCTTTTTGATGACCCCGCCTTCCCGGATAACAACGGGCGGATTTTCTATAACGGCTTTTTCAAGTTCCTGTGCCAGCTCGGGAAGCGGTTTACATTTTTGGGCGAGTTGCGCAATGCGGTCTGCATCAATAGCGCCGAGCAGGTCGCTGAGTTCAGGCAGGATAGCGAGTGCGTCCCTAAGGCGCGCGATGTCTCTTGGTCTGGCGGACCGCAGCGC
>JABJED010000275.1 GCA_018665025.1 Gammaproteobacteria bacterium
AAGCGCTTTGGCAAATTGCTCAAGGGCTATGGCATAAGGCCCAGTATGGGTGACGTTGGAGCTTGCTGGGACAACGCTGTTGTTGAGCGATTCTTCGGCAGCTTAAAGCATGATTGGATTTTCAAAGTGGCCCAGCCTACATGTGAGCATATGATGCAAGATGTGACCGCTTATATGCGGTATTACAACCAGGAAAGGCTTCATTCGAGCAATGGCGATATGTCACCCGTGAAGTTCGAAAAATCTCAAATAAATGTGTCCTGTTTAGGTTGACCAGAACAGTAACCATAGACCGCAGGCAACCAATTTGGAGCGGGAAAGAAAAACCACTAAACAAGTTGTCGAAGACGTTACCCCTGGACGTAAAACAGCTGATTTATGGGCGGCCCGAAAAGGCGTCCCAATGAGCGTGGCGTATGAATTGCGGGGGTAGGAAGTATCAACCACATTTCCCGAAGCAGGGTCATGTATAGTGATTGCTGATGACCATTCAAGTTTAAAACACCGCTATGTGGTGAATCTTTTTGACGGCTAGTGGCTGCCAGATGTTACTTGCACAGGATAATGTATTATTATTCAAAAGCGTTGAGTTTGTCCCAGTCTTTGGGTGCGTTTTGATTGTCTGCACAGATGATATTGGATCCCGCAGAGCCCGTTCAATCTAGGAAAAGTGGGGAGATAGAGTGAGATCTCCTGCTAATTTGTTTGGGAAAGGGGGCGTTGCCTTTGACACGTAAATCCGTTGGCCTGGCTCTGCTTGTCTACACGAGCGGCATTCTTGCGATTTTCACTATTCTGCTGTTCGCGACCGAGGCGGCTACTCTTTCCTCTATAGTAATTTTTGGCAGCGCCGTGATCGCGGGCTCTGCGGCCTTGTCATGGTATATCCTGCGTTCTATTCGCCAACCTTTCCTCGGACTGGCGCGCCAAACTCACAGTCCTTCCGGCGAAATATTCGATGAAGAGGTTACGTCCTCTAATGCGAAAACTCACAAACAAGCCAGCAGCCCAGATGAGATCGCGGCGTCCCAATCAGAGACCTGGGTAGCGATATCGCACGAGGAGAGGCGCGCCACGGCGCTGCTTGAACACACTGTTGACGCCATCGTTTCCATTGATGTCAGCGGTTCCATTCTCAGTGCCAATGCGGCGACCAAAAGCCTTTTCGGATATGAAATCAAAGATCTCATCGGCAAGAATGTCCGGATGTTGGCTGCTGGAGTGGACCGGCAGCGTCATGATCATTACATCCAACATCACCTGGAAACCGGTGAAAAACGCATCATCGGGCGGCCTCGCGAAGTGCTGGGACAGCGCGCAGACGGGAGTTCGTTCCCGCTTGATCTTTCTGTCGCGGGCGTTGAGGTTGGAGGGGAAAAGTTATTTATTGGTGTAATGCGCGACCTGACAGACCGTGTGGCCCTAGAGAATCAGCTGCAACAAGCTCAAAAAATGGAGATAGTCGGCCAACTCACGGGAGGCATTGCCCACGATTTCAACAATCTTCTTGCGGTTGTTCACGGCAATCTGGAGATGCTGGGCATTGACATAGCTGCGGACGCCCCTCTTAACCGTGAAGCCTTGCTCGAGCTCTGCGCAGATGGCCTTTACGCGTCGCGACGCGGTGCTGAACTCACCCGGGGACTGCTCGCTTTCTCCCGCAAACAGAACCTGAAAGCTGAATCTTTTGACGCCAACGAGTCGATCGACCGCATGGCCAATCTTTTGCGCCGTACTCTTGGGGCCGGTATCGACTTGAAGATCATTGCCAAGGACGGCGGTTGGCGCGCCGAGGCCGACCCTTCCATGCTCGAAAGCGCGCTTCTCAATCTTGCTATCAATGCTTCTGATGCAATGGGTAACGTCGGAATGCTAACTATCGAAACCAGGGACGTCGTCCTGGACGAACTGTATGCGGTAACTCATGATAAAGTTGAGGCTGGTGAGTATGTCCTCATTGTCGTCAGTGACAATGGTCCTGGTATGCAGGAGGAGGTTCTCGAACGGGTACTTGAGCCTTTCTTTACCACCAAGGAAATTGGTCAGGGGACTGGTCTTGGTCTTTCGATGGTCTACGGCTATGCCAAACAATCCCGCGGGCATCTTAGCATCTATTCCGAGGTCGACGCCGGCACAGCCGTGAAGCTCTATTTGCCCCGCTCCAAAAAATCCAGCGACGAGAATGCCAAAATCAAGCCTGCTGAAATCAATTTGGCCGCTAACGAAGTCATCCTGGTGGTCGAGGACGATGAAGCCTTGCGCCGAACCGTCACGCGGATGCTGAAGCGTTACGGCTACGAAACCATTGCCGTAGAAGATGGCCCTTCGGCGTTGTCTGTCATGAAGGCGACAGAGCATATTGATCTGATGCTGTCCGACGTCATCCTGCCGGGTGGCATGACGGGCCCTGAGATCATTGATGCGGCCAGGGACCAGCACCCGGACATGAAAGTTCTCCTGATGTCCGGTTATACCCGTGAAGCCATGCTGCACCGCGGCGAGATCACCGAAGACATCCAGCTCATCCAAAAGCCATTCTCGTCCCAGGATCTGGGGCTGGCCCTTCGGGAAATATTGGAAGAAGGGTGACGGGAAGCCCATAACGGGTGAGGCGCCACATACACTTTTGAGGAAATACATTATCCGGTATCAACCGGTTGTCGACGCGAAGAATAGCCACTGTTTGAACTTGCGAGAGAGGGAAGGCATTTGATCAATGCCCCGCCATAACCCTAACAAGACATCTAAGGCGACTGAGCATTAACAGGTAGAGACCCTGATTAGCTGGGGTAGAATGTATTGGTGGTTCTATTTTTCAGCTAGAGGCCCTTGAACTCAGGTTTTCTTTTTTCGAGAAAAGCTTCTCTACCTTCCTTATAGTCACCAGAGAGCCGAATAGCTGTGCGCATAGTTAATCCTACTTCTTTGGCTTTTGCATCATCTTCAAACACACTTCGCCACAATGTTTCTTTTTGTGCTCGGATTGCCAGTGGACCACTTTCTGAGCAAATGCGGTGGGCGTATTCAAGCGCTGCGGCCTGAACTTGCCCGGCATCACTAATCACTTCCACAAAACCGGCGCGTTCGCACCACTGGGCACTTTTTGCGTCGCCAGGAGTCAGGAATGCAAATGCTTTTGAGTAGCCAATTTTCTTGCCGAGCTTGATTGGAATGTCTACAGCGTTAGTACCCACCTTCGCTTCTGAGATAATAAATTTGGCGTCAGGGTCCGAAAAGATCATGTCGCAACAAAGCGCGAGAGAAACACCTTCGCCGACGCAAAAACCGTGGACAGCGGCAATGATCGGCTTGTTTGTTACCATGCCATTGTCCAGGTTCAGGCCACCTAATGCAGCGTTAACGCCTTTCGCGGCATTTTCGCTAAGCGCTGCTACGTCTGCACCGGCACTGAAAGCTCTCTCTCCCGCGGCTTGAATCACCGCTACCCATAAACTGGGGGAACTAGCGAACTTGTCCAGCGCTTCATTGACACCTTGATACATTGGCGCATCAAATGCGTTGAGTCTGTCCGGTCGATCAAGGGTGATGACGGCGACTTTACCAATGGTTTCAAATATTACTCGATCCTGAAATCGTTCGGCCAATGCAACCTCCTAACTGTTGAGAACTTCTACTAGTTTTGATTTTCCGGTGGTGCCCGTTTTTAACTCAAAATGATCTTCGCTTTGGAACTTGATTTTAGCCCGGAATCGCAGCTGATGGTGTATCGCATTCTCGAGCTCATTCCCCAACTCAGTGAGTTGAGCTGTACTAAGGTTCCTGACATGTTCCACAAGAATTGGGATAGGTGGTTCTGCTACAGGCCCTGATTTCTGTAAAATCATTCTGATGTTGCCAGTGGTTTTACTGGAATGCCGGTTAACCACATCGCGCACTGCATTTGGAAAGACGTTTACACCTTTAATGAGCAGCATATCATCCACGCGACCCTTGAAGGTCATACGAACCCCGGGACGACCACACTCACAAGGGTCGGTGTTGATTTTGATGATGTCCTTGTCGCGCCATCGCAGCAACGGACCGCATTCTCTTTCAAGTCCAGTGAAAATGATTTCGCCTTCAACTCCATTTTCTATGGGCATAGGCGTAAGCGTATCCGGGTCGACAATTTCAAAGTAGGCATTATCCTCGGCATAAAAATGTATGCCGGCATGGGCCTCGCAAGAGATGCCTGTTGGGCTGTGACAACCGGTCGCCCCCATATTGTCGTAAACCGTGGCCCCACCGAACCCTGCTTCTATCTCACCAAAGATCTCAGGGATGCTACCACCCGGCTCTCCGGTAACGACCACTTTTTCAATGCCTAAGGTTGTTGGATCGATCCCGGCACGATCTTGCATCGTGGCGGCAAGATGCCGGGCAAAAGAGACCGTGGTCCTGATCATGCGGGGGCGCGTTTCTTTCGCTATTTGAGCAACTCTCTCAACGCCGCTTAGCGCACCCACAGGCACTACGCACGCGCCATAGGCGAGCATGGAATCAACAGCCGGTACTCCTGCGATCCACATTGACAATACACTTGCATGCAGGACCACATCCCCTGGCTCGATACCGATTCGTTTTAGTCCGCGAGCTGTATTTTCTGCGGCAATCGCCCTATCAAATTTTGTGAACCCGCTAAAAGTGGGAGACCCTGTCGTGCCTGAAGATGATGAAACCCGGTTCACTAATTTAGGATCGCAAGTGATGTGCATGCCAAAAGGGTGACCGAGGGCTTCCTTTGATTTTTCCTGACTGAGGCGTTCTTCGTCTTTGTCAAAAAATGGGAAGTCTTGATAATGTTCGAGGCTTTTCAGGTGTTCTGGAGAGACGCCTGCAGCGGTCAGCTTATGCTTGTAGTAGGGGCTTTCGTCGTAAACCCGGTTAACCAGAGCCTTGAGTTTATCGAACTGTAAAGTGCGCAATTCTCTGCGAGGCATTTTTTCAGCGGTTGGATTCCACAGGGACAAGACACTTTCCTACTGGAGATTGATACCGGATTGTTTCATTCGTTGAGAAAAATAGAAACCTCGAAATGTAGGATTACCGTAGCATCCGTAAGATAGATGAGTCGCCACGCATTGGCGCTACTAGTTCGTCGCCGATCTTACCTCAGCCTATCTAAGGCTGTTAAAATAGAAACCAGCGCCTAATAGAGTGCCGCCCAGAACCATGAACCATTCGTAGGGCCAAATCAGTGCTGCCGGGCTACCGGGGAGATATAGGCAACCTAAACCAATTGAGAGTACGAGTGCCAGAGAGCCTATCAATTTGCCTTGTGCAACACGAAAA
>JABJED010000276.1 GCA_018665025.1 Gammaproteobacteria bacterium
CGGCGGCGAGCAAAAGGGCAACAAATCCTTTGACTTCATCCGGCGTCATTCTGCTGCCGTCCATTTCTGCGACGCAGATTCGTGACAAAAGATCTTCGCCTGGGTTCTTTGATCTTTCCGTAATCAATGGGTCAATGTAATTCCACATGTCATTACGTGCCTTCAGGCCGGCCATGAGATGTTCACCGCCAAACCCAAGTCCCGCGATTAAAGCTTGGTACCATTCGACGAAAGTGTCCTCGTCTTCCCGTGGTAAGCCAAGCATGTTTGAGATGACGCGGATAGGGACCTGGCTCGCAAATTGCCTGACAATCTCCACTTCGTCGGCATCGATGAACTTGTCGATGACTTCGTCGGATATTTGGTGAATCATCGGAATGAAATCCTGCAACTTCTGACCGACAAATTGTCCTGCCACAATGTTCCGGAGCCTTCGATGCTCGCCGCTATTACCGTATTCAAGAATATTTGGGCCAAATATGTGACGTGACCCAAATTCGTAGGGACCATCTGGTTTGTACACGGCACGGTCATAGCTCTCGTTATCCTGGAACGCGCCATCCACATCCCAATAGCGCGAAATAACCCATCTATTGTGAAAGCGGTCGTGGAAAATCGGATGATGATCGCGAAGCTGCTGATAAACGGGGAACGGATTTTTCTGGAACTCTGGTGTATCAAATACACGGGGATCGATTTCTGTGCTGGGTGATTTAGTCGCTTCGGACATTAGACCTTCCAATTTATTTTTTTGAGAATGTAACCGGTAAATGCCAGCAGGTGTGCATTTCACCGACGGTCAGGGCCGACAAGTTCGGCGTTGTGCCTTTTGCCAGTTGAATATTACCAAGGTGCGAGACGAGCACTTGTGATGCGGTGACTGCCGTGTCCCGGGTTAGTGCGTAGCGAGACCGAGGTCTATCTTCCGGAACAGCAGGATGTATAGAGGGCTTGCCCAAACCAAAGGCAATGCCGGCCGCCAATCCATCGGCCCGGTACTGGCCGCGGGATTCGCGCTGGCACATATCTTTTCGGTCGACGATGAATCTATCGGGGTCATTGAATGTCTTCGGATCCCTATTGGCTGCGGCAGCGGAACAGACAAGTAGGGCTCCTTCAGGGATCAGGCGCCCGAAGCGCTCAACCTCATGTCGCGTATACCGATGTGCATAGAGTACGGGCGTCGAGTGCCGCAGCGTTTCAAGGTAAGCCAGCTTCATCAGGCGTCGACTGGATATCGCCTGTTGATGTTCTTCAGGATGGGTTAAGAGCAGGAACCAGAGGTTAGCCAGTGCGCCGTGCAGGGTTTCGTGATCTCGTTCCAGTAAGGTGACCACGATGTCCCGAACAGTGACAGGCTGGTCACTTGGTGCCAATTGAATCATCACTGAGATGAGGTCTTCACCGGGTTGTTTTTCCCTCGCCGCCACGATGGGATCGAGATAATGGGTGAGCTCATCCATCGCTTTCTTGCCATCGTCGCGCAGGATGGGGTTCCACGATGTCCCGCGTTGCATTCTCCAGAACAAAGAAGCGAACTGACCGGCATCCGCGTCTGGTATGTCCATAGACTTTAACAAAAGGTCCATCGCAAAGCGTGCAGCAAACTCGGTGGCAAGATCGCCATGACCTTTTTGCGCGAGAGCAGAGGCGATGACTATAGCGATTTCCTCAGCGTTGGTATCGATTAAGGTCTCTTCAGTTGCAAGCAAGGGCAGTTCGTCGTTCAGATTGCGGCCTGGATTATCAAGCCCATAAATCCAGGATTTAGGCCGCGTTTCGAAATTCGCCTCATCGCAGAAGATTGAGGTGACATCATTATATTCAGATATCCAGTAGCTGTTGGATAGCCAGTCGCGGTAGCAAGGATAGTGTTCGCGTAGCACCGCTAGAGTGGGATAGGGGTCCTGCCTATAGTTTTCTGAGATCAGTTGCCCCGGTTTGATTTTCTCGGTGCTTTCGCCCACACGTTCTCGTTGGTATATTTCGTAGGTTCGATATTTGGGGGGACCGTCGGATCTCCGGGGGGGCTTTTTTATGAAAACGCCATTCTTACCAATGATCTGGTCATCTTTTGTTACTGAAGCCATTACTCGTTCCTTATCTCTTTTCCTGCCTGCTATCGGGCTACTCGTACCCTTCAGGACAGGTCGTATTCGAGCCATAACTCGCGTATTGAAATGATCCCCATGGGCGCCGGGCTCTTGCCATCAATATCTTTGGGCATTTTACTTTCGTTAATACGAGGTTTTCGCATCCTGCTTAAAAGAATCTTCGAGCCTACGACTGCTTCCTGATGCGAGATCCACGCGCCGGGACAAAGGTGCGGTCCGACGCCAAATGCCATGTGACTGCATCGCCCTTCTTTACGGTAACCGGATCGAAGCAGTTTGCCGTAGTAAAGGTCATCCCTGAAGATGTCGAAGGTCTCAGGCTCCTTGAAAATTCGCTCGTCATGATTGGCGGAAAAATCAACCATCTGCATCAGTGATCCTGCAGGTACTTTTACCCCGTGCATCTCAACATCAAATGTGTTGTGTCGGGGCTGTCCGCCAATCGAAGACGAATGCCTAAGCGTTTCGTGAAATGCTTTGTCCCAGTTTTCCCCGTCGCCGATGACCGCATCAAACTGATCCGGGTGCCGGAGCAACAGCGTCCACATGTTCATGATGGCACCCCGCGTGGTTTCACCACCTGCACCAACGATCAAGGCGATGTTGGATGTGATCTCTTCTGTGGAAAGGAAATCACCATCGACTTTCGTCTCGCACAGCTTTGTGATGATGTCCTTGCTCGTCGGGTTGCCGTCCTGATCAAGCAGATAGGTCGGATTTTGTCTTCTTTCTTCAACGATTCCCGCGACATAGTCCTCGAGGTCCTGCCTGGCTTCAACTCCTTGCTTATGGGTAGCCGAACCACCTAGGCCACTCATCATCGAGTTGTACCAATAGTAGAACTGGGACTGGGCTTCTTTGGGAAATCCAAGAACTTCGCAAACCACTCGAATCGGGAATTCATTGGCAAACATGCTTGAGAGCTCAAGTTGCCGGGTGTCGCCATTGTCCGAACAGAGTGCAGAGTCGTCCTTGGCTGCAGCATCCCATGCGTCGATCATCTCGTTCGCTAGTTTTTCGATGGCCGGAATACGGGCCTGCAGCGATTGACCGACAAGGTGTTGGCCGTAAAGATTTCGCCGCCGCCGGTGTTCGACCCCGGAGAGTTCTAGTTGGGTATTACCTAAAACACCGCTGGAAGATCCTTTTGGGATGGTATTGAATCCCTCATCATCGAAGTAGCATTCCGTAATGTCATCGTACCGTGTCACCCAGTAACAGTTGTGGAGCTTGTCGTGGAATACAGGATGGTGATCGCGCAGGATGCGGTAATAGGGGTAGGGGTTCCTGAAGAATTCCGGGGAATCAAGGATGCGCGGGTCCAGCAATGGCGTACCGTCCTCTGCGTGACCCATATCCACGGCTTCACCCTCTGGCATCAGTGGGAATTCCTTTACAGACGCGAAGTCAGCGTTCGTTGAAGAAGCGAGATCTTCAATAAAACTTTCTACACTGCTCATCAAATGTTCTCCTTTTTAAAGTCCCTGAAGCCGGTGTACTGCCTTTTAGGCCACAGGAAATCAATCTTTGTTCTATAGATGAGCCACTTGCCAAACACCTTCTTGTAGACGTCATCGTAGAGCCCATAGAGTATCAATGGGTTGTCAACGCCTTCCTGAGTATTGAGATCATGAAGATACCACCGGCCACATGCCGTGGTTGAGTCGATCAACGTGATCAGTGGATTAGTGACGGCATGCAGGACACCAAAAGGTGGTCCTTCCCTTTCAGCGTAGCTGGCGAAGTTGGCTCTGATGGTCTCCTTTCCTACCCAGTCACCTCCGTAGTCGGGTCCGAATTCGCAAACCGCGTCCTCACAGAAAAGGTCCGCCAGGTCGTCCACCATCTTTCCATCGAAATAATGACTATATTTGATTCGTATTTCTTTGATGGTTTCTTTTTCTAAAAGCTCTTCAAGGGTCATTTCAATACCTGTAAAGGGTTGTTCAGGCCACTCAGAGTCGTCTTTGGCCTGTTGGTTTTCAAACTTGTAGTCAAGTACAATAATCTGGATTAGACTACTCCCTCGGCTCCACTGGTGCAAACCGGTCTCGACAGGTTTGAGGCGCCATGGCCCAGGTTTAATTCTTGACGAGGATAATCGTCTACATGACTTTTGTTATAGCCAACGCCTGTATCGATGTAATGGACCAATCCTGCATAGAAGTTTGCCCCGTGGATTGTATTTTGATCGAGGAAGGCGACCGGATGTGTTACATCGAACCCAACGATTGTATAGATTGTGGGGTCTGCGAGGGTGCGTGCCCCGTGGGTGCAATATTTGAAGAAGCGGCAGTGCCAAAAGAGGCCGTTGAGTTTACAGAGATAAATGCACTCTGGTTCGAGGATAAGTCCGCTGCGAGGAAAAGAATAGATGTTTTTGTTGAAGGTAACACCTCAATTACCTAGGGTAGGCTCACAGGTTAAGGCGAAATAATAGTCCCACAGGACCGGGAAATGAGCGAGAAAAAGTCACTGACACCGCGACAGGAAGAACGGCGGCACCGAATACTTGGGGTAGCCAGGCAGATGGTGGCTGACCACGGTTATGGAGGAATGGTGATGAGCGAGGTTGCTGAACGAGCCGAAGTTTCGCCAACGACGCTATACAACCTGTACAACACCAAAGATGAACTACTGCTTGAAGCGTTGCGTGATTTTATGGTGACAAGTTACCAGCAGGTGGGTGAAGTGTCGGACGCCGGCCCCGGCTGGAAGTACCTACTTAACGTCGTGGAATATGGTGCAGCACTTAGAGCTTCTGAACCCGCTTATGCGGAAGCCATAACAGACGCCCTGTTAAGGTCAAGTCAGGGAGATGCGTTGACCGAGTTGCTCCTGCACGCTGTTCGGCAGGATTTTTTGCTCTCGTTGGAAAAAATGATGAGACGGGGTGAACTAAGGCCAGAGGTCGATACAGAACATTTGGCAACGATCCTTTTGGGTAATTATTGGTCAACATTTCTACTTATAAACAAAGGGTTAGAGGCAATATCTCGAATGAAGGTTAGTCTTTTAGTGAACATTTTATCGGTGCTAATTGCGTCCAGCCAGGGAGCCGCCAGGGAAGAAATGACAAAGACTCTGGAAGAGATCAGGCGAGAGGCAGCGTCGGATGCCTGAGCCATACAAACCGATCGTGCCCGGCAGTCTTGATGAGATTAACTTTCTCGATTTCAAACTGCAGAACTGCCCCTATCACGCCTATGAGATGCTTCGCGATGACGCGCCGGTCTGGATAGATCCCATTACCGGGTTCTATGTCATTACCCGGTTTGAAGACATACGTAAGCTCCTCCTTGACACAAAAAACTTTTCTAATGATATGCGTGGTGGCCAGGGTGGCAGTCGTGAGCAACTCGATTCAGAACGGGCCCTGCGAATGCATGCTCTCTATGAAGAAAAAGGCTGGGTGCCGGGTGCAACACTTGCGGGCAGGGATGATCCGAATCATAAACAGATGCGAGCGATGTTTAATGAGGCATTCAAACCCAAAAAGATAGAAGGGATGGATTCCTTTGTCAGGGATACAGCTTATAAATTAATAGATGCTTTTGTGGACGATGGTCAATGTGATTGGATCAAGCAGTACGCCGTGCCCTTGCCACTGATTGTCATCGGCCGGCAGATGGGGGTACCGGAAGCAGACATCTGGAAGATCAAGGCATGGACGGACGCCTGGGTGCAGCGTCTTGGCATGATGCAGACAGAGGAAGAAGAACAATGGTCCGTAGAGATGGAGATCGAAGCTCAGCATTACTTCCAGCCGATATTTGAGCGCCTTAGAAAAGAACCGGACGACACGTTGTTGTCAGACATGGTCAATCGGGTGATTCCCGAATGGGGCCGGCCCCTTACCGATAATGAGCTGCATGCCGAGATGATGGCGGACACCTTTGTCGGTGGTTCGGAAACGACAACGAATGCGATCGGCTATGGGCTGAAGCTGCTGATTGAGAATCCTGAGGTCTGGCAGAAACTCCGTTCAAACCCCGATAAGTACCTACGAACCTTTTGTGAAGAGGTGGTTCGCCTGGAAGGCCCAGTGCAGGGATTGTTCCGAATGGCGTTGAATGATGTCGAAATGCACGGCGTTTTGATTCCCAAAGGCGCCATGATTAACGTTCGTTATGCAGCTGCCAATCGTGATGAGCGAGCGTTCGAATGCCCGGCTGATTTGAATCTGGATAGGGAAAAACCTGGTCGTCACATAGGGTTCGGCTCTGGTATTCATCACTGCCTGGGCGCACCGCTTGCAAGAAGAGAACTGTTCTGGGCATTCCAAGCCCTTATTGACCGGGTTGATGGTATGAGATTTACCGCGGGCGAGAACAGCTTTGAGGTAGCGCCGAACTTCTCTCTGCGGGCTATGCAGGAACTTCGCATTGAATTTGATGCAAAACCACCTGGAGACAGGGTAGATCCGGCTAGCGTAGATATTGATTCTAATGCCACGGCGATAGACAATCCAGCCAACGCCTAACGATCAGTACTTAACCAATAGCAATTAACGAACAGCAATTAACGAACAGCAATTAACGAACAGCA
>JABJED010000042.1 GCA_018665025.1 Gammaproteobacteria bacterium
AAGATGGTCGGGTCCTGGCGATGATGCCCCATCCTGAACGAGTATTCAGGTCTGTTCAATATTCATGGCGGCCGGATGACTGGAAAGAGGACGCGCCCTGGATGCGCCTGTTCAGGAATGCTCGCGCCTGGGTCGGCTAGTCTTCAATCAATATCAGCTATTTGATCGGGTGCCGTTTGCGGTCGATCACGATGTCCTGTGACCTTATTGGGAAGTGGTCCTTCGGCAGGTCCTGAAAGTAATGTTCGAGGGTTTCGGTGATGACCGGGAAAGCCAATTCGTTCCACGGAATCTCGTGTTCAGAAAATAGTCTCGTTTCCAGGGTCTCCTGGCCTGGAAAAAAATCAAGATCTGTCAGTCGTGCCCGGTAGAACAGGTAGATCTGGGAAATGTGGGGCAAGCTGAACAAGGTGTAAAGATCGAGGAGTTCAACGTTGGCATTGGCTTCTTCTATGGTTTCTCGAAGTGCCCCCTGGGATGTTGTCTCGCGGTTTTCAAGATATCCGGCGGGCAGGGTCCAATAGCCCCTGCGAGGTGCAATCGCACGTTTACACAAAAGCACTTTGTTTTCAAAAAATGGCAGGCAACCGGCCACCACCTTGGGGTTCTGGTAGTGGATGGTTTTGCAGGACGTACAAACATACCTTGGGCGATTGTCCCCTTCGGGAACGATGTGCGACACAGGGTCGCCGCATTGGCTACAATATTTCATGTGACCTAGTATATAGGATGTCTTGTGATCGGCGACATTAGAAAAAACCTGCAGCAGCACAAACCTGCTGAGCTTCACTCAATTCACGAAGCACGTGCTCGTGCCGCCGTGCTCGTGCCCATTCTGACGGATAGCTCAGGACTACGTCTCTTGTTAACCGAGCGGGCCGGTGGGCTGAGTAGTCATGGCGGTGAGGTAGCGTTTCCTGGAGGGAAGGAGGATCGAACGGACCATTCACTGGAGTTCACCGCGCTGCGGGAAAATGAAGAGGAACTGGGGATCTCTCCTGAAGATGTCGATGTCATTGGATCGCTTCGGCCTTTTATTTCCAAGTATGGATTGCTGGTAAAGCCCTACGTGGGGATTGTTTGCCAGGGAATTCAATTGCGTCCGAATCCTGATGAAATTGCATCAGTGTTTGAAGTTCCTTTGGCCTATTTTTCGACAGCAATACCTGTCCGTATTGACGATATTTCCAGGCACGGGGAATCTCATCAGGTTCCGGCATTCAAGTTTGATGGGCATGAAATATGGGGGCTGACTTCAATGATAGTCCTAGAGTTCATGAAGGTTGGGTTGAAGTAGCCGTTGACTGACGTGGCAGTATGCTAGAGTTTCCGCAAATAGTATTCGTAAGAACAATCAGGAGTTAATAAATCATGATCTATGCGCTGGGGGACAGGACACCGGAAATGAATGGGGACTGCTGGGTTGCAGATACTGCGACGGTACTCGGGTCTGTAGTTCTGGAAAACGACGCAAGTGTCTGGTTCAACGCGGTGTTGCGTGGCGACAACGATATTATTACCGTAGGCGAAGGTTCTAACGTTCAGGATGGCTCGGTGCTGCATACTGATCCGGGCATGCCTCTGACGATCGGGCGCGGTGTAACAATAGGTCATAAGGTGATGCTTCATGGCTGCACAATCGGAGACAACTCCCTGATTGGCATAAATGCCGTAGTCCTGAATGGGGCCAAGATAGGTAAAAACTGCCTGATCGGTGCCAATGCGCTGATCCCTGAAGGTAAAGAAATCCCTGATGGTTCCCTGGTAATGGGGTCTCCCGGAAAGATCGTACGTGAGCTTAACGAGGCGGCAATTAAGGGCCTTTTAATGAGTGCACAGGGGTACGTAAGAAACTTCAAGCGATTCAGGAAAGACCTTAAACCATTGAAATAATATGGCCCCGAGTAGGATCGTTAGACTTGCAAATTATACTGAGCAAGCTATAGTTTTGCACTTGAAAGAATAAATACGGTTAATACCGATAAAGCAGACAATGAACACTGTTAAAAATGACACGGTTCCAACAGCCAGCAGACCCGCTCTGCTGCTTGCGTCTGCGCCTGGTCTTCTGGCGCTGCTACGACTGCCGTTGTAGGCGGCCTTCCAAACTCCTGCATTGCTCGACTTCTGCTTAAACAGCAGCTTCCCAATTGAATACTCGAGATAACGACAATGAATGCTGAAGATCAATCGACAAATCCCTCTGGAAAGAGTGACGTAGTCACGCGAAAGACGATGCCGTTCCATAAATACAAACCCTTTAAGCCCATTCCCTTGCCTGACAGAACCTGGCCGGACAAGGTCATTACTGACGCCCCGCGCTGGTGCAGTGTCGATTTGCGCGATGGCAACCAGGCGCTGATTGAACCGATGACGCCAAACGAAAAGCAGAAAATGTATGACTTGTTGCTGGACATTGGATTCACGGAAATTGAGGTGGGTTTTCCTGCGGCATCACAAACTGATTTCGATTTTGTCCGAAAGATCATCGAAGAAGATCGCATTCCGGACGGCGTCACGATCCAGGTTTTGTGTCAGGCGAGAGAGGAATTAATCAAGCGAACCTGTGAAGCAGTGACAGGCGCCAAGCGAGTCATCTTTCATCTGTACAATTCAACATCGACCTTGCAAAGAAAGGTAGTGTTTAATAAAAGTCGTGAGGAAGTGATCAAGCTCGCGACGGACGCGACCCAGATCGTCAAAGATAATACCCGTGAACTGGTTGCATCAGGAACAGCCCTCACGCTGGAGTACTCACCCGAGAGTTATACAGCGACTGAAATGGATTTTGCGGTTGAGATTTGCGCGGCGGTGATGGATGTCTGGCGACCAACTGTCGATGACAAGATTGTTTTGAACCTGCCCAGCACTGTTGAGATGGCAACGCCCAACGTCTATGCGGATCAGATTGAGTATTTTACGCGACATCTGCCTCATCGTGAAAATGCTGTCATCAGTTTGCATACCCATAATGATCGAGGAACCGGCGTTGCAGCATCCGAGCTTGGACTGATGGCCGGCGCGGAAAGAATAGAAGGCACACTCTTTGGTAATGGTGAGCGCACCGGTAATTTGGATTTGATTACCATGGCGATGAATATGTTCTCTCAGGGTATTGATCCGCAACTTTACTTCGGTGAAATGTCGAAAATTGTCGCGATATCTGAAGAGTGCACCAAGATACCGATTCACGTCAGGCAACCGTATGCGGGTGAACTTGTTTTCACCGCGTTTTCAGGATCTCACCAGGATGCCATAAAAAAGGGTATGGAGTTTGTTGAATCCGGTAGTGATAGCGCTTGGGAAGTGCCCTATCTGCCCATCGATCCTTCCGATGTTGGTGGCTCGTACCGTGAAACGGTGAGAGTGAACAGTCAATCCGGTAAGGGCGGGGTCGCCTTCATCCTTGAGAATTACTTCGGCGTTTCACTGCCGAGATCAGTGCTGCTCGAATTCAGTCCTATTGTGCAGGCGATCTCGGAAGCCGATGGTGGAGAACTCAAACCCGATGTTATCTGGCAGGCTTTCGTCGACGAGTTCATTGAAGTTGAGGGTCCTTACCAGTTGCTGGACTACCAGATTCAAAATGAAGGAAATGATAGTGAGAGTTGCCAGGCGAAGATCCGGGTTGCGGATAATGAAGTTGATGTCAGTGGCGTTGGCTCGGGTCCAATTGATGCGTTTATCAACGCGATGGTTGCAACGCTGAATGAACCGCTGAATGTTGCAGATTATCAGGAGTACGGCCTGAATGAAGGTTCCGAGGCCCAGGCGATCTGTATCCTTGCGATCACCGATGAGGATGGCAACAAGTACTATGGTGTTGGTATCAGCCAGAACACGACCACGGCTGCTTTCAAGTCTATTATCGCAGCGATTAACAGGAAGTGGAGTTAGAGATAGCCTTCGACTATCTCTAACTCCATCCTGAGCGAGCAGCGCAGACTGCGAGTCGAAGGATCCCTGGTCGGAGTCTCGTAGTATTGTTGGGCGGAGATCCCTCCACTCCGCGCTTCGCGCTCCGGTCGGGATGACGGGGTGAGCCTTTAGAATGGTTCGGGAGGTTCAGAGAGTTTGGCCGTCCGGATCATATTGTCCTGGATCTGAATGATTTCGAATCGGTAGCCTTCGATGGTGAAGCAGACGTTTGCGTCAGGGATGGTCTCAAGATGCTCGGTGATTAGGCCGTTGAGCGTCTTGGGTCCTTCAATTGGCAGGGTCCAGCCGAGTGAGCTGTTAATAAGCCTGATATGCGTGCCGCCGTCTATGAGGAAGCTCCCGTCTTCCTGGGGATGGATATCCACACTGGTCGCTGCAATATCACTTGTGAAGTCGCCCACGATCTCTTCAAGGATATCTTCGATGGTGACGATTCCTTGGATATCTCCGTACTCATCAACGACAAGCGCGATACGCTCTTTCTCTTTCTGAAAGTTAATCAGCTGTTTCTGTAGCGGGGTGCTCTCAGGCACGAAGTAAGGCTCAACAGATTCCTGGAGCAGAGCAGCTTTTGTTAGCTCACCATCAATCAGGAATCGCGCGGCGTTTCGAATATGTAACATACCGATAATACGGTCTACATCTTCCTTGAATACGGGAAGGCGCGTGTGCTGAACGGAACGGAGCTGGGTCACTATCTCATCCATGTCGTCATCAATATCAATGCCGATAATTTCCGTTCGCGGCACCATGATGTCGTCTACGGTGACGTTGCCGAGGTCGAGTACACCAAGCATCATGTCCTGGTGGTGCCCGGCAATCTGGGACCCTTCATACACCACCGTTCTCAGTTCATCCACGCTAAGGTTATCTTCACCGGCATCGTCGTGACTGACACCAAACAACTTCAGGAAGCCATTCGCCATAGTGTTCACCAGCCAGACAAACGGATAACAAACCCATAGAAGTAATTGCAGGAGGTAGGAAGAAGGGAGTGCTACCTTTTCCGGGTAAAGAGCGGCGAGTGTTTTTGGCGCAACCTCGGCAAATACGAGAAATACGATTGTGCAGATGATGGGCGCCGCGGCGATGCCATCGTCGCCCAGGAGTTTTATTGCCAGCACGGTCGCTAATGATGCCGCGGTAAAGTTTGCCAGGTTGTTGCCGATCAGAATGACGCCAAGCAGTCGATCGGGCCGCTCCAGCAGCTTGTTCGCGCGGGATGCACCGCCATGTCCTTCGTTGGACAGATGCTTCAGCCGATAGCGGTTGAGCGCCATCATGGCCGTTTCAGATCCTGAGAAATAGGCAGAGATTATGACAAGTAGGGCAATGGAGCCAAATAAGGCCCCGGTCGACAGATCGTCCAAAAATGGAGACCTCGCGGAAGTTCAGAGATTGCAGTTGTACGGATTACGCTTTTCGGTGTCAAGTGCTGTAAAACTCAACTTTTTCCGAGAATAACCTCGAGCACAAGCTTACTGCCGAAATAGCCCAGAACGAGTAGCACAAAACCGAACAACGTCCATCGTGAGGCTATCGCCCCGCGCCAGCCCAGTTGATAGCGTCCCCAGGCTAATACCATGAATACAATCCAGGCAGCCAGAGTGATTGCGGTATGGTGAACCAGGCCTGGCTCTGAAAAATCGTCCAGGAAAACAAACCCTGATCCTATGCTCAGGGTCAGGAAAACAAGCCCGGCCCAGATCATCTCGAACATCAGGTGTTCCATGGTTTCAAGCGGTGGCAGGTTCCTCAGGATGACGAGTCGATGATGCCTGAGCATGTTGTCACCAAAGGAAAGGAGCAGGGCTTGTGCTGCTGCGATCGTAAGCAGGCTATAAGCAATAACAGACAAGGCAATATGGCTGAAGATACCGCCGGTAATATCCTGGAGAGGCGTGTAGTCGCCTTTTAAAACAATTTGGAGAATGATGGTGCTGATTGCGAGTGGAAAGACGAAAACGAACAGGTTATCGACCGGCCGCCGCAGACTGCTGATTAGAACGATGGCACCGATGGAAAGAGACATCAGCGAAAGCATCGGGTAGATCCCCAGGTCATAACCACTGGTGTTGATGAAACCCTTATACGCGGTGAATCCATGCAAAATGATTGCAAGTGCGGCCAGCAATTTAACCCAACCATCGGTGCCGCTACCTTTCAGCATCCTTTGTAGCTGTAACCCGGTTGCAGCCAGATAACAGAGGCTGGCTGCAACGCCTGAGGTGACCATCAACATATTGTTAATCCAATCAATTATTCACCACTTCACAACGGGCCGGTGGGATTCGTTATACTAGCCCAAACCAGTCACAAGTATCAGGTAAATCAGTGTTCGAATCATTAACGGAGAGGCTTGGCTCGGCGCTGTCCTCTATTACCGGCAAAGCTAAACTAACCGAAGAAAATATCCAGGATGCTCTGCGTGAAGTGCGGATTGCCCTGCTGGAAGCCGACGTTGCATTGGTCGTCGTCAAGGACTTCATTGAGAGCGTAAAAGCCAGGGCCCTGGGTATAGAAGTCGCCGCAAGCCTGTCCCCCGGACAGGGTTTTATCAAAATTGTTAATGACGAGCTGGTCAGGGTTATGGGAGCCGGGGAAGGCGAACTTAACCTTTCTGTGCAGCCTCCGGCAGTCATCCTGATGGCTGGACTCCAGGGAGCGGGTAAAACAACGTCGACGGCCAAACTTGGTCTATGGTTGAAAAACAAAAGCCAGAAGTCTGTGATGGTAGCGAGCACAGACGTATACCGGCCTGCAGCTATCGAGCAACTTCGAACCCTGGCGGAGCAGGCACAGATCAACTTTTTTGAGTCGAACATCGACCAGAAGCCAATTGATATCGCCAAGGGGGCATTGGCTGAGGCAAAAAAACAGTTTGCCGATGTGCTTATCATCGACACGGCCGGCCGGCTAGGTATTGATGAAGAGATGATGCAGGAGATTCGTGATCTTCATCAGGTATTGACCCCAGCGGAAACGTTGTTTGTGGTTGATGCCCTGACAGGTCAGGACGCGGCGAATACTGCGCGGGCGTTTGGCGATGTGTTGCCGCTGACCGGTGTGATTCTCAGTAAGGCGGACGGGGACAGCAGGGGTGGTGCAGCATTATCTGTTAAATCAATTACCGGTAAGCCCATCAAGTTTATGGGTGTCGGTGAAACAATTGATGCGCTGGACGCGTTTCACCCTGATCGGATTGCATCACGAATTCTCGGCATGGGTGACGTTATGTCGCTTATCGAAGATGCCGAACAAAAAATTGACAAGAAGAAAGCTGAGAAACTTGCCAGGAAAATTAAAAAAGGCAAGAAGTTCGACCTTGAAGACTTCAAGGATCAGATTCAGCAGATGAACAACATGGGTGGCATCGCGAGCATGTTGGACAAGATGCCCGGTATGGGCAAGGTGTCCCAGGCTGCACAGGAAAAAATTAACGATAAGTCGTTCATTCAGATGGAAGCCATCATCAATTCAATGACGCCTGGGGAAAGGCATTATCCTGATAGCATTAATGGATCCAGAAAGAAGCGGATTGCCGGCGGTTCCGGGACGCAGATCCAGGACATCAACCGATTGCTGAAGCAGCACAAACAGATGCAGAAGATGATGAAGAAGCTGGGCAAAAAAGGCGGGATGACCAACATGATGCGAGGTATGGGAGGCATGATGCAGCCGCCGGGTGGCGGATTCCCGGGTAGATAGTGTAAATAAAGCTTAATAAACAATTGCTTATGGTTATTAATGCTCGTGGTGGTGGTTAAGCCACGAGCTGTTTTATTTCCGGGGTCTTTCCCGTACAATACGCCCCCTTTCGGGGACCCGCGGGGCTTCGAAACACAAATTATTAAAGGAAAACAATTAGATGGTCACTATTCGCTTGGCGAGGGGTGGTAGCAAGAAGCGCCCTTTCTATCACGTTCACGTGGCTGATAGCCGTGTATCCCGAGATGGTCGATTTATTGAGCGATTGGGTTTTTTCAATCCAGTCGCCCGTGGTGCTTCAGAAAGCACGCGGATCGATCTGGAACGAGTCGATTACTGGGTACGACAAGGCGCGCAGATGTCGGACCGAGTAAAGAAAGTCGTTAAGGATTACCGCAAAGCAACTGCGGGTACGATTAGCGAAGAAGCTGCATAACTTAATACTTGAATGCCAGATGTGAATGAAATACGTCTGGGTAGTATTAACGGCACTCACGGGTTAAAGGGTTGGGTCAAAGTCTTTTCTTATACCGACCCGCTGGAAGCAATTCTTGATTACTCGCCCTGGATACTTCGTAAGGGTGGAGCCGAAAAAGAAATCACGGTCAAGGAGGGGCAAGCCAGCGGTAAACGGCTTATTGTCCAGCTTGAGGGCGTTGATACCCGGGATCGTGCAGAGGATCTGATCGGGTACGAAGTTCATGTCAACATTGATGCGATGCCAGACCTTGAAGAAGGAGAGTTCTACTGGTTTCAGCTCGAAGGTTTGGCGGTTAAGAACAGCGGCGGCGAGATTCTCGGAAAGATTGACCACATGTTAGAGACGGGTGCGAATGACGTCATGGTAGTTGAACCTACCGGTGACAGCATCGATAAGGAACAGAGGCTAATCCCCTATTTAGAGGGTGATGTTGTTAAGCAGGTAGACCAGGAAACCGGCGTTGTGACAGTAGACTGGGATTCGGACTACTAGCAGTTATAAGTGATTGGGATTCAGATTACGAGTTAGAGAGAAAGGGTAGCGTCATGTGGATCGGTGTCGTGTCGTTGTTCCCTGAGATGTTTAAGGCCGTCACGGATTACGGTATCTCTCGAAGGGCAGTTGAAAATGGATTGCTTGCTCTGGAAGTTTGGAATCCTCGTGAGTTTACAGAAGATAAGCACCGTACGGTAGACGACAAGCCTTATGGTGGCGGCCCGGGCATGCTGATGAAGGTCCAGCCGCTAAAAGACGCAATAAATGCGGCGAAAAGTAAAGCGCAGGCGCAGTGTCCGGTAATCTATTTGTCGCCGCAGGGAAAGCCACTTGAACAGGCTGATCTCGCGAGTTTAGCGATGCTCCCGGAGGTGATCCTGGTAGCAGGAAGATATGAAGGTATCGATGAGCGGTTAATTGAATCGGCTATTGATATGGAAGTGTCCATTGGTGACTTTGTTGCCAGTGGTGGAGAGTTACCGGCCATGCTGCTGATAGATGGTGTAACGCGGCTGCTGCCGGGTGCGGTGGGTGACGCAGACTCAGTTGAGCAGGATTCATTCTCGAATGGTCTGCTGGACTATCCTCAGTACACGAGGCCGGAAACCGAAGATGGTTTGGCAGTGCCGGAGGTATTGATGAGTGGCGATCATGGTCAGATCGCACGTTGGCGAAAGATGCAGTCACTTGGAAGAACGTATGAAAAACGTCCTGACCTGATAACAGCCAGGACTTTGACAGAAGAAGAGAAACAACTATTAGATGAGTATCTTGCGAAACGCGAGACTTGAAGGAACTGGAAATGAGCAAGAATAAAATTTTTGAACACATCGAAAACGCACAAATGAAATCAGATCTTCCTGAGTTCAGTAGTGGTGATACTGTTGTCGTGCAAGTGCGGGTTCGTGAAGGTGAACGGGAGCGACTTCAGGCCTATGAAGGCGTCGTGATCGGTAAGCGTAATCGCGGACTGAACTCTGCATTCACGGTACGTAAGATTTCGCATGGTGTTGGTGTAGAGCGAACTTTCCAGACACATAGCCGTCAGATTGACAGCGTGACGGTTAAACGTCGCGGTGATGTTCGGCAGGCGAAGCTTTATTATCTTCGAGAGCTCAGTGGTCGAGCCGCGCGAATCAAAGAGAAGCTCAATTAGAGCAGCGCGAATCAAAGAAAAGCTCAATTAGAGCAGCGCGAATCAAAGAGAAGCTCGATTAGAGCAGCG
>JABJED010000043.1 GCA_018665025.1 Gammaproteobacteria bacterium
GCTGAAGGTGATCAATGCAGGCGCATCGACGCCGGCCATCAACCTGCCAGTTGAACTGGATAACCTGGGAAGTGTGCGCAACCTTGCGGCCAACTTCCTGGGCCGATATGACCGTTTAGATGTGTTGATTAACAATGCCGGAGTTTTTCCGCCAAAACAGAGATTTACCGTTGACGGTTTTGAGATGCAAATGGGGGTAAACCACCTGAGTCATTTCCTGCTCACCAATCTGTTGCTGGATTGTCTGAAGGCAAGTGCGCCGGCGCGGGTAGTGACTGTGTCATCCAAGTTACATAAAGCTGGCGAGATTGATTTCGATGTTTTCAAAGGCTATGAAAAATACAACAGCCAGTCTGCGTACAGTGGCTCCAAGCTGGCAAACGTGCTGTTTGGGATAGAACTTGCCAGGCAACTGGAAGGAACGGGTGTGACATCTAACGTCCTGCACCCGGGCGCGGTTTCAACTGATATTATCCGCGACCTGCCATGGCTGCTGCGCAAAATTATCGGAATGATTTTTGTCTCTCCGGAAAAGGGCGCGCTGTCCAATATTATGCTGGCGAGTGACCCGGTACTGGCTGAGACCAACGGTAAATATTATGACCAATGTGAACTGACGGATTATTCCCCCCAGGCAGATGATGGGTCGCTGTGTAAGAAACTTTGGGATGTCAGCGCAGAACTCACTGGGCTTGGTGGCTAAAAGAGAGATCTCTCCGCTGCGGTCGAGATGACAACACTCTGTCAGGGTGACAACACTCTGTCAGGGTGACAACACTCTGTCAGGGTGACAACACTCTGTCAGGGTGACAACACTCTGTCAGGGTGACAACACTCCCTCAGGATGACTTTACAGCATCCTCAAGGATGAACTTCGCACCCTTTTCCGCAATCATCACCGTTGGTGCATTGGTGTTGCCGGAGACAATGGTGGGCATCACTGATGCATCGATAACCCTTAACCCCCGGATACCGTGAACTTCCAGCCTGTCGTTGACGACCGCTAAGGGGTCATTACCCATTTTGCAGGTGCCAACCGGGTGGAAGATGGTCGTTCCCAGGTCGCGAGCTGCCCGTTCCAGGTCTGCATCGGTCACAACATCCGCGCCGGGTTTCAGTTCTTCCGGCTCGAACCTGCTGAGTGCAGGTGAGGCCATGATTTTTCGTGTGTACTTCAACCCGCTCACCGCGACCTGCAGATCTTCTTCTGTCGACAGGTAATTAAGAGTAAGGGCTGGGTAGTCCTCCGGCCGGTTCGATTTGATACGGACATGCCCGCGGCTCGAGGGCCTGAGATTGCAGACGGATGGCGTTATCGCGTTGTACTTATGTAGCGGCTCGCCGAACTTGTCGAGAGACAAAGGTTGGACATGCCACTCGATATTGGCCGTCGGCTGGTTTTCATCACTTTTGGCGAAGGCACCTAGCTGTGAAGGTGGCATGGTAAGCGGGCCGGTCTTTAGCAGGAAGTACTCGATGCCCATCGCCGCCAGACCAAACAGGGAGTTAATCCTTTGGTTGAGCGTCACCGTATTGTGCACTTTGTAAATCGTTCGTATCTGAAGGTGATCCTGCAGGTTCTCACCGACGCCTGAAAGCTCATGTGCGGGGATAACACCTCGTTCCTTTAATAACTCACCGTTACCGACGCCGGAAAGCTGCAGGATTTGTGGTGATCCGATGGAACCCGCGGATAGCAATACTTCGCGACTCGCTTCAAATGTTTCAATGCCTCGTTTTGTTTGAACCTGAATACCGGTGCATCTTTTTTCGTCGGATAGGTGATCAAACAGTAGTTTCTGCACATGGGATTCGGTCAGAATTGTCAGGTTGGGCCTTGCCTTGGCGGGATCCAGGAACGCCTTGGTTGCGCTCCACCTGGAACCCCGGCGCTGGGTCATTTGGAAGTAGGCGTTACCTGAGTTGTCGCCGCGATTGAACTCGGCGATTTTTGGAATGCCAGATTCGGCTGCGGCGTCGCGCCACGCATCAAGAATTTCCCAGTTAACCCTGCGCTCCTCGACGCGCATTTCACCCCCTGCGCCATGAAACTCATCGGCGCCATGCTGATAGTCCTCGGAATGTTTGAACACGGGTAAAACGTCATCCCAGGACCAGCCAAGATTGCCTAATTGTGCCCAGTGATCATAGTCACCGCGTTGGCCACGCATGTAGATCATGCCGTTAATGGAAGAGCACCCGCCCAGCACCTTGCCTCTGGCGTAGCCAATGCTTCGACCGTTCAGGCCAGGGTCTGGCTCAATTTCGTAGCACCAGTCGGTACGGGGATTGTTGATGGTGTAGAGATAACCCACCGGGATATTGATCCAAAAATAGTTGTCTTTCTTGCCTGCCTCAATCAGCAGGACATTGTATTTACCATTAGCAGTGAGCCGGTTGGCCAGAACGCAGCCCGCGGTACCGGCGCCAACAACAATATAATCGAAGGTAGTCATGTCACGCAGCCGCCTCAATCAGCGATTCAAGTTCAACCAGCCTGGCGGAGATACGCTGTGCCTTCTGACTGCCAAGATGGACGATAAGCTGGTCTACGCCTAGATCTTCATACCCCTTAACCATGTCAGTGGTCACCTGGTAGGGCGGAGTGATCACCAACTGAAAGTCATCTCGATTGCGTCCTTCTTTGGCAAGGGCGGCGTCCAGCTTCAGGGTCACCTGTGCGGTTGCTTCAAGATCCATCTGGAAGCCATACCATCCGTTGCCATATTTCGCTGCCCGGCGGAAACCAGCGCTGCTGTGGCCGCCAACGATAATTGGAATGTGTGGCTTCTGGACCGGTTTTGGATCCATGCGGCAAGGGGCAAGATCGTAAAATTCACCATGAAATTCGGCGATCGGTTCGGTCCATAACTGTTTCATCATTTGCAGTATTTCATCACAACGCTTACCTCGGTCATTGAAGTTGTAACCACAGGCAATCACTTCTTCCTTGCACCAGCCCACGCCGATGCCGAAATCGATACGGCCCTGGGTTAACCAGTCGAGCGTTGTAAACTCTTTGGCAGTATAGACGGGGTTACGCTGCGGTAAGAGGGTGATGCCCGTGCCGAAACGTAACGTCTTGGTGCAGGCTGCGAGGTAACCGAATGTTGCAACGGTATCGAGCATCCCGCCGCCGTCTGGGACGGGCAGTTTGCCAGTGGCCGACCCTGGGTAAGGGGATTCCGTCTTGTCGAACAGGACGACATGTTCACCCATCCACAGTGAATCAAGCCCAATGCTCTCCGCGCTTTGTGCAAACTCACCGATCATCTGCGGCGTGCAAATGGGTGACATAAAGGTAGAAAAAGTGCCGATTTTCATAAGTTAGTCCAGACGTTCATTTTCGAAAAATGTACAGGGTGTTACGGTACCTGAAAAATAGCAGCGACCCAGACCATGCATCATGTCAGTCCTGAACCTCCCTTCAAATCTATCGCCATTTGTAAACGTCATGGTGCCGCTACCCTGGCGAAGGCCGTCTTCCCAGTGACCCCGATAGACCCGCCCATCAGGCCATTTTCGTTTCCCTTCTCCCGCGGGTTTGCCGTCCGAAAAGCCACCCTCATGAATGACCCCGTTTGCGAAGTGAGCGACCCCATATCCATGGAAATTGTCGTTCTGGAACTGACCCTTGTAGGTGTTGCCGTTAGGCCAGGATCGCTCACCGGCGCCCTCCATGCGTCCGGCAGTAAACTCCCCCTGATAGATACTGCCACCAGCAAAGGCGAGAACGCCATTTCCCTCAATAACGCCATAGTGGACTTCGCCCATATAAATGTCACCTGAGCTCAATCTAAGGGTACCGCGACCATGGGGTTTTTCATCAGCAAACTCCCCCTGGAATCGATCGCCGACGGCTGAGGTGTAATCCCCCTGACCGGCAACGACGTCGTTGATGAACTGGCCTCGATAAAAGCTACCGTCGGGCCAGTGCAGTTCACCCTTGCCGTGCAGTTTTCCGAGGCTGAGCTCACCGGTATAGGTTCTGCCATTCGTAAATAACATATTGCCTTTGCCGTGCGGTAGGCCGCCACGAACATCCCCCCGATAGATCTGTCGGGATGGCCACGTGATTGTTCCCTTGCCATTCAGGTCGTCTGAAAAGATTCCGTCGTAAAAAATGCCATCACGGACTATTGGTGCAGCAGGGATTTTGGAACTGGGCTCGGTGACTATTTCTGCTATTGGCTTGATCTTTATGGGTTGCTCGGGATCTATGAGGCCGGACTCGCCAATCACTTCTGCTACTGTTTTCAGAGTCATGGGTTGGTCAGGTTTGACGAAGTAGCCCACGGTCGTCATACCTATTCCAACCGCAAGGATAAACCAGTGATAGATTGAAAAATGATCGAAGTACTGAAGCATCAAGGCATTCTATGCCAGTGAGTAACCGGTATAAACGTCTCTGGACACATGAAAATCGAATGTCCATGATGGCGGGATTGAAACTTTGATATTAAAAGGAACTCTCAATTGGCGATTGTTGACATTTTTGCAGAAGTAGAAGAAATCAAGCAAGACCTCGAAAACCTTTCGATTGATGAACTGAAAGATGAAATTTCCGAGAACCCGGGCCTCCTGCTGATCGATATTCGGGAAATTCAAGAGCTGGTAGAGCTTGGGACGATCCCTGGCGCAGTACATGTAGCCAGGGGCATGATGGAGTTCTGGGCGAGCCCGGCCAGCCCCTATTACCGGGACTATTTTAAGGAAGATGCCCGCATCGTGGCTTTTTGTGCGGGCGGCGGGCGTTCGGCCTATGCCGCGAGAGACCTGAAAGCGATGGGCTTTAAAAACGTGGCTCACCTGGAACCGGGCTTTAACGGATGGAGTAAATCGGGCGGTGCTATAGAAGATTTTGCGTCAAACAGCCGGTGGATTCGGCGACCTGCAAAAGAGGATTAGGTGATGACTGTTGAGTTAAATGGTATTGCGCATATCCAGATGACCGTCAACGATATTGATCGCTGCCTGCCCTTTTGGGAGAAGCTGTGTCATTTCCTGGAAATGAAAACCCTGATCAAGAATGACACGACACTTTACTGTATAGGCAGCCGAACCGGCATTCTGATTCGAGAGGCGCCGGAAGCTAAGAAAAGCGTGGGCTTCGATCAGGATACCAGTGGCTTGCACCACTTTTGCTTTCGCGCCAGGACGAAGGAAGATGTTGATGCCATCTCCTCCTTTATCGAAAAAGAAGTGGATGCCAACATCATCCACGGTCCTGAAGACGGGTCGCATTTTGCGCCGGGTTATTACTCGATCCTGTTTGAAGATCCCGACGGTATTCGTGTGGAAGTGAACCATGTACCCGGTAAAGGCCATTTTGGTGGCGAAGGCAGGTTGCGGCCAGAGGGTCCTGGGCCATCAGACACCTATGGGGAATCAGGAATATAGAAACCTAGCGAAGCTGTGGCAGGATTCTCAATTGTGCCAGCTTGTGAAACCATCGCGACAGCATGGCGGTTGTATCAACGCATTCCGTGAAGCCGGCCTGACGGAGTTTGATAGTGCTTAGGATCGCTGGTGGCGGCGCTGCATTGCCGTAAGCGTTGAACATGGCATCAGCATAGTAGAAAGAATCGCCGACCAGTTCGCGAATTGTATAAGGCTTGAGGCCGTATCGGCTGATCAGCTGTGACCAATCATCCTCCTTGTCATACAGTGATTCTGATAGAAGCCGTCTGTCAGGCTCGCCGGTTTCCATACCAAATATTTGCGCAAGGGCTGGCCACGTGTCCTGCCACCGGAAGACATCACCGTTGGTAATGTTGAATGTCTGGTTGCTGAAGGCGTCGTTATCGAAACTTAAACTGATTGCCTTTGCCAATAAGTCGGCATCAATGGCTTCGGAAACAGCGGAAGGACCGCCTGGATAAGTTAAGGGTAAGCCCTCGGCTTTTTGCAAGGTGGCGTACACGCCGATGGCCGCCAGCATATTCATCGGGGCATGCAATGCGTGGCCAAAGATCACCTGTGGGCGCCAGATTGTAAATTGCAGGTCTGTGCCGCGGCAAAGATCGCGAAGATAATCTTCCTGCAACCAGTAAAAATTTTCATGTAGATGCCGTGGATCACTTTCAAGGCCGGGTATCTTCATGGGTTCTACATGTGCGCCATAGGCCTTGGTGCCCTGCAGTAAGGTGACATGCCGCAGCTTACCGCTTGTCTTTAGTGGGTCGAGGAGGTTGCGGAGCATCGCGAGGTTGGTCTGCATCTGGTCCTGTTCTTGCCAGCCAGGTATCAGGCCAGGTTTCTCGAAGAGTGCGGTATAGACCAGATGGGTCACGTCCGAAAGCGTTGATTCCGCTATCTGTTCGCATTCAGATGGGCTGGTTAGATCGAGTGACTGAAAAGGTGCGTCAGCCAGGTCGGCTGGTGGGCGACGAGACAGGCCTACCACTGGTATCTCACCCTGCATCAGATGTTCAACCAACGCGCGGCCAACCACGCCGCTTGCACCGACTACTGCTACCTTCCGGGAATTTTTCATCTTGCTCAACTATTTATCCAGTTTGTTCAACGTCGAATTCAGGATCGCAAACATAGCGTTAAAGAGGGGTTCATGATATTAGTGTTGATTGCAAATTGCGATGTGCGCCGGCCACCGGTGGATTTGAGTAGAATTTGAGCCGGACCGAAGAAGAAAAAGCCTTATCGATAACACCGTCCTACCGCAGCTATGCGTTAGCGCTGTTCCTCTTGGTATACGTTATTAATTTTGTCGATCGACAGATTTTCTCCATTCTGATCGAGCCGATCCGGCTGGAGATCCATTTATCAGATACGCAGTTAGGCCTGCTTGGGGGTATCGCGTTTGCGATCTTCTATACCTTTGCCGGCATACCCATCGCCCGTTGGGCGGATGTGGGTGTCCGCAAAAACATCGTCGCGTTGGCGTTGGTGATCTGGAGCGTGATGACCATGTTCACATCGACTGCCAAGGGCTTCGGTACTTTGTTGATTGCAAGGGTTGGCGTAGGTATTGGCGAAGCGGGCTGCTCGCCACCAATTCATTCATTGATTTCTGACATGTACCCGGAAGAAGAGCGGGGAACGGCGCTCTCGACCTATGCCTTGGGGATTCCCATTGGCGCCGCTATTGGCACGCTGGTTGGTGGCTGGATAGGAGAGTACTTTGGCTGGCGCGTGGCGTTCATGGTGGTAGGTCTGCCTGGCATCATCGTCGCCATTGTGGTGTTTTTCACTGTTAGAGAACCGCCTCGTGGGCACTCTGAACCGGACCATGTGGAGGTACAAAAAGATCTTGTCCCGTTAGCGGATACAATCAGATTTCTATGGGGCCTGAAGGCGTTTCGGCATTTATCATTCGCAGGTGCGCTGCATGCTTTCGTGGGATATGGGGTGGGTCTGTTCATTCCCGCCTTTTTTATGCGCGTGCATGGGTTTGGGCTGGCCGAAACGTCAACTTACCTTTTTTTGATCGGGCTTACCGGGATGATCGGCACCTATCTGGGCGGCTATCTTGGCGATCGGATGGGTAAGACGGATAAGCGCTGGTATATGGGTGTACCTGGTATTGCGACAATTATTAGTGTGCCGTTCGCGGTGCTTTTTTATACCACCGGAGATCCGATGCTGGCGATTGTCCTGGCTATTCCCGGTGCCATCCTTGGGCCAATGTATTTGGGCCCAACCTTTGCGATGACACAAACGCTGGTGCCACCGGCCATGCGCTCTACTGCATCAGCGATCTTGTTGTTTGTATTGAATCTGATTGGGCTTGGGCTTGGTCCTGTGTTTGCGGGGTTCTTATCTGACACCTTAAAACCAGAGTATGGTGAAGAATCCATTCGGTACTCACTGTTAATCCTCGCGGTTGCTGGAAACATCTGGTCAGCCTTGCATTATTATCTCGCCTCCCGAACGTTGCGTGAGGATCTTGTTGCCAAAGATCAGCTTGTAGAGACATCCCCAGTTATTGACTAGTTGGGGGGAAGTGTCCTTGAACGGGTTGCGCACCCGTCTGTATGAGTCATCGCGGCCCTGTTAGGGTTGGGTGTCTGTGATACCAGCAATAGAAACGAGGGGAATTGGATGGCTGAATTCTGGATAGTCGCTCTGGGTTTGGGGATGGCGTTTCATGGCGTGTTAATTTTGTGGGTTGGCGGACTGCCTCATGCTTTGTCTCCCGGGGAAGCACCTACTGCTGAAAAGGGATCTCCGGAAGCCTTCGGGCTGTTCTGGCTGGACCAGTATAGTTACATTGGGCTCGTTCTTTCTCTGGCAGGGCTGGGACTTGTTGTGTGGGGCATTCTGTAATGGCTATTAATGAGATGTCAGGGTTGATTCCAGTGACCGCGCTGTATGTCGGGTTGCATGCTTTACTGGCTGTCGTACTCGCAAATTTTGTCCTGTATGCCCGGTTGCGGACGGGTAAGGTCCCTGCCTGGCAACCTGATGCCGCATTGCGCGTTCAAGCAAACTTCATTGAGAATGTACCGATTGCGTTGTTGCTGCTATTGGTTCTTGAGATCCAGGGTGCCTCGCAACTTCTGTTGCACGGCTTTGGTCTGTCTCTTTTTGTCCTGCGACTTTTGCACGCTTACGGGCTGGGGACTTATCCGGGCGCTAACTATCCCAGGTTGATAGGCGCGCAGGGGACCTTTGTGCTGATTGCTGTCATGGCTATCGGCTGCCTGGGATCGGCCCTCTAGCGCCAGGGAATCTCTGATGGGGGTCGGCGTGCCGCGCCACTTTCCCCGCGTTGAATCCGGGCTTAAAAAATCACCAATGTAGACCATAAATGTAGACCAGATTCCTGTTTACCCTTCAGGCGTCCAGGACTAATCATCACCAGCATAAGAGCGCAACCAGATGCTATGGTTCACTGACTATGCTAAATTAAAGCGGTATCAGAGTGCTCTTTGCGAGAAATTGATGAGGGCTCGAATTACAAACCTTTAAATTACGAAAGACGCTTCGATGTGATCTAGGGTAATTTTTGATAAGTCAAAGCGTTAGGTAATGCTGTTTTCTATAAATAAAAATAATCAAAAAAGGAAAAACGATGAACTCAAATCAAATCTTAGTCAGCTTGTCCATTGTTGTAGCGTTAGCGGCGACGGTCGTGCCGGATGTGATGCCTTATTGGCCATTGGCCCTGATCGCTCTGGGTCTCGTCAATGGGGTTATGAACCCATTGGCGGATGCGGCCATGCGGATGGCGTACACCGTAGCGGCGATTGCCATTCCAACCCTCGCGAATGGGCTTGATGCCATTCCGGTTGCGGGCGCGTATTTAAATACGGTGATCGATAACTTTATGGTTACCGTTGCCGGCTTTGTGATTGCCAATTTCATCCTTGTGCTAATCGATCAGGTCAAAGGTTCAGAATAGGCTGCATTTGATCTGTATTGCCTGTAAAGGCCATTTGGTTTGAGCCGGAGATCCGAGGTTGGGTCTCTGGTTCGGCCAATTAGTTGGTGCCGATTCCCGTTGCCCTGATGTGGCGGGTATTTAAGATTTGTTTCCAGCGCTAGCCGGGCAGACTCGCCTCAGAGTTGAATACGATCAACCCCATGTTTGAGGGCACTGAACTACACGGCTTTTTGTGCAAAAACGTGGTTTGTTCTTGCTATCCTCTGGAGTAGTCTGCTCACAGGGCTACGCATCAGCGAAACGCTGCCACCAGGATGCCGGTCTAGGTGCCCTGCTCTGCCGACCGAGTTCTCAGCAAGAAAAAGATACCCAGGGCAATACACCCCGACGCATAGGGCATTGAGCCTGTGCGCGATCCCCACGACGTCACCCCATCAACAGCAGCTAGGTAGTCTGGCAGTGCGTACAACCAAAGCGCTAGAAATACAGCAAGGAATAGCAGCAAGTAGGCTTTAGAAAAGGCCAGCAGTCCCGACATCGAGAATTCGGTTATGCGAGAGAACTTCAGCACGGTGAGCGTTAACGCTGAACCCAGTAGAGCGATGGCGGTGAAGGCCTCCCGCTGTGTCGTTAATTCAATAGCAAGCAGTCCATACCAGGTCTCTGCGGTTAGCAATACGAAGAAGACTGGCGTTAATAATCCGGCGACCACCGCTCGCACTCCAAACTGGATTCGGGAACTGATCCGGCTAAGGCTAACACTCTCTTTATAGCGGTCAGTTGTCACTAACAGCCGAGTCGCCAAGGTCAACGCGATGGGGCCAATGAAGGCGAAACTCACCATGCTGGACACCGGGACCGATGCCAGCGAGCCGTTAAAATTAGGGTAATTCCATAGCCACCAACCGTACTGAGGGCCGTAGTGATCAAAAACTTCATAAAAAACATGGTGCACCAATCCCACGGCGATCGCGCCTGACAGCGCGCCAAAGCGCCCTTCAAACAAACCCGCTTGCTTGACCAATACGAAAGACGAATACATCACTGCGGGGTACAGTGCCAAAATATACAGTGGAGCCCGGCCAAAAAAGAACTGCACCGTAAATTCGTTGTGTACAAAGAATAAACTGGTCTCATCGCCACCGAGTTTGTCGGGGAAATAGACCGGGATCTCCAACGCCAGCATGAACACTACTGAAGCAAGCCAAAACGCCAAATAGACAACGTGACCTTGTTTAAAGCGGGAAACGGCGTGGACCAAGCCCCACAAGGCTCCGGTGATGAGTAGTATTTCTACGACGTTCATGGTCCAGTGAGATAGTGCGAGCGGGCTTTTTACAAAGCCCCAGCTTGCAATAGCGTCTGGGTGGAAGCCTCCAAGCTGGTTAGCGAGTTGAACAAAGGTTTGTGCTGTTTCGCTCACATCTTACTCGGAGTCTTACCATAAATTTGTGACATGTCTCTGCCCGCGTGCCAATGTCCAAGCCACTCATCGTAGTACTCAGGCAGCGGCTGATTAACACTATCGTGCCAGGGAAACTGTGCTGCAAGCACCCCCAGTGCAGAGCGAAGTTGTGCCCAAATGGGTATCTGCCCAAGAGGATTATCACTATAAGCCTCAACAGGCACATCCTGCACAATACTCTCAAACTCGAGCTTAATCATGTCGAATAGGCCGCGGGTATGCTTTTGGAAGGCACCTGTATTTCGTATGCGAAACCAATGACTACCCACCACGTGGTTATACACATCGTAGGCGGAACTTCGATGCTCAATTTCTTCGCAGAAATGCCAGACAAACAGAGAAGCCACATTGGCATCTCCTTCACCGAAGAGAGCGGCACGATGATCTAAAATCATACGAAAAAATGGTGTGAAAATAGCTTCCAGACCGCCCGCATAGGCCAAGTGGTACTCAAGTGGGTACGACTGGTAAACCTCGTCGTAACTAGCCAGCGTCTTGTCCAGCACCCCTTGCAGTGCTGGGTATTGCGCAATTAAACCGCGTGCATGCTGGTTGTGCTTTTGTGCGTGGATTGCTTCCTGCCTGCGAAAAGCTACAGCTTCTTCCATCACCGCGGGATCGGCTATTCGCGCCTCGGCGTCGCGCATGACGCGACACATATACCTTTCAAATCCCACCACAAAAAACGTGATTTGGTTCATGAGCACAGAAAAAGCAGGGTTCGCCGGATTCCAGATGAAATCGGTCTCATCGACGTCAAAGTCAATTTGCCGCACAGTTAAGTCCGTCATCGTTCCCTCCTTGTGGACCTGTACATTACATTGCAAATTAATCAAAGCGGGATTCAAACCGCGTAACGAGTCGTCCCTAACTTAGTACGCCTCTAATAAGCCTACCGCGCCCTCACCTGTCGCCATACGCATGGCGACGACCACATACCATTCACCACATGGTTTCAATTCCCGCAGTACTTGGCCCACATACGAGCACCCGTCATACCAAATGGATGACCAATAGCAATACCGCCACCGCACATACAGCGCCAATACCCATTTCGTCTGGCTCACATCCCGCGGATACAAACCCCTTGAAATAACCCAAGGGGGTTACGCCATGCTGCTGGGCTTTCTGTATACTCATCAGCGGTGACACAGAGGCACCATTACTTAGTTGAGAAGCATTTCCGCAGCGACGTTTCCCTACTCTCGAAAAGCGGGTTTAAATAATGCCACCCCCTAGGCCGTGGTCTCTGCTCGACTTCACTCATTGCGATCAACTACGAAGGTGCGCTGTGATTCAGCGTCGTTTTCTCGAATAATGAGCAAAGGAATTATAAAGCGTATCTTCCCTTGGTGGCAAAGGGTTAACGGTTTTGGGTACATAATTCTCGGTGCATAATCAGTATTGAGGCGAAAGGAGAAGTACGTGATAAAGCAACCTGGGATCCATCTGACCATCGCCAATACAATTATTGATCTGGTTCAGGGTGATATTAAGGAGCATCTTCCGGTAGCCCGCATACCGTTAAGGGGAGACATTTTAGGGCTTGGCACTACCACCAGCATTGATAATGGTGAACTCATGTTTGTTTATGATGAGAGCGATGCAGAAACGGATATTTTCAAGTGTCATGCTAATACCGGCGGGATTCACAAGGTGTGCCCCGGTGATGGCAGTGATCATTTTCCTTATGTGTGCTTTAGCTCTGATGCTACCGATATGGGTTATTCGATCGATTTGTTATCGCTGAATTCGAATTCCGACTGGCGATTGGCTGATTGGGTTGCGGCGGCTATCGATGGCCTCGATAAACCAGCTGATTTGTACGGTGTTAGAGCTAAATGTCAGTGGGACGACCTCGTTATTACTGTGGCATCCAAACTTTGTCTGAACCAGGGCAGTCGCAACACCAATAGCGGGCCCACAGCTGGACTCGGTTCCTCTGTCTACGATTCGTTGCAGCATTATCTGCTATCAGACAAACCTTCCAGCGGCACGGAAGCGGGGATTCAGTATCTTGGTGATGCGCTCGATTGGGATTGCTGTGGCTTTTTTGACACTCAGCCAGAAAAAGGTCGAGTAACGGTAGCGCAGGCAGGCGCGAATTTGCATATTCATGGGGTGAGCGTCGATCATCGGTACGGTGGGCATTTGCATCATGAGCATAGTTGTACTCGCGTATTGCGCGTCGATGAATTGGTGATTTATCCGATTGAAACGATTAATCAGCTAGGCTCTGATTTGGCAATCACTGACGTTGACTTCGATGCGGGCACACTACATTTTCGGGTGTCCAACTGCGGCGCCATGGATGTCAGCGACATCGGCATTGATGTGGTTCCAGATAATCGTTACAGCGAACGTCAGTACTTACGCTTACCTTGGCTGGCAGCTGGCGAGAGCGAAAATTTCACGGTTGTTTTGTCGCTCACCAGCGGCGTCCATCAGGTTTTGGTCGCAGTGGATCCATCTGGAGACATTATAGAGCCGCAGGAAGACCGTAAAAATAATCAGGTTTATCTCGATTGTGTTGTCGATTAAAGGATCCAGCAGTGCAAGTTCTCCTGGGCATGATAGAGCAGATCGGCATCGTCGGCCACGAGATCCCCTTCGACCACCACTTCTGCTTTCATTGGTGAACTGGCATCGTCCATAGCTAATTTTCAAGATCAATCTACGGCCATGTAGCACCCCGAACCTCACCAGATCTAGGCGTAGTCAGCAGGAGAAGCTCCAAGGCTTTAGACTCTGTCGTATGAGCATAGAAGATATAGACGCCCCACCTTTACCCGAGAGCTACCATCAATGATGGATATCTCAATGTGGTACGTTGTACCACCCCACAAAAAGAGAGGCGTCTATGAACAAGAAGGTAATCTATATCGGCCTGGATGTCGATGATAC
>JABJED010000277.1 GCA_018665025.1 Gammaproteobacteria bacterium
CAGCAGCGGGTTGCAATTGCACGCGCATTTGCTTCCTCTGTCGAGATTCTGTTTGCAGACGAACCCACAGGAAACCTGGATACGACGACTGGTCAGCATATTATTGACCTGATCTTCGAGCTCAACGCAGAGTTTGGTACAACACTGGTCCTGGTTACCCATGACAGCCGGCTTGCAGATCGTTGCGAACGCAGTATCCATATTGCATCCGGTGAACTCATTGAGCCACCAAGCCCGCCCCAAGTGGTTTCCAGTCTTGGTGGGTAAACCGTGAATATTTTTTCCCTGGCCCTGAAACTGCTTTGGCGTGACTGGCGTGCGGGCGAGCTGACGCTACTGCTGGCATCACTCGTGATTGCAGTGGGCTCGGTGACCACAGTGTCCCTTTTTGTAGATCGATTGCAGCAGGCGCTTTTAACAGAATCGTCGACCTTCCTTGCTGCCGACAGGGTGATTTCTTCCGATGAACCTATAGACGCGGAAATTGTTCACTACGCCACATCTCTTGGGCTCAGGACATCTGAAACCCTGGGTTTCCTTTCGATGGTTTTTTCCGAAGAGCGGGCGCAGTTTACCTCTGTAAAAGCCGTGGACCAGCATTACCCGCTGCGTGGGAAACTGATTGCCGGTGATGAACCCTTTGTCAGGGGGGCACCGGTCGATACGGGTCCTGCGCCCGGAGAGATCTGGATTGAAAGCCGATTATTCCCATCACTTGATGTCGCACCCGGAGACCTGCTGGACGTTGGTGTATCCAGCATTCCTGTTACCCGCGTCCTGATAAAGGAACCTGACAGGGGGGGCGGCTTTAGTAATGCCGGGCCGCGGGTACTAATGAATATGGCTGATGTTCCGGCAACGGAAGTGGTGCAACCGGGAAGTCGCCTGACCTATAGATATCTGTTTGCGGGCGACCGGGAACGCCTTGCGCAGTTTGAAACGTGGGTGAAGCCAAGGCTGGGGCTTGAGGCTCGCATTTTTGGTGTAAAGGAAGGTGCCGAGGGAATTGGTAACGCGCTCGACCGCGGAGAACGTTTCCTTTTACTGGGTAGTTTGCTGGGAGTCGTGCTTGCCGGTGTTGCTATAGCGCTTGCTGCGCAGCGATACAGCCTGAGACACTACGATCACGTGGCGATTATGAAAACGCTCGGGGCGACGCCCCGCTCTGTTGACCTGATCTTTATTACCATCTTTGTCACGCTTGGTTCTACAGCAACCCTGTTCGGTGCAGCTGTAGGCTATGGCATGCAGATGGGGGTGGCGAGAATCCTGGCGCCCTATATACCGATAGAGCTGCCAGAGCCTTCGATGCGACCGGTGTTACTGGGGCTGGTGACGGGTTTTATCTGTCTCTTAAGTTTTGCATTGCCCCCGCTGCTCAAACTTCGTTCAATTGATCCCGTTAGGGTCATCCGTCGCGATCTGGGTGACGCGAGTGTTGCAGACAGGATGACCTACAGTTTCGCTGTTCTCGGAACGCTTGGTCTGATGTGGTGGTACTCACAGGATCTCAAGCTGACATTAATTATTTTTAGCGGCTCTGTCATATCGTTAGCTCTGCTATTCGGAGTTGCATTTCTGCTTCTTCGAAGCGGCAGGGTTCTGGGTATGCAGGCTGGTAGCGCCTGGAGACTGGCCCTTGCTGGTATGCAGCGACGGGGGCAGGAAAATACTCTGCAGATACTGGTTTTCGGACTGGCGATCATGCTGCTTCTGATTCTGTACCTGGTTCGAACAGCGCTCATTACGGAGTGGCAATCTCAGATTCCACCGGATGCTCCTAATCACTTTGCCATTAATATTACACCAGAGGATGTCCAGCCAATCAGGACGCTGTTTGCAGAAAACGGGGTCGACAGTCAGCCGTTGTATCCGATGATTCGGGGTCGAGTCAGCAGCGTGAATGGAGAATCAGCATCTGATCGGGACAAGCGTCTGCAACATCGGGGACAAGAGGCGCCTGGGTCGAGCTCAGGCAGGAATCTGACCTGGTCCGGTGTGCTACCTGATGACAACATGGTGATAGCAGGAGAGTGGTGGGACGATAATTACTCAGGTCCGCCGCTGGTTTCGCTTGAAAAGGACCTGGCTTCCCGCAACCAGCTAAAAGTTGATGACGAGCTGGTGTTCACCATTCAAGGCAGGGAAGTACAGACGCGAATCGCGAGTATCAGGACGGTTGCATGGGACAACATGCAACCGAACTTCTACATTATCTTTGCGCCGGGGACCCTCGAGGATTTCCCGTCTACTTTTATGACCAGCTTTCATCTTGAGAAAGAACAAAAGCTTTTTCTAAACGATCTGCTTAAAGCCCACCCGACAATGACGGTCATTGAGATTGACGCCTTGATCGAACAGGTACAACGAATCATCAGCCAGGTTTCCCTGGCGATAGAACTGGTGCTGGTGCTAATCGTGGGCTCTGGCGGCCTTGTTCTGCTAGCGAGTATCCAGGCATCAATGGATGAGCGAATGAAACAGCACGCCATCCTGCGAACCCTGGGCGCCAGCAGGAAGCTAATATTGGGTAGCCTTGCGATTGAATTTTGTGCGCTCGGGTTTTTTGCAGGCATCCTGGCGACCGTTGGGTCTGAGGTCACTGTGTTCATGCTGGAAACTGAAATTTTCGAGCTGGATTACGAAATGAACCCTGAACTTTGGGTATTGGGTCCCGTTGTTGGAATCGTCCTGATTGGCGCCGTTGGGACCTTTGCCACCCGAAGAGTTGTGGATACACCACCAGCCAGTGTTTTGCGAGAGCTCGCTTAGCTGCAGGCGTTTATTTCGCCACAGGCGTTTATTTCTAAGGTTCGTGATACCAGGAGCCGTCGCTTTGTTTTCTGATCCACAATTGTGAAAACCAGTAAAACCGGTTTCCTTTCGGCAAGGTGCAGTTATACCGCGTTCTGCCGACCGAAACTTCCTCTGCCGGCGTGGCCAGGACGTTTGTGTTGCTTGTTTCCGACAATGCCATCAGCCCGCCGGGTCCGTAACAGGTCAGCCGTGACAGATTCAAGGTGTCCGTGATGAAAGACAGTTCCAGCAGCGGTTTAAAGTTATCCGACACCATGGGTTCTACCTCGGGGTGCAGGACGGGGAACGGCAGGCTGCGAAGCTTATCCCTGAAAGCAGCTTCATCTACATAGACACCAGCAAGCGGATAGCGAGGCAACAATAGAGGGTTTGAATGTGGCCCGATTGCACCGCTTTGCTGCCCAAAACCGATCATTCCCAGATCACCCACCAGGTTTAGGGTTTCTTCGTCATACTCACCATAGGGGTAGGCGAACAGATTGGAATCCAGGCCGTGTTTCGCCAGAAGGCCCTTTGCCGTCATTAATTCCCCTCTCATCCGACCTTTCCAGTGGTCTGCCATTTCTGCGTCAAGACGTCTGATCATATGAGTGTGGCTGTCGGTGTGATTCGCGATTGTGGCACCGTGCGTGGACATTTCGGCGAGTTGGGCCCACGTCAGGTAGTGAGGGTTTTTCTCCTCTATCAGTCTGGTAGCGACAAAAATAGTAAACGGCCAGCCTCTTGCCTGAAGATTGGGAAACGCGGTGGTATAGATGCTGCGGTAGGCGTCGTCAAATGTGATGGCAACGATCTTCTCGTCACCCTTCTCAGGCCCGCTTGAGGCGTCCATTGAGCGTTTGACCAGTTCATCGAGTGGTAAGACCGTGAAGCCTTCGGCTTCGATGATATCAAGGTGCCGGTTGAACTGATCAGGTGCAATGCTTGTAATTGCCGGCGTTGCTTCATCCACATGATGATAGAGAAGCACGACACCTGCGTCTACGTGTGTGGTTAAACAACAGATCAGGGCGCCAACGACCAGTTTCTTCTGAAATGTGGTTCCGTGTAGAATGCCGCTTCCGAGCAATGTGTAGACTGTCCTGATGGCTGACTTAAGACTGGAACTCAACAAGGTGAACAAAAAGCTTCGCCATGAAACTGGAAAGGCGATTGCAGATTTCAATATGATCCAGGATGGCGACCGCATCATGGTTTGTATCTCTGGTGGTAAAGATTCCCTGACCATGTTGAATATTTTACTGAATCTGAGGGATCACGCACCGATTAATTTCGAGCTGCTGGCGGTGAACCTTGACCAGAAACAGCCCGGCTTTCCAGAGGAAGTTCTGCCGCAGTATTTCGAGACGCTCGGTGTTGATTACAAGATATTGGAAGAAGATACCTATTCGCTGGTGACTGACATGGTGGCCGAAGGAAAGACCTACTGTGGCTGGTGTTCACGATTCCGTCGCGGTATTTTATATAAATTCGCGAAGCAGAATGGCTATACAAAAATCGCGCTTGGCCATCACCGTGATGACATGATAGAGACGCTATTTTTGAATATGTTCCATGGTGGCAAGTTGAAGACAATGCCTGCAAAGCTGCTGAGTGATGATGGACAGAATATGGTTATCAGGCCTTTAGCCTACTGTCGTGAGAAAGACATTGAGCGATATGCCAAGCTGAAAGCGCTGCCGATCATTCCGTGTAATCTATGCGGGTCGCAGGACAATCTGCAGCGCCAGGTTATCAAGGATATGCTGCAGGAATGGGACACGCTCCATCCTGGAAGACTCGCGTCAATATATCGAGCGATGACCGACGTTGTGCCATCGCATCTTGCCGACCGGGATCTGTTTGATTTTTCAGGGCTGGAAGAAAGGCAGCTTAAGCAGGTTAAGCCGTTGGATGTGGTCAACCTTTAAGGGCTTATGTCTCCGGTTTGTAGCGTTCATGAAATTCCTTGATGGCGGCAACTAAATTCCCCAGCTCTTGCGCGAATGTCGTGATGCTTTCCTCGCAGGCTTCGTTGTCGGCCCTGAGTTCTTGTTCTACCTTTCTTGCGATCAGCCTTAAGTTTTCGGCGCCGAATGTGGTTGACAACCCTGCAATGTTGTGGACGAGCCGCTCAGCCTGTTCAATATCCTGGGCCTTCAGGAAGTTTGTGAATGTTTCATGTGCATTTCCATAAATATTAATGTAGTCGTTAGTCAGTGAGTGGAAAAACTCCCGGTCACCGCCTAGAGCGTCTATTGCTTTACTAAAATCAAAGCCTTGAATGAACTGATCTGTGTTTTTCTCCGGTTCCTCTTTCTGGGTAACCGGTTGAATGACCTGTTTATCAAATAGAATATTTTGCAGCGCGTCGTAATCTAACGGCTTGGTCAGGAAATGATCAAATCCGGCATCCAGTGCCTGAGCTTTTTCTACATCAAGAATGCCGGCTGAGATCGCGATCACAAGAGAAGAACGGAGTGCCGGGTCTGCGCGAATACGTTTTATGGTTTCCAGGCCGTCCATCACCGGCATTCGAATATCCATCAGTACAACCGCGTAGCTGTGTTTGTCAAGTGCTTCCAGTGCGTCTTGCCCATTGCCCGCGACGGTCACCTTAAAGCCTCGTCTTTCGAGCATCAAGCAAGAGAGTTTCTGGTTGATTAGATTGTCCTCGACCAACAGTGCCTCGGCGCCTGTCGTCGAGGCGATCCGGGAGGTTGACGCAACGGAATGGATGTGACCGGCAGGCAACTTCTCTACGACTGCGGAAAAATAGAAGGTGCTACCCTTACCGAGTTTGCTGTTGGCAACCAGTTCGCCTCCCATCGTCTGGGCAAGTTGACGGCTGATAGACAAGCCGAGTCCGGTACCTGCGTCTGATAGTGCCATGGCGCCTTGGGTAAAGGGTTCGAAGATAGTATTGAGAATAGTGCCATCAATACCTCGCCCTGAGTCCTTAATGCGAAAATTCAGTCGAATTAAACTTGGAGAAACTTTTTCCTCCGACCAGGTGACATCAACACTGCCTGTCTTAGTGAACTTGATGCCGTTCCCCACAAGGTTAATCAGGACCTGAACCAGGCGTATCGGATCTCCTAACAGGGTGGATTCCTTATCATCGTTGAAAGAGGGCAGATTAAGCGTAATTCCTTTCTCATCTGCCGCGAGAGTAAGCAGATTACTCAGATCCTTGAAAACCGTGGATAGCCTGAATTCGGCCGATTTTAGTGTAAACTTTCCGGATTCCAGCCGTGAGAGGTCAAGAATATCGTTCACAATACGCAGCAGGTGGTTTGAAGAGCTTTTAATCGTGTTCAGGTATTCCGACTGTTCTTGCGTGAGTTCGCTGGCTAAGGTCAGATCGGCGTAACCGCTAATGGCGTTCATGGGAGTCCTGATTTCATGACTCATGTTTGCCAGGAACTGGCTTTTCAGCTCGATGGCTGACTCGGCTCTGATTCTTGACTGCTCTGCCTGCTCTCTCAGTTTTCGCTCTGAAATATCGACGACAGAGGCCTCAATTTTGTAATCATCTGATGCGTTATCAAAAACTGCCTTACCGGAGAGAGCGACCCAGATATGCGCACCTTCTCGCGTGATGACCTGGGTTTCATAGTTGCTCACATGGTCCTGTTTGGTAAGCTTCCTTTGGAATTCTATGAAGTCACCCGGGTTGACGAACGCTGAGCTGATGTCAGGGCCTATGGTGGCCTGATTTGCTCTGATGAGGTCGTAACCCAGCAAGGCTGACGCGGCGGGATTAATGTTAATAAGGTTTCCAGACTGGTTTACTTCGAAAATGCCCTCTATCGCATTTTGGTAGAGAGACAGGTATTTGTTTTTGGAATCATTCAACTGTTGGTAAAGCTTTGAGTTTTCGACGGCGATCCCCGACTGGGAGGCCAGTAATCTCAGTAGCGAAACCCTGTTTTTGGTAAATGCTTGAGTGCTGTGGGAGTTTTCCAGGTAAAGAATTCCAGTCAGGTGTGACTGGCTGAGTATCGGAACACAGAGAATTGATTTTGGCGATTCTCGAAGGATGTACTCATCTTGGGTGAAGATGCCTTCGTTGACTGCATTATTAAGCGCCAGTTCTTTCCGAGTCCTTGCGGTATATTGAATAACGGAAATGGGAATGTCGGCTGATTTCTCGACCGGCACCCTTTCGAACTGAAACTCATTGTCGTCTTTCTGGGTCGAGGTCGAAATTGCTACATTCAACCGATCGTCGGTATTGAGTACCAGACTGGCTTTATTTGCGCCGGCGCTTACCAAAGCAACCTGCAGCAGTTTCCTAAGAAGGTTTTCCAGCACTATTTCACCGGCCAGGACCTGTGAGGCTTCCATGACTGATTCTATATCAAGCAGGCTGCTGTCGCCGTAGAGAAACGTTTCTTCTTGGGGCGTCTGGCTGAACTCGGCTTCAGACAATTCCGGATACTGGTTCTGTAGGTGCCGGACTTTGTTGTTTGCTCCCCATCGCTTGTAGCTTTTGAGGGCGTTTCCGAGGTAGTAATTTGCGAGGCCAGGTGTCGCTGATGATCGGTAGAACTCGCCGGTGCATTCATTGGCCAGTGCCAGGTCATTGAGGTAGCCGTTTTCCTGGGCGAATCGAATAGCGAGCTCGAAATGCTCCATTGCCTGCAGTTGGTTACCGTGATGCGCTGCCAGTTCTGCTTCAACCAGATGGAGACGGTGGAGAATATTTTCCGGAGAGTGATGGGACCACTTTCGGAGCGACCTCCTGTTGCGCCATATACGCAGCTTCAATGCTGTCTTCTGGATTGGGGTTGCGTTACCCAGAGAGCGAATACAGGCGAGGGTTTCGAAAGTTCTGAAAAAAGAAATGGTCGGTGCGTCCTGAATCGCACTAACGTATCGTGATATCTGGTCTGCGAATGATAATGCGTAGTCCATCTGACCGAATATAAATGCAAGATATAGCTTAGTGACGAAAAAATTCGCGAAAAACGCATCATGAAACGTTGGTTCCTGAGGCCGGATCAGTTCATTTTCGCTAAAGGCGTCGCCTTCCAGCAGCCAGGGGGCGCTCACAAAGTGAGTTAGGTTTTGAGTCGCCTGCAGATAAATACTACCCACGTAGTACATGCTGATTTGCTGGCGTTGTTCGGCTTCAGTGATTCGCTCCATCAGTTTGTTTTCGACGCTGTTCAGGTCGCGGCCGAGGAAAAATTCGTATTTAGAGGCAGATATTGCAGCGATAATCGCATACTCGAGGTCACCATTTTCCAGACCTACCTGGTGCGCGCTGGCAAGAGGTTCCAAGGTGCTCTCCAGATGACCCTTCCAGCTGAGACTGAAGAAGTGGGTCAGGGTCATTGCCCTGCCGCGCAATTTATTGTCAACGTTTGGCAGGTTTGCCAGTGCCATCTGGCCCAGGCTGTGGGCGAAATCGATTGCCCCAAAATAATAGATGAAAACAGTTCCGAGTAGAGGAAAAGCAACAGAGGACTCTGGAGCCTGCCCATATTTCAGCGACAGGTGCACCATCTCAAGTACGTACCGGATAACTCTGGGATCACCGGTAATGTACGCAATATGGCAGAGCATCAGCAGGAGTTTCATGGCCGCCAGATGCTGTTCACTTTCCATGGCAGGTAGTTCGATTTTATCGCGGCTGGATAATCGCCATGAATAAAGCAACACTTTGGCCGTCGTCAGAAAAGTTCTGATGCTCGCGGGCCTGGAAATTTCTATCTGTATAGCCGCAAGGGCGGTTTGGGCAGCCTTGATTGCTTCCTGAAGTCGAGACGAAGCGATGAGCGAGTGGATCTTGATCTCGTATGCTCTGGCGATATCCAACGGCGATCGCGCGTGTTCCAGAATGGTGCTGGTTAGCCCGTCCAACTGGCGCTCATCGCCGCAAAGGTAGGCGGTGCTCGCGGCTTCGAGGTGCATCTCCAGGCATCGGTCATGCTGGACCCAGGCGTCCTGTCCTAGCATTGCAATAGCAGTCCGGAAGTATTTAAAAGCCTGCTGGAATGCGGCTGCACTTTTTGCCTTGTATCCGGCTGCTACGTTCAGCTCTGCGAGCTTCAGCCGATCGCCCTGGCTGTTATCTGGGACCTCAAAGCTGTTGTTCAGCTGATTGACGATATCGAAGATACTCTCGTAGGAGTCGCCTTGGATGCCCTCAAGTATCGCTTGCCCGATTTCGGCGTGAGTCTGTCGTCGTTCTTTTTGATCAATCAGCTCGTAAGCTGCCTGTTGGATCCGCTCGTGGGCAAATCGGAAAATGGCCCGCTTGTCTTGAAGCTGCAGGTTCGGGGTCTGTAAGAGATAACCTTGTTGTACCGCCAGGTACAATTGATTTGATGTCTCGGTGTGCGAGAGTCCGGATACCCTTTGTAACAATTCAAGGTCAAATTCGATGCCAATACATGCAGCCATCTTCAAAAGTTTAATCGTGGTTGAATCGAGACTCTGTAGCTGATGTATCAGTGGCAGGCTGACATTTTCAGAGGGTGGTTCACTGGTGATTTGCGAAATATCCCAGACCCATTCCCTGTGTGTTCGATCAAAGCGAAGGAAACCTTTGTCAAAGGTCCGGTTCAGAAACTCTTTCACCGAGAGCGGGTTGCCACGCGTCTTTTCCAGGACCAGTTTGGCAAACTCGATGGTTTCTTCTTCAGCCCTGAAGAGGCTTTCTGAAATGAGTCGGTTTACGCAACCGATGGATAGGTTTTCCACTTGCAACAGCTCTAGCGATGGCGATCTCTCACGAAGTTTCTGGATCTGAGTTCTGATCTGCTCTTTCGTTTCGAGCGCAGGAAAACGATAAGCTCCAAGGAGCATGACAAAAGGAAGCTGGTTCCGGGTGAACAGGTCATCAAAGAGGTCGATCGACGCACTGTCAATCCACTGCAGGTTGTCCAGGCTGATGACAAGGGGTGTCTTGCCGCCACAGATAGTATTGATAAGCGCAATAATCCCGCTCAGAAGCCTCGGTTTTGCATCGGTGGCGGCCAGCATTGTGGCGTTTGGTATGTGATCAATGAAGTGGGCAACATCGGGTGCTATGGTAGATAATGGGTCTTCTAGTCCAGCCAGGTTTTCCCGGATTGCTTTCTTGTGCTCAATGAAATCCGGCCGACTGAGTAGTTGTTTGAGGATATCGCTTAGCGCAGCAGAAATCCCGCTATAGGGTATTTCCTTGGTGATCGGGTCGTGGATACCTTTTGCCAGGAATCCGCCCCTTGTGATCACTTCTCTTTCAAGCTCTCGGATGAGGGAGCTTTTGCCAGTACCGGTTTCGCCAATACATATAATGGAGCCTGATTTACCCTTGGCGGCACGGTCCAGTGTCGTCAGGAGTTGCGTCAAATGTGTGTCGCGTTCCAGAAGCTGCTCCGGAATACTTAGCTGCTCAGAGATGTCATCGAGAGCGACGTCAAAGTCGAGTTCGATATCAGGGTTTTCATCAACAAGCTCCAGGAAGCGGTTCAGATCTGTGGTGATTGCAGATGCACTCCGGTACCTGTCTTCTGGCATCTTTGAGAGCAGCTTAAGCGTAATTTTTGATAATGCCTTTGGTACTGCTGGATTGATGTTCTCCGGAGGTGCGGGAGTGTGTGTCAAGTGCTGGTAGATCAGATCAAGGTTGTCTTCGCTGTTGAAAGGCAGACGACCGGTGAGCAGTTGGTAGAGAGTGATGCCCAGAGAGTAGAAATCAGAACGAAAATCCACGGATCGATTCATCCTGCCGGTTTGTTCCGGCGAGAGATAAGACAGGGTTCCCTCGAGTGTTCTGTTGACCTCTGGTTTCAACAGGCTCGCTGGGGAGGGGGTCGAGATACCAAAATCGAAGAATTTTATTTCTGACTTTTCTGCGTCGTACATGATATTGGCTGGATTGATGTCTCGATGGACGATGTTTGCCCGGTGAATATCGTCGACCGCCATTGCCATGAGGCACGCAATTCGAGCGCTCTCGACGATATTGAGTTCATCATGCTGGATAAATGAGATGAGTGGCTTGCCGGGTGCCTCTTCTGTAACGAGTATCGGGGAATCATCCCTGTCTATCAGCTCAATTGGTTTGATGACGTGGTCAGACTGAATTTGTGCCAGCAGTTCGAATTCACGCAGGCGCCGGGAAATAAGTTCTGGGGTGGAGATTTCGGGTCTGAGTTGCCTCAGTATGACCTTCTTCCCATCTTTGGTTCGTGTGCCACTATAGACCAGATTATGCAGTCCCTGGTGGACGGGCTGAAGCTGCTTGTATCCCGGAACAGATATCATATTGGCTCGACAGTTAGTTCCCTTTCGGGAAATTTACATCGCGGTGGTTATTTCTCGCAAGGTAATTCATTTTCAGGCTAACAGTATTAGCATGGCGCATTTTATGGGTTTAGTATTCAATACCCTCACTAATAAACGCGCGCAAAAGACCCTCTTAATCAGAGCTTACCTAGGTGACGGTGGGTGCGAATAAATAACCGGTACCATGGATCGTACTAATGAAGATCGTGTTGCGGTCGTGCTTTCTGAACTTCCTTCTCACCTGTCCAACGAGCACATCAATATAGCGATCATCCGGGTACCATTCCCTGTTCCGAATTCGGTTCATGAGTTGGTCGCGAGTCAGGACCTCTCCGGTATTTTCAATCAATGCTAGCAGCAGTTGGAACTCTCCCGCAGATAACGTCTGCTGCCTATCTTCAGGGGTCGAAAGTTCCCTTTTGTTAAGGTCCAGTGTCCAGCCCGCGAACTTCCGGGTAGAGCCTTTTTCTTTTTGTTTTTGCTGCGCCCGGACTCGCCTGAGAAGGTTCTTCACCCGTGACAGTAATTCACGGGGGTCGAAAGGCTTGGTCATGTAATCGTCCGCGCCACTCTCCAGGCCTACGATTCGGTCAATCTGGTTGTCCTTTCCTGTCACCAGGATGATGCCAATGTCGAATTTGGCACGAATCTCGCGGGTCAGGGTTAGTCCATCCTTTCCCGGTAAGTTGATGTCAAGCAGGCACAGGTCGATACTGCCCTCGCCGATCAGCTCGAGGACACCATTGGCGTCTGGGACTTCGGTGACAGTGTAGCCCTCATTCTCGAAGTGCGACGTGAGTTGACGGCGCGTGATCGGTTCGTCTTCGATGATCAGAATATGTGCGACTTGCTCATTCATTTAAGGTGGTTCTTTCTTGACACCACCACATTATATACCATTGGTTTCTTCGGATGCTAAATTATTGATCACTTGTCTGACCTTAAAATACCATGGGATGAACTATCAGAAGATGCCCTGATGGGAATCATCGAGGAATTCGTCACTCGAGAAGGGACGGAATATGGTGATTCTGAGATATCCCTTGAGATGAAATGCCAGCAGGTGAGGCAGCAGCTCCGCGACGACGAGGCTTTTATTACCTTCGATGAAGAGCTGCAAACCTGTTCAATTAGTCCTGCTAACTGAGTTTGCCGTGGCCAGCTTGCTCGCGTAGGATCCGTGCGGCATCATATAAAGTCTGGCTGGGCGGAAGAGATATTAGATGAAAATTGTAATTGCGATAGTCACTGGGTTGCTGCTGTTTCTTGGGGCATGGCTGCTTAATCAGGAATCGTCAAATAACGACACCGAAGTTAACCAGGAGCAAACCACGGTTGACACAAAGGCGTGGATAATCGATGTCACTGCGAATCTTGATGGTGAGCGAATAGTCAACGCAGACGATGAACCCGGCAACTGGCTGGCCCATGGCCGAACATACGACGAGCAGCGCTTTAGTCCCCTCGACCAGATAACAACAGATAACGTCGGTGATCTTGGTCTTGCCTGGTATTTTGACACTGGCACGGATCGAGGACTCGAAGCGTCACCCATTGTTGTTGATGGTGTTATGTACACCTCGGGTTCCTGGAGTGTTGTGTTTGCCAATGACGCCCGAACGGGAGAACTGATATGGCAGTTTGACCCAAAGGTACCCAAGGCCTGGGGCGTCAATGCCTGCTGCGATGTGGTCAACCGGGGCGTTTCCGTCTGGAAAGGGCGGGTCTATGTTGGAACGATTGATGGTCGACTGATCGCGCTTGATGCTGCCACCGGCGAAGTCGCCTGGGACGTCACCACCATCGATAAGACCAAACCCTATACGATTACGGGTGCGCCCAGAATCATCAATGACAAGGTGATCATTGGTAACGGCGGAGCTGAGTATGGTGTCCGTGGATATGTAACGGCATACGATACTGCAACGGGCGAACAGGCCTGGCGTTTTTATACCGTGCCAGGCAATCCCGATGAACCTTTTGAATCATCCGCGATGGAAGAAGCGGCAAAGACCTGGACCGGACGTTGGTGGACCATGGGCGGTGGCGGAACCGTCTGGGATTCAATGGCCTATGACCCGGAACTGAACTACCTGTACATCGGAGTGGGTAACGGTTCGCCGTGGAATCAGAATATCAGGAGTCCAGGGGGTGGCGACAACCTGTTCCTGTCTTCAGTCGTTGCGCTGAATCCTGATACCGGTGAATACATTTGGCACTACCAGACCACCCCCGGTGATACTTGGGACTACACTGCGACCCAGCACATGATTCTTGCCGAGTTGGAAATTGGCGGTGAGCTCAGAAAAGTCATCATGCAGGCACCCAAAAACGGTTTTTTCTACGTGCTTGATCGCGTCACGGGTGAGTTTATTTCCGCCGAGCAATATATACCGATGACTTGGGCGACGCACGTTGATCCTGAATCAGGGCGACCTGTTGAGAGTGACAACGCTCGCTATCAAGTCGCGAATCCGTTGCTGGATTTACCGCTGGAAGAACAAGTTGCCGTGCTAGCAGCGATGACGGCGGAAGAAATAGAAGCGGCGTATCATAAACCTGGACCGCTTGGTGGCCATAACTGGCATCCAATGTCTTACAGTCCGGATACCGGATATGTCTATATCCCAGCGCTGGATATGCCTTTTGGCTATGGTAATGAACCCGAGTTCACTTATGAGGAAGGCCGCTGGAATCTTGGCAACGACTGGCGTCTGGGTATGCCCACCGGTGATCAGGGTGTTGATGACAAGGTAGATGGGCTGCTGCGAGGGTTTGTTTCCGCATGGGATCCGGTTGCGCAAAAAGAGGTCTGGCGAATTCAGCATGCAGGTACTTGGAACGGGGGTATGTTGTCTACTCATGGCAACTTGATCTTCCAGGGAAACTCCAGTGGTCAGTTCGTCGCCTATCGAGCCGATACAGGTGAAGAGCTTTGGTCAGCGCCGGCGCAGACCGGTGTCATTGCGCCGCCGATTTCCTTCGAGATCGACGGTGAACAGTATGTCACCGTTGTGGCGGGCTGGGGCGGTGCTTTTGCCCTGGCGGCAGCGGCGGCAGAGGGATATAACTTGAAGTCACGTGGCCGGATTCTGACGTACAAACTGGAGGGGGAAGTTGAGCTGCCGCCGGTGGTTGACGTTGCAGCGGTCTTACCTGAACCGCCGCCAATAGATGCGACCGATGAAGAAATAACGCATGGTAAGTTTATGTATCACAAGTACTGCGGTGTTTGCCATGGGCCTGGTGTGCGTTCGGGCGGTGTATTGCCCGATCTGCGATATATGGCGTCAGGAAAGCATATTGTCTTTGAAGATATTGTTCTTGGCGGTATTTTGCAGGATCGCGGCATGGTGAGTTTTGCGAGCTCACTTACGAAGGAAGATTCAAGGTCGGTGCATCAGTATGTGATTAGCGAGGCGCACCGCTTAAAGTCAAGAACCGTGGAGTAGGCGACAGGTCAACGGAAATAGCGGCTAAAACACCAGAAAAATAAGTGTGAACCGGCAAATTGGCCAGGACGAAAGGAGAGAAGAGGAATGAGCGAAGCGATTGATACCCAATGGATGTCAAGGGATCCTGACACGATACCTCTGAATCAGCTGGATCTGATGAATCCTCAGTTGTTTCATGACGATTATCATGTGAAGGTTTTTGAGCGATTGCGCCAAGAATCACCTGTCCACCTGCAAAAAGATCATGCAGAGATAGGGTCTTTTTGGAATGTCACCCGGTACGAAGACATCATGGCGGTCGATACCAATCATGACAGCTTCTCGTCTGACGGTTCTATTACGGCTGTTGACCAGGATGAGGAATTTCCGCTGCCCATGTTTATCGCTATGGATCCTCCAAAGCACGATCAACAGCGCAAGGAAGTGAGTAGTGCGGTCCAGCCCTCGAACCTGGCAAAAATGGAATCCACGATTCGTGAACGTGTCTGCGGTATCCTTGATTCACTGCCGCGAGGCGAGGAATTTAACTGGGTAGATCGTGTTTCCATCGAGTTAACAACGCAAATGTTGGCGACGTTGTTTGATTTCCCGTTTGAAGACAGAAGGAAACTAACCCGATGGTCGGACGTGGCAACGGCCGATGAGCAATCCGGCATTATCGAGAGCGAGGATCAGCGGCGGGCAGAATTGTTTGAGTGTCTCGAATATTTCACCGGGCTATGGAACGAAAGAGTTAACGAGCCGCCTCGCGGCGACCTGATTTCTATGTTGGCGCACGGTGAATCGACCAGGAACATGGCTCCGGTCGAGTACCTCGGTAACCTGATATTGTTGATCGTCGGGGGTAACGACACGACGCGAAACTCAATCTCCGGTGGTATTAAATTTCTGAATGAAAACCCGGCTGAGTATCAAAAGCTGCGTGATAACCATGGTCTGATACCTAACATGGTACCTGAAATCATCCGTTACCAGACACCGCTGGCTTATATGAGAAGGACGGCAGTGAAAGATTCCGTGTTGGCTGGTCAGAATATTAAAAAGGGTGACAAGCTGTTGATGTGGTATGTCTCTGGAAATCGCGACAGTCGCTCTATTGAGGATGCGGATAAATTCTTGATTGATCGCCACAATGCCCGCAGGCATTTGTCTTTTGGTTTCGGTATCCATCGTTGTATGGGTAACCGTTTGGCGGAGATGCAGCTGCGAGTACTGTGGGAGGAGATCATGACTCGTTTCGATAACATTGAAGTGGTCGGTAAGATCGAGATGGTCAATTCAAACTTCGTAAAAGGCTACTCTAAATTGCCCGTGATCATCCGCTAGAAAAATATAAAGAGGACGGAGGGAACAATTCGTTGGTAATTCTCTCCGTTCCACTTAAACGAAACGTCCTTTAAACACTCAGCTTTTTTCTGGTGTTAGTTCTATGGCGTTGGACTCTGCGCGACTCCCCATAGCGATTTCGATAACCCTGTCTCCCCAGGTGTATTTTTCCCGCATCAGTTCATTAACTGTGTCGATGTTCTCGTTCTTCACTGTATGAGTGAAATCACCAGCCTGTTCACCTCTAATTAAAGTGAACCTTGCGGATGATTGGAGTCGTTTAAACCAATCGGAATCAGTGTCGCCCCGCAGGTAAGCGTGTCCGTCGTAGTCGACTACCCAGAGTCGTGTCACTACTTCTTCACCAGCCTCATTAATAGTGTGTAGCTGAACAACTTCAACTCGCTCGGATGCGATAACCTGCAATCCGCCAATGATGAGCGTGAGCCCCAGGACTATTCCAACTGGCCATAATATGTATTTCATTGTGTATTCCTTATTGCTGTTTAGTGCGGCGTGTTGCAGTTATAGATAGACTTTAACATTAAACAGTTTAATATTAAACAATAAATTCGAGCGAGCACGGTTGATGGCTAATCCATTAAGTGACCAAGCGGTTTTTACCTATTTCAACGAGATAGGAATTATCTCCCAACTGTCTGCAGGGCTGTTTGAACAAGGACTGCCAGAAGGGCTGACGCTCTCTCAGTTTAGTGTGCTGAACTGGTTTGTACGGGTTGACGTGGAAGCGACACCTGGTCGTCTGGCTCGAGCCTTTCAGGTGACCGGTGGCGCGATGACCAACACTTTGAAGAAGCTTGAATCCAAGGGGCTAGTTAAGGTGGAACCGGACAAAAATAGCGGCAGACGAAAGCGGGTCACCATGACGAACAAGGGAAACCAGGTTCGTGATAAAGCGATTAAATCAGTTGCCCCACTGCTTAGGGAGTTTGCGGAATGCTTTTCTATCGAGAAGCTCAAGCGCCAAACCGGGCAACTGGCAGAAGTCAGGGAGTATCTGGATGAACGCCGTTATAAGCAGTCATAGGTTCATACTGTATTCAGCTGGTTAACTTCTGATTCAGTTAAGCAGGCACATCATTAACTTCACGTTTGATGCCTCAGTGAGGCCAGGAGTTAAGTGATGAGAGTTTTGATGATGCTGGTGTTTTTGGTGGTTTCGGGTTCAGCCTGGGCTGATGCCTTGAAAGTAAAGGTGAAGGCTAAAAAGAACTCCCACGAGCATCGACGCGATGGACATGATAATCGCGCTGAGTGGGATTGGCAGCGACCCTCCTGGAGTCTGTTTTACTCTAATAAGAGCCCCCACTACCGACACAAGAGACACACCGGAAACAACCGTTCCCGGAGTCATTATTCCGGCAACAGGGGCCACGACAGGCAATGGAGAAACTGGAGAAGCGCGGACCAGTTTCGAACGAGGCGAAGCAACAAGAGTGAACCGGTAATTTATATTAATGCCGAAGTCTCAGCGATCAGCCTTAGGGGTATTAAGCGACACGCGGCGATTTATGATGTCTATGCAGAGTTGGGTGATGGCAGGCGAATTCCACTGCGTAGTCTTGAAGGCTCCCTGCATCGTGGCGAATCCTTCACCAGGCACTTCAAGGAATCACGTTACGTGACAAAGCTGTTCCTGCATGTGGGTCCGGAATATCGGCACCAGCGTGCTTATGTTTCTGTCGATTATTTACCCACGAAAAACCGTGGTAAGCGGGGTTTTAATAACAGCCCTGAGCGGGGTTTTAATAACAGCCCTGAGCGGGGTTATGATAACAGCCACTAGTTCTTTGATATCAGCCCGCTTAAGTGATCGCTGGAAATTGAATCCCGGTCCCGGTCTTCAGGGTGACCCCGGCCGCTGCCACCGGCAGTTTCCAGAACCATTGTTGAACCCGCAGGTATTAATTCACGGCCCATGCCCTTCAGGGTTGGGCCGTCTTTGATGTAGACACTTGCAGGCGCGCCGTCGCCGCCCCCATGTCTCCCCCTTGGCGGGTGGTCTATTCGATCAAACATTTTTGAGACGGCAAACGCCTCGTTATTCGAATGGCCGAATTCCATGATCTGCCCGAACCCGCCCCTGAATTGTCCGTTACCCGCCGAATCGGGTTGGTACTCTTTGCGCCAGATAACCAGCGGTGCAGAATTCTCGGTGATCTCAATGGGCGTGCTCCGAACACCCGAGGGGAACGCGGTGCAGCTCAAGCCATCTTTTTCAGGTCGAGCGCCAGTGCCACCTGTGTAAAAAGCATTCATCACGAATGGTTCAGAGCGACTACCGGCAATCATCCCTTCGCCGCCAAGAAATACCGGGCCAAACAGGCAGGCCGCACCTTCAGTTGGCACCTGGCCCTCTAAAGGCTCATCCAGGCAGCCCAGCACAACATCCGGGAGCATTTGCCCGATGGCGTGTCTCGCAGATACCGCGGATGGCCTTGGTGCATTCAGGATGCAACCAGCAGGAGCGGTGACCCGGACAACACCTAATGACCCGGCGTTATTCGGGATATCGTTACCGATCACACACCGTACGCCAAAGGATGTATAAGCCTGGGCGTAGGTCAGTGGGACATTAATGCCGTGACTGCTGGTGCCTGAAGTTCCGCTCCAATCGACTTCAATGCCCTCTGCCGAAATGGTAACGCAGCAGACAAGATCCACGGGTTCGGAATAACCGTCGACTTGCATCGTGTTGTGCCAGACCCCTTTGGGCAGCTCGCGTATTTCTTCAAGCATAGCGGCCCGGGAGTTTTGGATAATCATTTCGCCGACCGCATCCAGGTCATCCAGACTGAATTCTTCCATGGCTGCAAGCAGGCTGTCGCTGCCTGCTTTGTTGCAAGCCGTCAGTGAATACAGGTCTCCTTCTGCAGCACGAGGATCTCGAACATTCGCCCGGAGAATTTCGATTAGCGTTTGATTGATTTTCCCAGCGCGGAACAGGTACCCAATGGGCAGATTAATACCTTCCTCGAACACCTGCCTGCCATCCGGGCCGAACCCCAGGCCGCCCACATCGGCGATGTGGGAAGTGGCGGCGAACAGTGCGACTACCTGACCATTCCTGAATACAGGGGTGACTACCGTAAAGTCGTTGAGGTGTCCTGTACCGTGCCAGGGATCGTTGGTCACCAGGACATCACCGGGCTCAAGTGTCCCGGGAGGATGCTTGCGGAGGAAAAACCCGACACTTGCGGCCATTGCATTGACGTGGCCGGGAGTCCCGGTAATAGCCTGGGCCAGCATATGCCCATCGGTATCAAAGACGCCGGCCGATAGATCTCCTGCCTCCCTCACGGTGGTAGAAAATGCCGTACGGATTAGCGTCTGGGCCTGTTCCTCGACGATGGCCAGTAGTCTGTCCCAGAGCAACTGCAGCCGAAGTCTGTCCAGCGAATTATTCACTATTTTCTCCTGGAGGCTGCTTTTTTGTTAACACAATGCAGCCGAGGCTATTGATGCTGGCGCTAAAACTGGAAGAGATGACTGTCGTAGTCTGGTCCTCGGTAATTAGTGCGGGACCATTTATGTATACATTGGCGGCCAGTTGCGCCCGCAGATAGACAGGGACATCCAGCCGTGTAGCCGTTTCTGCGTCAAACACGGAATGTTCACCAATGGCTTTCAAGGGTGCGCCCGGTTCCAGACGTGCCGGTGTAAGGCGCTGCGTGACAGGCTCTGACACCATCAGGGTCCAGCTAAGAATCTCGATATCAACACCATCAATCACGTGGCCGTATAAATTCTTGTAGGTTCGTTCGAACGCCTCGGTAAACCGATCGCGATGCGATTCAGTGTATGGCCCTGCGGGCAGGTCAATCGCAAGCTCGTGACCCTGGCCAACATATCGCATGTAGGCCTGCGGGGTCTCTATCAGACTGTCGCTGGTGGACGCTTCCTGAACGATAGCAAGTGCTTCAGATCGCATCTCGGTATACAGATCGTTGACGAGCTGATGGTCCAGCTTGGCTAAAACCTGTTGCCTGCTCCTGACAACTTCGTAAGAAATCGGTGCCAGCAGGAAGCCGACCGCAGATCCGACGCCGGCATCGGGCGGAATGATGATCTGTGTCGCTCCGAGTTTGTGTCCCAGTCGAGCGGCATGCAGGGGAGCCGCGCCCCCGAAAGCGACAATTTCGCGCTCCGCCAGATCCATACCGAATTCTGCAGCATGAGTTCGGGCTGCAGATGCCATGTTTTCGTCGACAACTTCGCTGATACTGAATGCCGCCAGGTTGATATCAACCTCCAAAACTTGCGCAACATTATCCTGTATGGACTGATTCGCACGCTCCAGGTTAAGGGGGAAGGCAAATTTCTCAGGGTAAACCCTGCCAAGAGCGATATCAGCATCAGTGACAGTTGGTTTGATTCCGCCGCGATCGTAAGCCGCCGGCCCTGGTTCAGAGCCGGCACTTTCGGGTCCCACCTGGATCCGTTTCAGTTTATCGATTCGAGCGATGCTGCCGCCACCGGCGCCAATTTCTACCATTTCTATAACAGGGATCCTGACAGGCAGGCCGCTGCCTTTTTTAAATCGATAAACACGATCAACCTCGAAGCTTCGAGAAGTGAGCGGTTTACCATCATCAATCAGGCACAACTTGGCGGTGGTTCCGCCCATATCGAACGACAGCATTCTATCTAGTCCCAGATGTTCTGATATTCGCTGAGCAAGAATCGCGCCGCCCGCGGGACCGGACTCGACCAGGCGAATTGGAAATTTTGTCGCGGTATCCAGGGTCGTCAGTCCACCGCCCGAAGTCATTAGCAGGAAAGGGCACAGGAATCCCTGGGTTTTTAGCTCACCGGCCAGGCGTGCCAGATAACTTGCCATCAGGGGTCTGACATAAGCGTTCGCACAAGCGGTTGAAAGGCGTTCAAATTCACGAATTTCAGGCGCGACTTCACAAGCCAGCGAAATGGAAAGGTCGGGCCTGGCCCTGGCCAGGATCTCCCGGGTTCTGATCTCGTGGATTGGATTGACGAAGGCGTGCAGGTAACCAATCGCGACGCTCTCGATCTCGTAATCCTCGAGTACCGAGAGGTGACGCCGAATGGTTGACTCATCCAGTTCAATCAGGATATTGCCATCGCGATCCATGCGTTCCCTGACAGGAAGCCTGAGATGCCTTGGTACGAGAGGGATTGGACGATCAATATTGATATCATATTGTTCGAACCGATCCTCATGGGCCATTTCAAGGGCGTCCCTGTGGCCTTCTGTAGTCAGTAGTGCGGTGTTGGCGCCGCGACGTTCAATCAGCGCATTGGTCGCCAGGGTAGTGCCGTGAATAATTAGACCAATTTCGGAAGGGGCAACGCCTGCACGGTCCAGGACGGTTGTAATGCCTTCAAGTACGGCCCTGCCTGGGTGGTCATAGGTGGTCAGCAGTTTCGTCGTGAGACGTTCACCTGTCGGTAGCTCTAATACGATGTCGGTAAAGGTACCGCCGATGTCGACCGCGAGGCGAGCGGGCCTGGTTTCTGAGGACATTGTGGCTGCGGGCATAGGTTAATTAATCAGCTTCATTTACCCATAGTTTATCTCAAGTGCGCCCACCGTCCTTATAGGTGAATTAGGAGATTTACTTGGATCTCGGGTTCGATCCGTTGGGGGGTACCGTAGGTTGCTGTTAACATAGGCGCCGATTGAAAGTCGGAGTAAAAATTGAGTCAGCGTTACGAATTTCTGGGTAAATCCATTTCAGGACCTTTCACCATCCCCTCCGGCATTATCGCCACAGCTGCGCCTATTATTCAGTACTTGTTCGATCGGGTGCCGGAAATAGGGGTAATGACCACTAAAAGCATCGGGCCAGTGCCTCGTTCGGGTAACCGGGAGCCTATCATGACCCAGTATGCGCCCGGTTGTTTTATGAATGCAGTAGGGCTTACAAACCCTGGTGCGGAAGCTAGTTTGGAACAGCTGGCAGCCTTGCAGGTTCCGGATGACAGGTTTCTGCTGACGTCGATATTTGGTGGCAGCGTGGAAGAGATAGTCGCAGTGGCCCAACTGCTGGCGCCTGTTTCAGATGGCCTGGAACTCAACCTGTCCTGCCCCCACGCCAAAGGATACGGCATGGATATGGGCCAGGATGCCGGCTTGGTGAAGGAAATCACCCAGGCTGTTAAAGCGGTTGTGAACATCCCTGTTGTGCCGAAACTGACCCCTAATGTGCCAAACATCGGCGAAATCGCCCGAGCGGCGGTAGACGGTGGGGCGGATGCGTTGTGTGCTATTAACACGACGGGGCCGGCTTATTACACAGCTTACGGCGAGCCTGTTCTGACGAATAAACTGGGGGGTATGTCTGGCCGTGGGGTGTTACCGACTGCCCTAAAGTGTATTAGGGAAATGCGTGAGGCAGTTGATGTTCCCATTATCGGCTGCGGTGGTGTTGCGACTCTGGATAACGTAAAGGCGATCCGGCATGAGGGTGCCAGCATTATCGGAATAGGGTCGGCATTGACCGGTATGAATTCAGCGGAAGTCGGGGAATATTTCAGTGAAATACAGTCAGGCCTGGAGAAAGACGAGCCAACGGCAGGCGAGCTGATTACCGTCGATATGGGCTATGAGCCCTACACGCTAATCACTAATGAGAAAGTCTGCGAAGATATTTCGATCCTGACTTTCGATCGCAAGGTTGGCGTCCAGGCAGGGGAGTTTGTGTATGCCTGGATACCCGGCCTTGGAGAGAAACCCTTTTCGGCGTTAACGGATGATCCCTTTGCGCTGGTGGTGATCGACGTGGGGGTCTTTACCCGTGAGTTGCTGAAATGTGAGCCGGGATCAAAAGTTTATGTGCGCGGACCTCACGGTGTCAAAGTAGCGCCACCAGAGAACTCGAAAATTGTCGCAGTGGCGGGTGGAACAGGTCTGGCGGCGGTTTATCAGATAGCGCGGGATTTCGGTAACGCGGAAGTTTTCCTCGGTGCACGAACCAGTGACCGGTTGTACTTCAAGGATGAGTGTGCGGCTATTGCTAACACTCATATCGCGACAGATGATGGCAGTGAAGGATTTAATGGTGTTGTTACCGTGTTGCTTGATGACTGGTTGAAGGTGAAGTCCGAAGAGGAACTACGCGAGCTTGTCTTTTACAATTGCGGCCCTGCGCCAATGGTACATGCTGCGATCGAGGTTCAGCGCAGCTACGTTAGTGATGACCGGATATTCAGTGCAATTGACTACCTCACGAAGTGTGGGGTCGGCATCTGTGGAGCCTGCCACTCACCGGACGGTCGCCGTATTTGCGTAGATGGCCCCTTTCTTTCAGGATCTTTCTAATCAGGGTTTGAGTGTTCATTCCGCGCTTCCCTGATTATTCGTTGAGTGTTTTTTCCAGCTCGCTCACCATTTGGTCGAACACTTCAATAGTGGCGATAACCGGTGCGGGCGTTGTCATATCTATACCCGCTTTCTTCAGCAATTCAATAGGGTAATCGCTGCTCCCTGAGCGCAGCAGGTTCAGGAAGCGCACCCTCGCAGGCTCCCCGTCTTTTAGTATCATGTTCGCAAGAGCCGTGGCTGCAACAAATGAAGTTGAGTACTGGTAGACATAAAAATTGTCGTTTCTTAGAAAGTGCGGAATTCGACTCCAGGTGCTGTCCACCAGTGGATCCATCTGCACGGAATCACCGTAGTAAGCGATGTGAGTGTCGTGATAGATCTTGTTCAGCGAATCCTTGGTTAGCGCTTTACCGGATTCCACTGCAGCATGTGCCTGCATTTCGTAATCGGCAAACAATGCCTGGGTATAAAAGCCGCCGCGGAACTCGTCCAGGTAGGTTTGCAGAAGGAAGACCTTGTCTTCCTTCGAGCCGGCTTCGCTTAACATCTTTTGGAATAGGATCGCCTCGTTGGTCATGGATGCAATTTCCGCGATGAAGGTACGATAGTTTGCGTAGGTGTAGGGTTGCGCTTCTGCTGCAAGGCTCGAATGGATCGAATGTCCATATTCATGAGCAAGTGTTGAAACGCTGTTGAAGGTGCCGTTGTAGTTCATTGACAGATAAGGCTTGGAACGGTAAGTGCCCCAGGAATAGGCGCCGCCACGTTTACCCTGTGATTCATAGGTGTCTACCCAGCCTTCACTAAATCCCTTCCAGTAAGTGGTGACATATTCGTCCCCGAGCGGCATCAGGGCGTCGGCTACGATCTTTTTGGCTTCTTCAAACGAGACGTCTTTGATGGTTTCTTCACCAATAGGCGCGGAGGTATCCCAGGGTTGTAGGGTTTCTACGCCCAGCGCCGCGCGGCGAATTTCCATATAGCGCTGCAGTGGGCCTGCGCCCTGCCTCGCTGCCTCGATCAGGTTGGTGTACACCTCTGTGGGTATTGCATTGCCGTAGGTTGCTGCTTGCAGCGCTGAATCGAAGCCACGAACTTTCGCCTGGAATACCCGGGCCTTGACGTGACCTTCGTAGTTGGCGGCCAGGGTGTTACCCATGCGTTCGTATTCTCCATAGATACCTTTCCAGGCATCTTCCCTGACACGTCGGTCCGTTGAACTCATGAAGGCCGCGTAACGAGCTTTTGTGAGTTCAACGCTATTGCCTTGCTCATCGACTATCTCGCCGTACTTGATGTCGGCGTTATTGAAAGCGCCGTAGACACCGCTGAATTTTCCAAGTGCGTCACTTGCACTGGCGAGGATTCTTTCTTCAGCCTCGCTGAGCGTGTAATCCCGCATACGAAGTTGCTCGTCAATGAAGTGACGATAGATGCCCAGTCCCTTCGTTAAGCTGATCATTTTTTCCAGCTTTAGCGGTGGAATCGCAAGAAGTTCGGGCCTCATATATGAGGTGGCTTCGTTGTATTTCGTTGAAAGTGTTCGGGCACGGGAAAAGTTTGCGCTGTTCTCGCCAACCCGCATGTCTTCATAAGACTTCAGCCCGGCGTACACAAAAATATCCGAGATCAACATCTCGATCTCTTCCATCTTCTGGATCGCAGCAAGAAGTGTTTTACCATTATCGCCAAGATGTCCCCTGTAGGATTCAATCTCTGGTAAAAGCGCCTTGTACTTTAGGATGTCTGCTTCCCAGCTATCAGTGGAAACATACATATCAGCTAAATCCCACTTATATTCCGCCGCGATCTCGTCGCGTTCTTTTGGTTCTTCGGCGTGAAGTGATGAGGCACCTATCAGCAGGATTACAGGGATCAGCTTGGTAATGTATTTCATGTGGTTCTGGGAGCCTTTTCTTGATGAAGTCACTTAAATGGACGATTTGCGGGACGGCAATCGGTGTGTGATGCTAACCGAAAGTGGCGGGCGAAGAAATCGCCTTGCGTTGGTTTTCAGGTTCTGTGAGATGAAAATGATTGATATTGATACAGGCACAGAGGAACTTCTCTGCCGTATTGAAGACAGGGTCGCGGTGGTTACCCTAAATAAACCACACAAAAAAAATGCCCTTGGCGATGTCCTGACTCCTGCGTTGCGGTCTGTGATGCTGGTCCTTGCGGATGACGAACGTGTAGGTTGCGTGATGATCACCGGGGCAGGGGACGCGTTCTGTTCAGGTGGTGATGTCAGTGGCATGGGGGGGGGCGGAACACCCAAACCCCGAGATGAGCGTGTCGCAGAATTGCTCCAAAAGCAGGAAACATTGACCCTGCGGCTTCATGAGCTGGGCAAAGTCACTGTTGCCGCGTTGCCTGGCGCAGCTGCGGGTGCTGGATTGTCGATTGCACTGGCCTGTGACCTCAGGGTCGCCTCGAGCAATGCCTTTATCACTACTGCGTTTAGGAATGTTGGTCTTTCCGGTGATTATGGGGCCAGTTGGTTCCTTCCACGACTGATTGGGTTGTCGAAAGCCAAGGAATTATTCTATACAGCGAGGCGGGTAAGTGCTGAAGAAGGCGAAAGGCTGGGTCTTTTTAACCAGGTCTTTCCTGAGGAAACCTTTCGCGACGATGCTTTCACCTACGCACGGGAGATTGCCAATGGGCCATCTGATACTCTGTCGCGGATGAAGACAAACCTCAATCAGGGCGTTAGCCAGGGTTTGAAGGCTAGTTTGTTGCTTGAGGCACAGCACTTGATAGAGAGTGCTGGATCTGCTGAGGCAAAAGAAGCAATCAGTGCGTTTATGGAAAAACGGACGCCAAAATTTCACCGGTAGTTGGAGTTAAGTTATGAAGTATTTTCTGGTCCTGTGTATCTCTATGCTTGGTCTTCAGGCGGGTGCAGATGAAGTAAAACAGATTGAAAGGCTGTACGAGCAATGGCGTGAAGCGGTCGCAACGGCGGATATTCCTTCGTATGTTGCTGTTTTGGACCCGGATGTCAGATTAATCCCGCCGGGCGCCGACGTGATTGAGGGCGCAGCCCATTATGCGCAGTTTCTGACGCCTGTGTTTGACGCGGCGACTTATAGAATAGAGGTTGTTACGCCGCCCAGGGTGGAAATTTTGGATGATATCGCGGTAGCCGAATATGAATATGTGATTCACCTTGAGCTTAAAAATCCGGCTCAAGGTATTACAGAGGCAGGAGCACTGACGGCATCTCGTACGGAAGCAAGGTACTTCGATGTGCTGAGAAAAAATGAATCTGGTGAGTTTCGCATTTGGCGCCACACCTGGCAGTAATTTAAAGGGGATGGGTGGGATTAAAGGGGATGGGATTAAAGGGGAGGGGATTAAAGTGGAGGGGAGTTTAATCCCCTCCGTCCTCGTTAACCTGTCTTCTTTAAAACGCTTTAGGACTTTCAGATGCGGTTGAGTGACCAGTTTTCTGTGTGTACGATTCGCTCGCCTTTGTTCAATGTGACCAGGGGGCCGAGGCTTTCCAGTTCAAGCATCGTTCCGTCAGTAAAGATTTCGAGGTTGCAGTTGCCATCCGGATAGGTTGCATCTTGACGATAGTCGATTGTTTTAGAGAACCGGTAACCGTCAACTTCGTAGTGTGCCGTTTGCATCTGGTGCAGGAAACCGAGCTTTGTGGAAGGCTTATTGGCGTCCTGACTGATTTCCAATCGATCCTCACACCAGTTAAAACGGGGATCGCTTAGCTCAGTGTACGCCCACAAAGACATGTTTCGATTTGGCAGTAAGTCCAGGTCGGCGTTACGGCTGGCGTCCTTTTCGGTTAGCGGCAGATCGTTTGGATGCAGGCTTCTGGGCGGCATTGGTATAACGGCTTTGCCACCTGGCTTGAATACCGTCAGACCCCAGGGGGCGATGCCGGAACTCATGGTTCTGGCGGCTGTTATGCTGTGATTGAGCGCAACGCTGGACGTTGTTTCATCGAGAATGATTTCAATTTCTTTCTCGATTCCGCTTTCAGCTTCCGCGGGTGTGCGCAGGCAGACATGGTTTTCACCCATGATAGTAAATGATACCGGTTGGTTGTCCGGGAAGTAGGATGAGGTTGTTTCCGGGGCTATCCACAGGCGATGACCGCCTCTGATTTGCCAGTCTGCTTCTCCGGATTTTCCCAGTTGATCATCAAATGTTTTGAATACGTTCAGTCCACCGTGGCGGCGGTAGGAGATGACTCGTGGCCCGACGTCGAGCGTAATCAGCAGCTCGACTTCACTGTTTGCGAGCACCAACACCTGCTTCCAGCCCATGGCCGGTCTGATTTCTGCACTCATCGGTTTACTGTCGTTCCATCAATATTAACGAACACCAGTGATTGTACCTGCACCAGTCATTGTGCTCACACCCGGTAGTTCAAAAGACCATTGCCAGTATGGTGTCTGTGATTGTGATCAGCAATGCCGCGATGAATGTTGTTCCGATATCTTCAATCTCAAAATCTTCTAATAGCTGGTCGGTAATCCATAACAAAAAGGCATTGATGATGACCAGGAAGACCCCCAGCGTGATGATGATAAATGGCAGCCCGAGCAGTTTAAGCATAAAGCCAAGGGTTACGTTGATCAGTCCATAAACGATAGCAACCATGACAGATGTGCCGTAAGAGTCGACATGCATGCCCGGCAGGGTTCGGGAAATAAACAGAATCGCAGCGCCCAGACACATTACGTGAAGTATTAACTCAATCATTGGCAGTTCTCCTTTGTATGGTTGTAATACAAGTTTCGTGCCGGATTATAAGTTATTGAATTAATTGGATTACATATTCTTCGTTTGGTGAAATTGGCGAACCATTGAGCAATTTGGCCAGTTCCGCTCAGGAAACGCCCTATTAGGAATCAGGGTGATTTCTTTGCATGGTTGTCAGCAAATTGATTTATTCGAAAGGTGCCCGGGGTCTATTCAGCAGAGCGATTTCCCAACAGGGTCGCCAATGGGCAAACTAGACTTCTTGTAACAAGTTGAAGGTAACCAATATGCTGGACTTACACTACTGGCCAACACCAAATGGCAAGAAAGTCACCATCCAACTGGAAGAATGTGGCATCGAGTACAACCTGGTTGAATGCAATATCGGTAAGGGCGACCAGTTCACTGACCATTTCCTTTCGATTAACCCCAACAACAGAATGCCTACCCTGGTGGATCATGATCCCGAAGATGGACAGGGACCGCTCTCGGTATTTGAGTCTGGTGCGATCATGCTCTATATCGCTGAAAAGACAGGCCAGTTCATGCCTGCTGATGCCCGCGGAAAATACAACGTCATGCAGTGGGTGATGTGGCAAATGGCAAACCAGGGTCCCAAAACCGGTGAGTGTGGCCACTTTCGCAGGCTCGCCGACGAGCAGGGGGACCAGTCCTATGCGGTGACCCGTTTTACTGATGAGGTCAATAGATTTTATGGCGTGTTGAATAACCAGCTGTATAACCAGCGCTACCTATGCGGTGACGAGTATACGATCGCTGACATGATTTGCTATCCATGGACCATTAATTGGCAAGGCCAGGGCCAGGACATCAGTGAGTTCAAGTATTTCAAACGATGGTTCGAAGAACTGGGTGATCGCCCTGCGGTACAAAGGGGTATGGCCGCGGGATCAGAACTGCAAAATGATTTTTCCAAAATAACCAGGGAAGAAGGCGTCAAACTTCGTGCGCTGCTCTATAACCAGCGTGCCAGGCAGGCACCTGAAACCGGAGGGATTGAAGTGTGATCGATGGTTGAAAGTCCATCACGGGACCAGTGAAGCGTTCACCTCTGGCTGTCAGTTATGCGACCGGTATGCCGCAAGCGGATTGTGTGGAGACAGGTCTGCTCTATCCGGGCCACAGCGGAGAGATCTATTCGGTGTCCCATCGGCCTGAGCACCGTCCAGGGAGTCGATTGAGGTCAGAACACTGTTGTTTTATTGAGTTTTCTGGTGCTCGTCGGCAACCAGGGCAATGAGCCGGAAGAATCCATGGGTAAATTTTCCCCAGGCGAAGTTCAGGAATAGTGCAAGAACACAGCCCAGATGTACTGCCAGCAACAATCCCAGTGCCCCGGTTCCTTTGGCGATGGGTAAACCGAGGCCTGTAAGACTGGTAAGAAACAGGAGCACTGTCAGGCTCATACCATAGCCATTGTCATTTGAGACCAAACGTTGATCAGTTGTTTGCTTTATCCTGAACAGGCCCGTGCACCCCACCAACAACATGATCCCACCAGTCACCCCGAGTATTTTTGGCGGGGTCAGCCAGCTATAAGGGGCTGCAATATTGAGGCCGTAATGATAAAAAGTTCCGGCCAGGGTCGCGGAGAAACACATAAAGAAACCGATCAAAACGAGATGGTGATAGCGCCGTTTCCATAACGAAGGTGATTCCCCGGATTCGTAACAGCCGCTGCCATGCCCACCATCAAGGTTTTTTAACGTTAGCGCACTGGCGATAGCGGCGCTATAGCTCGCCATTCCGATAGACCAGGGGCTCGGCAATGAAATGGAATGCCAGTACCCGCGCAGGGTCATCCACCAGCTGATAACCACCACCACGGCCGAAAATGAAAAAATGCTCGCCATCACGGAATGAGGCATCAGGTTGTAGAAGTTAACCTGGGGAGCAAGGATTTGTGACACGCCAGACTGGCCGGCCACGGCCACCAAAAATAGGCTGATGGAAACCAGCAGACTTGTCACCATAAACTTGCTGCCGTTTAGTACTGCCGGCTGCATAAATGCAGGCCAAAGGAACTGTGTATAGCTTTCAAGACGCGCCTGTTCGAAAACCGCCGGTACGTTGACGTTGAATTCATGTGGATCTGCGTACTGGCAGTGCTGGTAGCAGGCGCCACATTGATGGCAAAGGTTGGACAGAAACTCGATATTGTTTTGCGTGAATTCTGTTTGTCGCTCCATGGCTGGAAAAACTGCGCAATGCCCTTCGCAGTAGCGACATGCGTTGCAGATGGTCATGACCCTGATCGCTTCAGTGGTCGTTTCGTTAACTGGCATGTCTGGCTGCCTCTCGACCGGCGATACGGCCGAAAACACTGCCGATTGTCATACCGATACCTGCCAGATATCCGCGGCCCAGGATATTACCCGCCATCATCTCGCCTGCAGCGAAAATATTCTCGCTGGGATTGCCGCCTTCGACTTGCACTCGTGCCCGATCGTCTACGGCCACACCGAGGTAGGTGAAGGTTATACCGGGTCTTAACGGGTAGGCGCTATAAGGCGGTGTGTCTATCTGCCTGGCCCAATGGCTTTTATTGATGGGTAATCCCTCAGTGCGGCATCCGTCAAGAGCCTGGTGATCGAATGAGCCCGAAACTGTCGCCGCGTTGAATTCGTCAATGGTTTTCAGGAGTGAATCGGCCGGAATATTGATCTGTCTTGCAAGGTCATCAATTGTTGTTGATTTTAGGGGTGGTAGTACTGTGGGCATAAAGAGGCCGTCGGCTTTGGCATCTGTGATGGCATAGCCAATTTGGTCGGCCTGGGCTGCAATCAACCTGCCCCAGATGGCGTAGCGCTTCGGCCAAAAATCTTCACCTTCATCAAAGAATCTTTTACCCTCGTTGTTAACAACAATACCCAGGGGAACTGAATCGACCCGGCTAACGATACCGCCGTCATATGCCGGTGCACGCCCATCGATGGCGACGGCATGGCACTGGCCTGGATCGCCAACCTGTTTGAATTTTGCGTCAAGCAGTTGACGCAGGATGTTGCCTTTGTTGTATGGGGTGCCACGCACCAGGAAATTTCTGGCTGCGGGTCCCCAGGCCTCTGCAAGCCAATCAAGGTTCGCTTCAAAGCCACCCGCGGCGGCAACCAGAGAATGGCCGGAGATATGGTGTGTGTTATTTACCTGTTGATAGGTGAGGTCGATAAAACGGTCGCCTGAGATATTGAGAGCGATGTCGGTTGCTTCATAAATCGTATGGACGCCAAGGTTCGTAGCGACCCGGTAAAGAGAGTTGACGAGGGCCTTGCCACCCCCGAGAAAAAAAGCATTGGTCCGGCCCAGTTGGAGTGTTCCGGACAATGGGGGCTGGAAGGCCACACCGTGGTCTTGCAGCCAGGTGATAGAGTGTTCAGATTCGCGGATGGTGAGTTCCGCCAGCGCGTGATCAGTATCACCGCCGGTGACCCGTAACAGGTCATCAAGGTACTCATCGAATCCATAGGCACCCTCCATGGGGAAGGCGCCTGATTCGTGCATTGGACGCAGGTTTCGGGTGTGCCGGGTATTTCCACCGCGTAGCGCCCTGGGTGCAATTTCCAGAATACAAACGGTTGCACCATTTTCGGCAGCGGTAATCGCGGCGGTAAGGCCAGCCTGGCCACCGCCAAGGACAATGACATCAAAATGGGCTAATGATGTCATTGTAGTTGGTTGCTACTTGTCGGTAACTGCGCCTTCAGAGGCTGAGCTGACCAGCTTCGCATATTTGGCGAGCGTACCTCTGGTTGCATAGGGTGCAGGCTGTGTCCAGGCTGACCGGCGTTGCTCCAGTTCTGCATTTTCGATATGAACATCTATACTCTTGGCTTCGGCATCGATAGTAATGGTATCACCGTCCTCTATTAGCGCGATGGTACCCCCATCAAACGCTTCCGGGGTAACGTGGCCGATAACGAAACCGTGGGAGCCGCCGGAGAATCTGCCGTCTGTTATCAGGGCAACGCTGTCGGATAGGCCGCGACCATTGATTGCACTGGTCGGGGAAAGCATCTCACGCATGCCGGGCCCACCTCGTGGACCTTCGTAACGAATCACCAGGACATCTCCAGCGACGATCAAACCTGCAAGGATAGCTTTGAGAGCCGCTTCTTCGCCATGGAAGCACTTTGCGGTGCCTTTAAACTGAAGGCCTTCATGGCCTGTGATTTTGGCGACGGCGCCCTCGGTTGCGATATTGCCTCGCAGGACGACCAGGTGTGAGTCTTTTTTAACCGGGTTGTCCATTGGACGGATGACTTTCTGGTCCGCTGGATAGGGTTTTACGTCCTCGAGGTTTTCCGCCAGTGTCTTACCGGTAACCGTCAGGCAGTCGCCGTGCAGCAAACCTTCAGACAGCAATATTTTCATCAGCGGTTGAATACCACCAATTTCGATGAGCTCGCTCATCGAATATTGTCCCGCTGGTCTCATATCAGCGAGTACAGGGACTCGCGCGCCGATTCGGCTGAAATCATCGAGGGTCAGTGGGATGCCTGCCGCATGGGCTATGGCAAGAAGATGCAAAACTGCATTGGTTGACCCTTCCAGAGCAATGACCACGGTGATCGCGTTTTCGAATGATTTGATCGAAAGAATATCCGAAGGCTTGATGTCTTGCTGGATCAGTCGGACGACAGCTTCACCCGCGGCGTAGCTGTCGGCCCGCTTGTTATCTGAAATGGCTTCCTGTGCAGATGAATTAGGCAGCGACAGCCCCAGGGCTTCTATCGCTGAAGCCATGGTGTTGGCGGTGTACATACCGCCGCACGAGCCAGGGCCAGGAATCGATGTTGATTCAACGTCTTTTAATTCGATATCGGATATTTTACCGGCAGCATGCTGGCCAACCGCCTCGAACACGGACACGATGTCACGCCGATCTTTTCCTGGCTGGATCGTGCCGCCATAGACAAACACACTGGGGCGGTTGATTCTGGCCATTGCCATAGCGCAGCCTGGCATATTCTTGTCACAGCCGCCGATAGCAACAAAACCGTCAAAGCCTTCAGCACAAACGACGGTTTCTATAGAGTCTGCTATCACTTCGCGGGACACCAATGAATACCTCATGCCCGGAGAACCCATCGATATACCATCTGAAACGGTGATGGTATTGAACGTCACGGCCTTGCCGCCTGACTCGTCGGCACCCATGCCTGCTGCGTCCGCCAGCTCATTGATGTGCATGTTACAAGGCGTCAGGTTACTCCAGGTTGATGCAATGCCTACCTGTGATTTTGCGAAGTCTTCCTCTGTAAATCCGACGGCATACAGCATTGACCTGGCGGCAGCTTTTTCATTGCCATCAACTACCAGTGATGAATAGGGGCGTTTGCTCTTGTCGTTTGCCATGGGGCGCTCTCTTAGACTGTTTGGATCAGCAAATTACACGATTGCCCAACGCTATGCTATCGACAAGTTTGCAAGATAGAATGTCGAAAAGAGGAATGGAGAGAACTCGATGGCGCAAGACTGGAAAGGCACGGCCTATAATCAGGTACCACATTCCAAGAATGAAATTCATGGTGACAAGGTCGCAAAGCATTTTGGGTTTAAAGGCGGTCTTGTACCCGGTGTCACTGTTTCAGCCTATCTGCTGCACCCGGCTGCGGTTAGCTATGGCATGGATTTCCTGGGACGGGGTTTTGCTCATGTGAGAGTCAATTCGCCGCTCTATGATGAACAGGCCTTTGAAATTCAAATTGAGAACCAGATCGGGCACCAAACCCGGACCCAGCATCAAGAGCAGGGCGATCAAGGATACAGCGCTGTGCTGGTGCCGAATGGCGAGGCCCCTTGTGCAACAGCCGAAATTTACGTTGCGGGCACAAAAGCGGACCCACCGGTGAGGCGGGAAGATGAATTCGGAGACCAAAATGCCGCGTCAGTGCCGGCAACCCGGGAAAATATGGAGGCGCTGCGAGAGTCCGGTTGTAAAGCATTCACGTACCGTTGGAACGCTGATCACGAGATGAGTACCTATCTCCGTGAAAGATCAGGGATGGCTGCGCCCTACAGTATGGAAGAGTATGCGAACCCGTCTTTTGTCCTTGGTATCTCCAACTGGGTACTGGCAGCCAACGCCTATATGAATCCCTGGGTGCATATGGAAACAAAGTCCCAGAACTATGCGCCGATTCCGCAGGGTACAAAAGTGGTCGGTGAGATGGAGATTAAAGATCTGTTTGACAAGAAAGGCCATGAGTTTGTTGATGTGCTGGTTAACATTTTTGATGTTGAATCAAACAGGTGCTTTTCCAGTATCGAACTCCGTGCGATATACAAGCTGCGCGGATTATGATGCTGCAGTAGCCTGTCAACACGCTGTCGGGTTTCTCAGTGGCGTTGTGTGACGGCTAACTCAGGCGGCCTTCGGATTGCGCTGTGGTTCTGCAATATCCAGCATTTGCTCGCGTTTGGGTCCGCGTTGAAACCGTGCACGGTTGTTCTTTGCGCGGCCTCTCAGCATATAGCGTAATATCGTCCAGCGAATCTTGTTATCTTTCAGGAAGTCCCCTGGTTTTTCCATTAGGTTAAAGGTTCGCATGGCGCCTCGTAAGACGTGAAGCTGTTCACTAGCGGCGCTGTTGATAGCATCGCCGAAAGCTGCCTTCAACCAATTTTTTAAACCGCCCGTGTCTTCTATATCTTTGCCTTCAAGGACGGCGACTGCTCGTTTTATACCCCGCTTGTCTTCAATTAGACTCGCAGAGAATATGGGACGTAGCTCGTTTTCTGTTTCTTCATCGAACTGAAGGGCGCGTTCAACAGGATCGGTGAACTCATCCAGAATGCGTGCCAATAGGTGTGCATGGATGGTGCCGGTGGAGCATCCCCTGCCGTAGAGTGGATTTGTTCTGACTGCCGAGTCGCCAACCGCAAAGAAGTTAAGCGCGACGGGAATACCGTCATTTACAAAGTGGCGCCACGTAGCGTGGATGTCACCGAATCCGAATGAAGAGGTAGTAGGTGTTGATTTCGATGGACTCACCCAGGGCTTCAGTCCGGGAATGGCGTTGCAGATATCATCGAACTGGTCCGGATCCTTGATGGCTTCGCGGAGTTCTGTCTCATGGTTTGGCAGACAGATAATGACGGCAAAGTGACCGTTGTCGCCAGGGAATACGCCATATTTCATATAGCCAAGGTCGCCTGCGGAACGTTCCTTATTGTGCCTTGAGGGTTCCTGTTCTCCGGGGTTAAGCTGGTAATGTCTGGTGTAGTACACAATATCCGCATCATCGTCTTCCGTAGTGACCCGGGAACCCAGAGCATCCAGCCACGCCGGAAAATTTGTTCCCCTGCCGCTGGCATCGACAACGACGTCATGGCTAACCTGTTCAATGTCTCCGCGATCAACCTGGACCTCCAGCCCGGTAAGGGTGATGTCCTCGCTTGTACCGCTGGTCGTCATACCCACAACGTTGCTTGTGTTGTTAATGGTCACATTGTGTTTGCTTTCAACGTACCGGCGGAGAACCGTCTCCATGGTTGCCCTGCGGCACATCAGCATCCACATATCTTCGTCAGTAGGCTCTGGTTCATACTGGAGTAGTAATTCGGGTGGTAACATATCTCTGAAGGACATCTTTCGAGCGCCGGCTTCCCAGAATTGCTCTATCAGATCCGGGTAGTTCTTTTCGAGCAGGTTACACATGACCCCCAGAAAGGCATGTGGATGTCTGAACTGGGCGGCTCCCCGGCGATTCCATTCAAAAAAGGCCTGGTCTGCTCCACCTTCCGGTGGCTCGATGTCACGCTCATAGATAGTTACGGTGTTACCTTTCGCTGCCAGCGCAAGACCGGTGCAAAGACCGCTGATACCTGCTCCAACGACTGCAATGTTTTGTTTCATATTGGCTATTTTACTGAATTAAGAAAATCAATCATTAGGGAATTCACTTGTTCAGGCGCTTCCTGTTGTGTCCAGTGGCCAATGTTGGGAATCAGCTGGTTCACTTTCAGGTTGGTCACGTAACGGGGCATGTTTTTCAGTGCATCCGCTGCGAGCATAATCACGCCATCTTTTTCACCTGCGACAAACAGGGCAGGCTGGTTTATTTCTTCGGAACAACCTTCGGTTAAGGACCAGGTCAGGTTGTGGTTTCGGTAGTAGTTCAATGGACCTCGAAACCCGCTTTGTTCAAACTCGGCGGTGTAAAAGTCGAGATCGCATTCTGTACACCAGTCGCCGAGTGTTCCTGGATCTTCGATATCAGATAGCAAGTCTGAGTCGGGTGATCTAGGTGCGATAAAGTTGCCGGCGTCAAAAGCACCAGAGCCTATGTGGTAAAACTTCCGGAGGTTCACCCTGACGTTAGTCTCCCATTCGGCCTCTGCAACACCTGGTTCCTGGAAGTAAAGCTGGTAGAAGAACATGTCTTTGAAAATTTCTTTCATCATATCGAGCGGTGGCGCTGCTGCCCTCGGGCTAAACGGCACGGAGAGTACGCCGACCGCAGTGACTTTACCCGGGTGGTGCAACGCGCAGGACCAGGCAGTTGGGGCGCCCCAGTCATGGCCAAAGACTATCGCTGTTTCGTACCCTAGAGCAGAAATGAGTCCGATAATATCGTTGGTCACCTCTACCTGGTTGTAGGTCGCGATGTCATCAGGTTTATCACTCTTTCCGTAGCCGCGCATATCCGGCGCGACAGCGTGGAAGCCTGCGTCGGCCACCGCGGGAATCTGGTGACGCCATGAGTACCAGGATTCTGGAAAGCCGTGAAGCATCAGTACAAGGGGACCTTCCCCCTGTTCTGCGATGTTAAGTTCAATTCCGTTTGTGCTTACCCGGCGTTGGTTTATTTTAGACACGTTCGCTTCAGACACATTATGCTCCGGGAATAATTGAGCCGATAGCGGACTCTGTATATTCACCATGTCGGTAGGCGATCTCACCGCCAATAATGACTGTGTCTATCCCTACGCTGTCCCTGACATAACGGCTGCCGTCGCCGGGCACGTCCTGAACGTAGTACTCTTCGCCGCGATCAATCTGTTCCGCATCGAATATCGTGATATCAGCTGCGTAGCCAAGGTGTAGAAGCCCGCGATTGTTCATGCCCCAGATGCTGGCTGTGTCCAGGGTGATTTTCTTTACCGCTTCCTCGACCGTGAGTGCCTTGCAGTTACGGACAAACTGGCTGAACAGGTAGCCCGTATCGCCATAAGTTGAAAAGGAAAGAATATGAGCGCCGCCATCACTGGCGCCCAGATGAACCCTGGGATTGGCCAGTAAGCTGCCAACAATGTCGTTGTCCGTATGGCCCATGTTCAAGGCTAGAAAGTGTGCCTGGAGGTCTTCTTCAATTGAAAGGTCGATCATGGTGTCTATGGTGCTGGTATTTCGGGTAACCGCAATTTCGGCCAGCGTTTTTCCAACAAACTGTTGGTTGGCGTCTGAATCTACCTGTCGCAAAATGAGGCCATCCCACATCCGTGACATGGTTGCCGCTTCTGCGACCAGTTGTTTACGCTTGGCTTCATCTTTGAGGGCGGCTTTGATGTCGTCATGGCTGCCGAATCTCATCATCTGATACCAGCTCGGCAACCTGATAAACAGCAGGCTGGGCACTTCAAAACAAAAGCTGATGTCAATAGGTCTCGTCTGGACCTGGGGCCATACGCGGGCACCACGCTTGAATTGCTCATCGACCCTGGCCATGATCCGATTGACGCTGTCATTCTCTGTCACGTTGACAAACAGCGGCGAGAAGGTTGTCGTGATCTTGTGCTTCAGGCTGATTTCTGCCAACTGATCAATTCGAGCGAGAGTGATGTCAGCGTCATAAAACTCGTGCACAATTTGCAAAATTCTGTTGAATTCTCCGAGCACCTCACAAAGTGCGTGCAGCTCTTGCTGATCTGCATATCGGCTGGGCACTGGCTGCAGTGTTTCATCCATGTCGACAAAACTGGTGGACATCCCGATGGCGCCATTACGCAGGCACTCCCTCAGGAGTTCCTGCATCCTGCCAAGCTCTTCGTCATTTGCGGTGCGCTGCATTGAATCATCACCCATGACCCAAAGGCGCAGAACACTGTGTCCAACCAGCGGCGCAACATTAATGGTGAGATCTTTTTTGATCCGGTTTAGAAACTCTTCAAAGGTTTCCCAGTTCCACTCAACGCCTTCCTCGAAAGCCTTGATGGGCATTTCCTCGATTTGGTTAAACATGCCCACCAGCTTCATGCGATGTTTTGCTTTTAGTGGCGCAAGTGACAGTGAACAGTTACCGGGCACAATGGTCGTGATGCCATGTTCGATAGCGGGCTTGGCTCGTCCATCCCAGAGTAGCTGCGCATCGAAATGCGTGTGTGGATCGATGAACCCGGGGGATACTGTTTTCCCAGTAGCATCAATTTCCAGGGATGCGGGCTCCAAGATGCTGCCGCTGGCAACGATTTTTCCGTCTTTGACGCCAACATCGCCAAGGTATCCAGGCATGCCGGTACCGTCTACGATTGTGCCGTTACGAATGATGAGGTCCAACATGATTTTTACTCCGGGATTTTATTGATATCGATTGTATGAAACCTGAAGTGCGTCGCGCACTTTGTCCCAGGATTGTCCTTTAACATCTTCGATCGAAATGGCGTTGCACGAATCCATCAGGGCTGAAGTCGCCATCTGGTCCAGGGCAACTTCTGCAGTGCCACCATTCTCGTATTCTATAGAGACAACGAGTTCGGCAATGCCTTCATGGGCAGCGGCCACCCTTACATCCCTGATGATTGCGGATTCCATCTAGGCCTGGGGTGGTGCTACAAAAATAATGTCACTCGGCAGTATTGGGTTACCTGCCCGGGTTGAATCTTTTGCTGCTGCGGGACGCATAAAGACGTGCAGGTTCCAGCTTTGTAGCATGCCGACTGCCTCCTCACTGCCCATATCGGGAAGCTCTCGCTGGGTGATGGATTCCCAGGTGTCCTGGCCTTCGGGAAAGATAGATTTGCGTGTTTCATTGAGTGTGGCCATGCAGCTTTTATGTCGATTTATTGGAGAGCTTTAACATAACCGAGATATATTCCAATGTCATTGCTCATCACTTGAACAGATATGGTCCATCACCTATGGTGACTACAAAACAGGAGGTGGCGTATGTGGCTAAGAATCAGGCAAATAGCGGGAGTAGCGGAAAAGTTGCAGCCGGTGGAAGACGACCTAAAAGAGATACTGGGCATTGAAGTTTGCTACCGGGATCCCGGGGTTGGTTACTTCGGCCTGGAAAACGCCCTGTTTCCCATCGGCGACCAGTTGCTTGAAGTGGTTGCGCCAATCCAGGAAAACACAGCGGGTGGACGCTATATTGAACGAAGAGGTGGGGATAGTGGTTACATGGTGATTACCCAATGTGACGACCACCCACCACGCCGAGCTCATGTCGATGAACTGGGTATCCGCATTGTTCTGGACAACCAGTCCAGTGAGTTTATTAATCTTCAACTACACCCCCGGGATACGGGGGGCACGTTTTTCGAAATTGACCAACAGTTGGGTGAAGGTGCGCTGAATGAGAATGGGCCCTGGCATCCCGCGGGGCCAGACTGGCAGCGAGCGAAGCAGCTGGGGCGGGTGAAGGGCATAGCCGCCGCAGAAATCCAGTGCGACGACCCTGCATCCGTGTCGCAGCGCTGGGCGGAAATCGCGCAGCTCCCACTTGATACCTCAGACGGAATTTCCCAAATCTGTTTTGAGAATGCTGTGGTCAGGTTCGTCGCCTGCACCGACGGCCGTCCCGAAGGTCTTGGCGGCATCGACATAGAAACCACAAACAAGACTGCGATTCTTGATGCGGCTGCTGCTCGCGGAAAGATCAGCGGTGAAGACCAGGTTTACCTTTGCGGAATGAGGATGAATCTCGTATGAATTACACAGACATTGAATATGAAATCATAGGCAGCGCTGCCTTGCTGACGCTTAATCGACCGGAAAAGTTGAACGCGTTCACTTACCATACGCTCAGGGAAATTCGCGAAGCAGTAGATGCCAGCGTGCAGAATCCTGAGGTCGTCGGAATTGTAATCACCGGAAATGGCCGGGGTTTTTCGTCAGGCCTTGATTCTGCTGTTCTTGCAAGTGTTACCAGCGGCAAGACAGCCACAACCACTGATGAAGCCAGCGATGAGCTTCCAGGGATATTTTCCTATCTGCTAGAAGTACCCAAGCCGGTTATTTCAGCGATTAATGGCGTCGCCGCTGGTGGCGGGTTAATTCTGGCGTTGATGAGCGACATCCGGATTGCCGCAAGGGATGCGGCCCTGACAACGGTATTTCTGAAACGTGGGTTGATTGCGGAACATGGTTCCAGCTGGATACTACCAAGGCTTGTTGGAACAGGCAGGGCGCTGGACCTTCTGTGGGCAAGTAACAAGGTCACTGCCGAAGAGGCGCTAAGCCTGGGGCTGGTCGACCGGTTATCCGAGCCGGAAAATTTGTTATCGGATGCCCTTGAATACATTGAGAAGCTGGCCGTTACTTCTGCCCCTGCAGCTATCGCTGAGACCAAACGACTGGTGTATTCACATCTAGGCAAAGGCTATCGCGAAGCGCTGATTGAAGCCAATGTGTCACAGAATGCATTTGTCGCGAGGCCAGATGCCAAAGAAGGGGCCCAGGCGCTGATCGAAAAACGCATGCCCAAGTTTGAGCGCCTGGGAAAGGATGACATTTTCTAGTTTTACATCTTCTAGTCTTACATCTTGGCGCCTGACCAGATGCTGGAAGTTAAGTATCAATTGCGTGGTTGTTATGAGGGTCTGTGTTTAGAGGACCTTGATGACTCGGCGGTCGATTCTCTTCAGTACGTACCAACTGACGGCGCCAACGACTGCGGCGAATCCCGCAATGTAGACGATGTCGAAAATTGGCGGCCACTGGTTATGCAGCAGTACTTCACGATAATCCTTCAGCAGTACCGCGACGGGATTCAGGTAAAGAATTGCCCTCAGACTTTCATCAATGCGGGCCATATCGAAAAAGACCCCTGAAAGAAACATCAGGAGCAGCATTCCGTTCTCGATAATAAACCGAAGATCGGGGATGAACGGAATGATAGCGGCAAGCAGACTGGCAAGCGCCGCAACCAATAAAAACTGGCAGGCTACGATCGGCAGGAGCGCAGTCCAGTGAATGCTGGGCGTGAAACCACTCAAAGCCAGAAACAACAGCAGGATCGGCAAAACGACCAGGAACTTCATCGAGGTGACGGTTACCGTCACCATTGGCAGGACATACTTGGGCAGGTAGATCTGATTGATCAACCCGGCATTTGCGACAATGGAGAGGCTTCCGTTACTGAGTGAGCTGGAAAACCATTTCCATGGAAGCAGCCCACACAACAGGAAATACATAAAATTATCTCCGCCCATTTTAAGACCGAGCCCGAAGAGAAGATAGAAAGAACCCATGTATAGAACAGGTTCTATAAACCACCAGAGAAAGCCGATGTAGGCGCGGCTTGCCTCGGACTTAAGATCGGCCCAGGCTTTTACAGTAATGAGTTCCAGATAGTTCATGGGACAAAAACCTATCCTGTTATTCGAATTTTCGTTGTTCCCACCATGGGAAGAACTCTGGCATGTCGGTGCTGACCTTTCCGGAGAACTCAGCTGGTCGCTTCTCCAGGAAGGATTGTACGCCTTCATGGGCGTCTTCTGATTTGCCGGTGAAGTAAACACCGCGGGAATCGATCTTGTGAGCCTCCATCGGGTGATCCGCGCCAAGCATCTTCCACATCATGTGACGAATCATGGTGACCGAGACCGAGGATGTTTGTTCGGCAAATTCGTGTGCGAGATCACGGGCCGCCGGCATCAGGTCATTTTCTTTATGGACACTGCGTACGAATCGTTTTTCCAGAGCCTCCTGGGCATCAAAAATCCGGCCTGAATATGCCCATTCCAGCGCTGTGTTAATGCCGACACAGCGCGGCAAAAACCAGCTTGAGCAGGCTTCAGGTACGATCCCGCGTTTCGAAAAGACAAACCCGTAACGCGCTTTGTCCGAAGCCATTCGAATGTCCATCGCGCATTGCATGGTTGCACCGACGCCCACGGCTGGACCGTTGCACGCCGAAATAACCGGTTTCAAGCATTCGAACAATCTGAGGGTTAATACACCTCCACCATCAGGGTGAATGCCGCGGCCGTCTGATTCATAGTCGAATGTTTCACTGCCGCTCGAAAGGTCTGCGCCTGCACAAAATCCGCGGCCAGCGCCCGTAAAAATGATCGCCCTAACATTGTCATCAGCATCAGCACGATCCAGGGCGCTGTGTACTTCAGATGACATTTGACCGTTGAAAGCGTTCAGGCGTTCAGGCCGATTAAGAGTGATGGTCAGAATGTTGTCTTCCACCTCGTAGATAATCGCTTCGTAATCCATGATGTTTCTCTTATCTTGGGTTTTCGTTGGTTAACTGTAAGTGTTGATTAACTGGTCAAACAGGTGGCGCTGGGCATGGGAGCCGCCGATTCTGTAGATTTCGTTTTGTACACTTTGCATGAGTGTTACGCCTTCGCTTTTTTGCTCGGATGCGAGTTTCGTCAGGGCCGTTGCCATGGTTTCACCCACTATTTTGGCCACAGTTCCCTGACTGGTTTTCGCATTCGACCAGTGGTGAAAGTGATCCAGGCCTGCCTTTACCGTTTTTGCATCTCCCAGTATTGCAGGCGCTATCAGGTAATGCAGGCTGGTGAAGACAAGTTCGTCGTCCTGTACACGATTCTTTGAAAGTTCGTGCAGAGGGGCCCAACGATCTCCGACATTCACGCCGGACATCTCCAGACGCCAGAGCAGAGAGGTTGCGTTACAGACATCCAGGTAAAAATCATCCGCAAGAGGTTCAACCAGTGCTTCGTCATAAACAATAAGTGCCTGGTCCAGGTTGCCAAGGCCTATATGCTGCAGTGCTTTGTGCCAGTGTAGGTGGTAGACAAAGTTGTTTGCTGAGTTCCATTCAGGAAGCAGTGACTCTATGAAAGGTATAGCTTCTTCGAAGCGCGATTGCATCTGGTAAACGTGGGTGACTGCATGGGCTGCCCAGATATCCTTTCGGTTGATGTCCAGCGCTTCTAGACCTGCGGCTTCTGCCTCAGGGTAGTGCCCGGATTCTTCCAGGGCGAAGCTGTGCATGCCCTTTAGAAACCCGTAATAACGGTCATTGGGTTCATGGTGTTGCAGGGCAACGTGGAGTGATTCCATCATCTGCCTGCCGCCGCTGCCGTAAAAATGCAGGTAATGCGCGATACGAAGTGCCAGCATGTCTTTTGGGTAATCCAGGACGATGTCGTCAAAAACAGCAACGGCGTCCATCATTTGGTCGGCCTGCCAGAGTGAGAGCGCCTTAAGGTGGCGCTGCTCCCGGTCATTGAGGTCGGGTCGAGCAGATACGGTGTCGAAACATTGATTGATGGCTGCCCGAAACCTGGGGTCTGCGGCAAATTTTAGAAGGTAGGCACGAAAGAGCAGGGCCATCGGCATGGCAGGATCCTGTTCAAGCAGTTGCTCCAGGCCAGGCATGACCTGAGCGGAGGAAGCCAGGTAATTTTCCAGGGCCTCGCAAAACAGTTGGACACAGTCCGGGTTGTCGGTGGTGTAGTCTAATCCCAGTTCATCGCGCATCACGTTCTCCCGCGTCTGAGAAAGCCATTATTGCTGTCCATAAGTACGTTTATCCTGCTGTAGGTACTGACACTCTTCCGGTGTCGATTGCCTGCCCAGAATAGTGTTGCGGTGAGGGAATCGACCGAACTTGCTGATGATAGCGTAGTGACTTTTGATAGATGAAAGGTTTCCTCTGATGGGTTCACACCATTCATCCGATGCGTGTTCAAGCATCTCCTCGAACAG
>JABJED010000278.1 GCA_018665025.1 Gammaproteobacteria bacterium
TGATTGGAAATCCGGTAGACCGGTTTCCGTAAAAGAGAAGTCGTCGCCAGAGAAGTGGTAATAGCCGAAGTCCATGTAGAAATTCTCGGCGATGTTGTACTCCGCAGAAAGAGATAAAAATGCAGAATTATCGTCAAGATTATAGATGGCCTGTGTTGCAACAAACCAGAGTGATGAAAGCTGGATGGTGAAACTTGGCATAATATAGTTCTCACCTAGCAAAAATACGCCGCCGCGTTGATACGGTGTAGAGCTGAGGTTAGAAAAATAATCGTTATGATCGTCACTGCCGGCGCCGTTGTAGTGATACTCAATCTGCGCGAAAGTGTTTTCACTGAACGAGTAGTCCACGCCTGTAGACAGCCTGAGGTAGTTCTCGTCGCCGCTGACGTAGGCCGCTTCCAGCCAGAATCCTAGATCCCATATCGCTGTCTGTAACCCGAGGCCAGTGAGTTGTTGTTCCGCGAATTCTATTATCGCAAGGTGATAGTCTGCGCCCTTATGATTGGTGCGAAGCTGCAGGAAAGCTGCCGAGTTCTCGCTTTTTGCGTCTTTGCCCAGAACGATCCCGATATCGATTTCTCCAAGATCACCCCAGGGGCGCTGAAAGCGCAAAGCATCCACGCCGTTGCGATATTCTGTGTTGAAGGTGCGGACATCAAATGGCAGGAAAATGTCGGTTGGGTTAATAATCCTCGCCGAGCCAAACGAGATCGCCTGCCTGCCGATGGTAAGGTCACCCGCATCCATCTGAATCTGGAAATTGAGACGGTCCAGATTCTGGTATAGCTGGGTTTTATTGTCATCATCAAGGAGGTTGGTCTTTGGGTCGGTAAGGCGGTAGCTGTCACCGACCACATTAAAAGTGGGTAGCTCGGTAGCCAGCGATTTCGAAACAAACACGGGGCTTAGCTCATAATGCAACTGCCAGGTTATACGGCCAGAAAAGCCATCCAGCATGATGCGCGCACTGCTCTGAGACTGGTAAAGCTTGTCGAATTGGAATACTGGGTTGTCGAGTTCGTCCTGAGCGACCACAAATGACTTTAGGTATCCAGAAATGTTGATCTCAGCCAAAGCTGCGGTAGAGACTGCTAGCAGAAATACTGCTGCACCGATTCGCAACATGTTACTTGCGCTCGTCTCGTTCAACCTTGCCGTCACGCAAATAAATAAGCCGGGTAGCGCGGTCCATAATCTTCTCGTCGTGGGTGGAGAACACAAAGGTCATGTTTCGCTGCTGGTTCAGATCACGCATGACTTCCAATAAGCTTATACCCGTTTTGGAATCGAGGTTTGCTGTAGGTTCGTCAGCAAGAATGATGTCCGGGTTAGAGGCCATTGCCCTCGCTACTGCGACGCGTTGTTGCTGCCCGCCCGAAAGATGTGAGGGCCTTCTGTCACCCAGGCCCTCCAGTTCGACCATCGCCAGCATTTCTTTCACGCGTTTCTTCCTTTCTGCAGCGCTTATGCCCTGCAGTAACATGATGTACTCGATATTCTCTTCAGCTGATAGGACGGGTATCAGGTTGTAAGCCTGAAAGATGAAACCAATGTGATCGCGACGAAAATCAGAAAGCTGGTTGCCGCTCATGTCTGCGATATTGCTGCCGGACAACGTAACTGACCCACTGTTTGGTTCGTCCAGGCCACCAATCAGATGCAGTAGTGTCGTCTTCCCCGAGCCAGATGGGCCAATGATGGCCGTGAACTCACCTTGCTCAATATTAATAGACACATGATCAAGTGCGGTCACCTTCGTTTCTTCGCTGCCAAACGTGCGACACAGGTCTCTGGTTTCAATTAGATTAGTCATGAATAGATCCTAAAGTGCTCTTTGGAGTGCCTCAGTAGGCACGATTCGGGACGCGAAGGTCGCGGGGTAAATAGCGGCGACAAGTGTTAATAAAGTCACGTAAGCCGGAAAGTTGACGAACTGATATAACGCCAGCTCGGTATACAGGTTGCCGTCCAAGAGGACGCCGGACACCTCCATTTTTCCCATGGGGATGCCGTTGGTCGAAAAATAATCGCCAAGCAAATACCCGATGGTCAGACCAGCAGCGCAACTGATGAGAGCCAGCAGTAGTGCTTCAAATAGTACCAGCTGAATAATCTGCCAGGGCGTGGTGCCAATGGCTTTTGCAACGCCGAATTCATAGATCCGTTCATAAATCGACATAAACATTGAGTTGATGACCCCAAGTGATGTCAGTAGAAAGAGGATGGTACCGATTATCGCCGTGGAGTAGCTGGACATCTCTATCATTGCCCCGATCGAGGGTTGCAGGTCCAGCCACCCAAGGGCCTCGTTTTCTTCATTGGTGAGTTGTTTGAATAGCGGCAATTCAGCGTTTTTTGCGTCTTCGGGGTCTATAAAGCGCACGGCAATCTGGTGCAGGTTCCCCTTCATGCCAAGAACGCTTTGGGCTTTATCCAGATTGATGAACACGAGGTTTTTGTCCATTTCCTCGGGGCCGAATTCGAAAATGCCACTCAGGCGAAATAGCTCCTGGGTAATCTCGTTAGTATCCACAGTGGCGGCGGTGATGATCAAGCGGTCGCCAAGTTCAACCTCGAGCAAGTCAGCGGCAGGTTTACCGATAAGGATTTCCCTGGGTTTTCCGGACAGGTATTCGCCTTCAATAATGGCCTCTGAAATTCGACTAACCTTGAGTTCCTTTGTGGCATCCACCCCATAGACCAGTGCTCCGGATGTGTTGTAGCTAGAAGCGATCATGCCACCAATAATGACTCTGGGGCCGAAGCCCTCTACGACATCGCTTTCTTTGATCTGGCTGATGACGTTTGTCGGATTTTCGATGGTGTATTCCACCTCAAAGTTATTTCGAAAACCCTTTCGCACGACCTGTGCTTCACCTTCCAGTGTTTGGGTGATTCCGCCAACCATGACCTTGGTCATTCCAAGCATAAGGCCATCCACGAGAATCAGCACAACCAGCGACGAGCTGATGAGCAGCGCAGTGAGCAAGGTTCTCCGTGTGTTTCGAAAGAGGTTCCGAAAAGCCAGTCTAAGCGTGAGCATCAATGACTCCCCATCGCTTCTTTGGGCAGTATCCTGGCTGCTCGCAAGCCAGGAGGGATGCTGATGAGTACTGCAGTGGCAAGGATAAAGGCCATGGGTATCCAGAATACACGAGCTGACATTTCACCCTTCAAATGCTGGAATTTTATACCGCCCATGTCGATAGGCTCCGGTAGCAGAAAGCCCACTTCTGCCGACCAGTAAATGATGGGTAGTATCAGCAGAAAGCCCACCAGGACACTGATGAAAGCCATGACAAATGTTTCAAGTGAAATCATTCGAACCAGTTGCATGGGCCGACTGCCGATGGCTCTCAAGACACCGAACTCTCTTGTTCTTTCAAGTACGGACATCAGGACCGTATTAAGCACGCCAATAAAAACGATAAATATAATCAGGCCCATCGTAAAATAGTTGCCCTGCCTGTCGGCTTGCATAGTGCGATAAAAAGTAGCCTCGACTTTTTGCCACGGTGAAACGGTCAGCTCCGGTAGCTGTGCGGACAGCTCATTGGCAATTTTTTCATTATCATCTTTGTTGTTCACCAGTAGCACATATTCGTGCACATCATTGCCGAGCGACAGGAACTCCTGTGCGGCAGCTAGTGGAAGGTAAACCGCCATGCGATCGAACGAGGTTTTGTTGCCGATGATGGCAGAGACCACAAAGATGTCGTTTGCGATTGATCCGTCGCCACCTGAAGAGATCAGTACGATTTCGTCACCTACCTCAAGCTTCAATGTGATATGAAGGCCTCGGCCGATCATTGCTTCATAGTATCCATCAGTGTTGGGTAAGCTTGAAAAATAGGTCCCTTTGGAGACTTTCTGAAGCAGGCGAGAGACCGTAGGCTCGAGATCAGGGTCGACCCCTATTAGTCGGGAAGGTGCCGTTCTGTCCCCGGCATAGGCAAGGGCCGGAGAAAAAACTCTAGGTGTAAAACTTTTGACATCGGAATCGTCTGTTAACGCGACCTCTACCTGGTCTCGGTTCTGGATTGTCTTGTAAATTTTTGGGCGGTCCAGGTAGTCGTCTTGATGAATCTGGATGTGTCCGGAGTTATCCAGAGTAAATATGTCGATGGCGTTGCCGTAACTGCCCTCAAGTATTGAATAGCCTAAAACAAAGAGCATGTAGCCGCCCGTCATGCTCAGGCCGGTCAGTAGCGAACGCCGTTTCTGACGCAGGATGTTCCGAAATGCAATTTGGAAAGTCAGCATGACTAGAACCGCGACTTTAGGTTTCGGAGTGAAAAGGTGTCCTTGGTGATTTCGGGTACATTGAACTTAATGTCGTCGTACTTAATGCGAGTCAGATGACCCTCTTTGTTGAGTGGCCTCATTTCCAAAACAGAGGGCATCAATTTGCCGTAGTATTCTTTGGGTTCATGGAAGGTCAGTTCGCGGATTTTTTTGCCATCGTCATCGAAGAACGCTTGCGACAGTGGCAGCAATGGATCTTTTGAGATGGTGTATTCGATTCTGTCCCAAACGGTGACAGTTTGCTCCTTTGGCGTGAGCGTGACCTTATACTGGTCCACTGTTTCGATCAGGGCGAGAGAGTAGGCGTCGATGAGCTGCGTCTCTTTCACAAGGTCGTCATTGGTGAAGTCGCTGCCCATCCAGGATCCCATCATCATGGACGGCGGAACCTTGATGACCTTGTTGATTTTCGGGAAGTAGTTCCACATCTCTTCGTTGCGTTTTAGGGTGGCAATACCTCGATCCTTTTTTGGGGCCTGGATGCGGAAGAATCCGTAATCCTTGCCGAAGGACTGGGCCGCCAATGTTAATGTCCGGTTGTAGTTTGGCGTTTGCACCTGCATCGTCATGGTGGCATCGCTGGAGCCCCCGCGGTACAGCTGCTCCATTTTATCAATGATTTCACGAGCCCGTTCTTCTGAGGCAAGTGCTGGCAGTGAAAGGCAAAGCAGTAGCAGAATTCGAAACATATCAGAGTTCCTTTTTTAACGCGTCTAGGACGGGCTGTCTTTAAGTGCTTTGGCCAGCAAGGCAAGTTGACCCGCTTGATTTCACTAACCGTTGTATTGTGATTCATCTGGACCCAGATAAAAAGAAATATTGGGGTATAGGCGATATTCGCAGAATCAGTAATACAGTGCTGACGAAGAAGGCGATTAGGTTCATTTTGTAGGAAAAAAATTTCTTCACCGCTATGCAGCCATTATACTCGGAGCTGATTCTACGGTAGGAAAGATTTGATGAGCGAGAAGTATATGCCGGTGCTGGTAGGTGTTGGCCAGGTGACGGAACGTGAGTTTGATGTTGATAGTTCTTCAGTGCTGGACCTGATAGAACAGGCGGCCTACAAGGCGGTGGAGGATGCCGGTATTTCAAAGGCTAGCCTTGCGGACCTTGATTCGCTGGTTATGGTAAAAAGTTTCCGGGAATCTACCCGCAATTCTCCAGAGGCGCTAGCGAATAGAATCGGCGCAACCCGCGCAACCCAATGGCTGATGCCCAATGGCGGCAATGGACCGCAATACCTGGTGAACCGCTTCAGTGAGGCGATTGCCAATGGCGAATCCCGGTTTGTGCTGTTCGCGGGGGCAGAGGCCATGGCAACCGCGCGTAAGATTGTTAAGACGACCGGTGAACAACCACCCTGGCAGGAGGCAGCGTCCGGTGACCCAAGCTTTCTGGTGGAAGATGTAGAGCTTAGTACGCCCCATGAGCAACAGCATGGCCTCTGGCTTGCACCGGGTTTCTATGCGATGAGTGAAAATGCGCGGCGACATCAATTGGGGCATTCCATTGAGGAACACCAGTTGGGGCTGGGTGATCTGTTTGCCCGGTTTACCGAGGTCGCAGCGAAGAGTCCACATGCCTGGTACCCGGTCCAGCGTAGCAGTGATGAGATTGCCACGGCAACAGACAGTAACCGTTACGTGGCCTGGCCATATACCAAGTATATGAATGCCATGAACCAGATTAACCAGTCTGCCGCGCTGCTTCTCACCTCGGTCGACCAGGCGAGGAAACTCGGTATCACGGAAGACAAGTTCATCTATCTGCACGGTTGTTCTGATACCAAAGAGAAAAGTATTCTTGGCAGGCAGAATTATTACTCGAGCGAAGCCATGCGGGTGATGGCAGAGCAGGTATTTGAAAATACCGGTGCGAATGGGAACCTTGGCATTGATAATATAGAACACATCGATTTCTATTCCTGCTTCCCCAGTGCGGTGGCGATGGCGAGAGATACGTTTGGTCTGTCTGTTGATGATCCACGGCCACTGACAATCACTGGTGGGCTACCTTTCCATGGTGGCGCCGGCAATAACTATGTGATGAACTCTATTGCCGCAATGGTAGAAAAGGTTCGAGCGGACAAGGGCAGCTATGGACTTGTGACGGCTAACGGTGGTTACTTTAGCAAGCATGCTGCCGGCATTTACTCAACGAACCCTGTTGAAGGCGATTGGGGCCGCACCAATCCTGCTTCCTATCAGAAGGTTCTGGACGATGCAGCCGACACGCCTTTTACCGAATCACCAAACGGAGAAGCGACGATCGAGACCTATACGGTGCTCTATGGCCGTGATAACCAGCCCCAGCAAGGGGTAGTCATTGGCAGGCTGGGTGAGTTGGGTGACCCGAAGGCTGAGAGGTTCGTTGCTATGGTCGACGATGACAGCGATGTACTCGAAGGTATGACCCAGCAAGACATGATCGGGTCGAAAGGTATCGCCAGCAGTGGCGATGAGCTCAACAAATTCAGTCTGAAATAGAATGGGCACTTCCCTATGGACGTTTTTTGATGAACAAGTATTGAAGGATGAATTATGAAAGCTTGGCGGATCAATGAGTTGGGCGACCCATGGACGCACCTTTCCATTGGGGAAGTTACTTTGCCTACCGCGCCGAAAGGTGTCTGCAGAATTGAAGTCGAAGCCGTTGACCTTAACTTTGCCGACATCCTGCAGTGCCAGGGCAGTTATCAGGTAAAACTGGATGCCCCATTTACGCCGGGAATGAATGCCGTCGGCAGGGTGATAGAAGTGGGTGAGAATTCCGGCCATGCGGTAGGGGATCGAATTATCGGGCCTGCCTATAAAGGTTTTGGAGGCTATGCAGAGGAATGCTTTATTGCAGGTAGGCAAGCGACAGGGCTGGATGACGAGGTAGATCCCGTAAAAGCAGCCGCTCTACATGTGACTTACGGGACGGCCTGGTTTGGGTTGCACCTTCGGGGAAACCTTAAGCCGGGCGAGACGGTGCTGGTGCTTGCGGCGGCTGGTGGGGTGGGAGCGGCTGCCGTTGAGCTCGCAAAGGTTCATGGTTGCTGGGTTGTTGCAGCTGCGGGAGGCGCTGAGAAAACAAATGCTTGTCTGCAGATGGGTGCAGACGAAGTTGTGGACTACAACAGTGAGGATCTCTACGAAAAAGTTATGTCATTGACCGATGGTCGCGGTGTGGATGTTGTCTACGATCCGGTCGGTGCTCATTATTTTGATATGGCCAGAAGGCTGGTCGCGTGGGAGGGAAGGTACCTGATCATTGGTTTTGCGGCAGGGACCATTCCAAGTGCACCTATGAATCACGCGTTGGTAAAAAACTACTCACTCGTTGGGGTTCATATGGGTGGTTATCGGGGAAGGGACGAGAAACCATTTGACGATTGCTATCGCGAACTTTATGCCATGTTGATGGAAGGAAAGATTAGTCCGCTGGTTGATGCGGTCGTCGGGTTTGATCAATTACCCGAGATGCTGCAGCGATTGGCTAACAGAAAGTCAAAGGGGCGGATTGTGTTTGCCCCAGGGCGCTGATGAACCTGGTTGTGACATTGTCATTATTGTTGCAAGGCCAGGCCTGTTCTAAATGCGTAATGCTCCCTTGGGTTAGTTGCCAGCGCGGTGTGTTTTCTATCATGCGAATGAACTCGTTCCCCTGTGCAGGCCGGTGCCTAAAAGATGAATCTTGAACCGTCTTGACGTTGCCCGGTAGCGTTGTGTTTTCCATGGGTAGGTTGTACTGGCTGCAATCAGGGAATACACCGGGGGAAACGTTAGAATCACTCGATAATTAAAAATGGGTACAGCGATGGTAATTACAGGTGAGTGTTTTTGTGGCGAAGTGACCTTTGAGGTTTCCGGCGATGTGTTTGATGGCAGGTCTTGCCACTGTTCCAGGTGCCGGAAAGCATTTAGCGGCGCTGGGTCAGCCTATGCGCTGGTGCACCCGGGTACATTTAAGTGGACCCAAGGTGAAGCACTGTTAACGTCATATGTGAACCAGGAAACAGCGGGCCTGCAGTTCTGTAAAGTCTGTGGTTCTACCTTGTGCGGGGTCTTTAATGGTGAGGTCCATGGGGTTTCGCTTGGTTGCCTGAATGATGACCCGGAAGTTACTCTCGCTCGTCATATCTTTGTTGGCTCCAAGGCAAGCTGGGATATGATTGGTGGTGATACACCGCAATTTGAAGAATATCCGACCCCTGACGAATTTGAGGACGAATAATGACTGGCCTATCAGCAGAGTTATCACCAGAGCTATCACCACGAATATGGAATGCCTTGCTGGCGCTCGACACACCAACTGTCTGCAACGCGCTTGAAGTTGTGAACCCAGGTCGGCGTGCAAGGGGGTTCAACATTCGCCCGTTTGTCTGTGTCAGACCTTCGCTTCCACCGATTCTGGGGTTCGCCCGCACCGTCCGGATCAGGGCCGCCCACAAGCCGGCGAAAAGGATGGATGCTGATGGATACTATAGTTACATTGCTGAAGGTGGGCCTACGCCAAGTATTGCGATTATCCAGGATGTCGATGACACGCCCGGGTATGGCGCTCACTGGGGTGAGGTGAACACAAATATTCATTTCGGGCTGGGTTGTCTTGGTGTTGTCACGAATGGCAGCGTACGGGATATTCCTGATAGTCAGGAGAAGTTCCAAATGCTCGCAGGGATGATCAATCCATCACATGCCTTTGTGAACGTTGTTGATTGGGGGGGCGACGTTAATGTCCATGGAATGGAGGTCAGTGATGCAAACCTGGTTCATGCTGATATGCATGGTGCGGTTGTTGTTCCTGCCGGAGATGCGGAGGCCATCGTTGAAGAGGCAGCAAAGATCATGGCCCGCGAGCGCATCGTCATTGAAGCCTCGCAAAAGCCGGGCTTCAATATGGGGAAATTACGGGAAGCCTGGAAAGGACAGACTGAAATCCACTAGCGGTGAAAGCTCAGGGGGACTACTTAAAGTCTGCCAGTGCGTCGTCCAGAACAGAAAGGCCGCAAAGGGTGTGCAATACACCCACTTTGTCTGTCAGGTTAAAGATAGCCTCGTAGCCATCTGAATTGCAGCGGTTCTCGTGAAAGTCGACTGTCACTGCAGGTTCAAGAACAGCAGCCAGCTCTGAAGTGTTGGCAAACGGTACCAGTCGGTCGAATTGCGAATGATAGAGGTGAACCAGCGCGTTTGAGCTGGAAAAGTTATCTCCTGCCGACACTATCTGCGCAAAGCTACTCAGTTGTAACATTGCCTTAAAGTTATCCAGCTCAGGGTCGTTAGCCAGGAAAGCGGTGACAAACTCTGGATTAATTTCTTCACCGGTCACCACGTCTTCAAGTAACAGACCGGTATTTGTGTAGCTCAGGAAGCCTGGAAAAATTCTATCGGTTGCAAACGGCACAGTGGTATCTTCATCGACGTATCGACAATAGGCGCCGTCGTCGCAGCTTCCATCCAGATGCTGCATTACCCCCCGGACAGTCTGGTAGAGGTTATGGGGAGCGCCTCCGGCATAGGTTTCCCGTATCGACAGGTTCTCTGGCCCCTGGGTTTCAAGTAGCAGATGGAGCCCAACCGCGCTATGCCCGCCCTGGGAATAGCCGATGATGGCGAGGTCAGATCCGTTATAGACGTCATCATAGGCAGTATCTTCCAGCACCTGGTTCACCAGGTCGAGGGTGTTTAGCGCGGTTCTGTTTGCCATCAGGTAGGTTTCCGGCGAACTCCCAGTGCCACCTCGACCGTAGTTGTCAGGTGCGATAACAAGGTATCCACGAGACGCGAACAAGTTTGCCAGAATGTACCAGGCATCAGTATTATCCAGGTCTCCGGGAGTGCTTCCGGTAGCGTGCGTCAGAATGATTGCGCGATCCCTGGTTACAAAATCGCTGGCTGATGCAATGACAGGAAAGGTTATCGCGGCGGTTAGTTCCGCGGAAGGTGATCCATCCGGGTGTCGTGAAAGATAGCTGACCTGCTGTGAGGTGACATCATAAAGAGAATCAGGGTCCACCAGATTGCCCCAGTTTGCTTCAGCGATTTCAAGGACAAGGCCACGGACCAGAGATTCGATTCCGGACGGCAGGTCAAGGTCTTCAAAGAAAGCGCCATCAATATAGCCAATGAACATATCGTTGACGGTGTCTCTTGGCTGGTTGAATTCGTTGATCACAGTGAGACCTGAAGGGTTGGTCACGCCGGTAGAAATAAACAGCTCCGAGGTGAACTCCGCATCATTGCTGCGCGTGCCGTTTGCGGTGATGGTATAGGACGTATTTTCTTCAAGACTACACTTGATCTTGTGATCCAATAGCTGATCGAAATCGGCGACAGAAAGGTCGAACAGGTCGCGGCGTATAGTGGTGCCTGCAAAATCGCTGCAATCACTGCTGAGTTCAAGGCTAAGGTCTGAATGACCGAGATGGGCGAAGCTTGACGTTAGTTGCTCGGGTTCCACATTGGTGACACCGGGACCGGGAACCGAATCCAGTAGTACCACGGTAGTTGGTTCCGAATCAGGGTCGGTAATTGGTGGTTCGGGTGCGGGCGTTGAGCCGCCGCCACCACCGCCCCCGCAGGCCGTCAGGTAGGAGGTCAGGATCAATGCAGCGACAGTTCGGCTCATGTGAAAGTTGCGTAACGTTTAGTACGTCAAGCTTAAGCGACTAGTGTGCATTTACAAGGGTCAGTTCTTGAACCTCATCCACGAAAGTAAGCGTAGCTTTCCCTGATGCTCGACTAACTAAACTCCGAGGCGAAAATTTCCTCATTGAAGCCTACCAGGTAAGTATTTCCTACCTTGATGGTTGGCGCGCGCATATTGCCTGTTGGGCCGAGCATTGACTCGACAGCATCGCTTCCCACTTTAGATGAAACATTGAACTCCTGTACTTTCTTACCTTTCATGGCTATCAGCCTGGATGCGTCTTTTAGCAGTGCTTTAGCGTCAGACGCCTGCAGTTTCTTGCTGGCCATGACGGTGTCAAGGATCTCGATTTTGCTGGCTTCCAAGAACTTGGATGCTCTGGTGCAGGTAGTTCATCCCTTTCGGAAGTAGTACCAGGCTGCTTTCTTTGCCATTTTTGTTTTTCCATGATCAATTGTCCAGCAAGGTTAGAGCGCAAAGCCGGTTTGTTCAACCGCCAGGTTGAACATTTGCTGTGGTTAAGTAGATATTTTCAAACTGGTTGGGCAAGTTCCAGGTTTAGTATCCCGAATGCATGAGGTGCTTTATGATGTGCGCTTTGTGTTCAGGATCTACCCTATGAAGTTTCAGGTTTCCCGGTTTTTTTGGGCTCCGATCGCCCTTTTCCTTGTTTCATGCGAATCCACTCAGGTTGTGGAAGATAGCCCGAGCAAGCCTTCAATCACATCGGTTCTGCAACTTGAAAAGAGCCCCAATGACACCCGCGATTACCGTTACCTGGAACTCGTGAACGGTCTTAAGGTCGTCCTGATATCGGACCAGAAAGCGAATAAAGCGGCGGCTTCATTGACCGCTTTTCGTGGCAGCTTTCATGATCCATCAGAACGATTGGGTCTGGCACATTTCCTGGAGCACATGCTGTTTATTGGAACGGAAAAGTACCCGGAAGCTGATGGATACTTTAGTTTTGTGCAGGCACATGGGGGCAGTTCGAACGCCTATACCACGTCTGACCACACCAACTACTTTTTTGATATCCAGCCGGAAGCATTTCGTGAAGGGCTGGACCGGTTCGCCCAGTTCTTTATCTCGCCGCTGTTACAGAAGGAATACGTAGATCGTGAAAAGAATGCAGTGAACTCTGAGTACCAGTTGCAGATGAAGGATGATGGCTGGCGATCATCTGTTGTCCAGAAAGTGGCATGGAACCCGGACCACCCGGTTTCCAAATTCAGCATCGGTAGTCTGGAAACGTTAAAGGGTGACGTGCACGCCTCCCTGCTGGCCTTTTTCAAGGAGAACTATTCTGCTAACCAGATGGCGCTGGTTGTGCTGAGCAATGAGACCCTGGATGAGATGCAACCATGGGTCACTGAAACATTCCTGCCCATCAAGAATAGGCGCCTTGAAGTATCAAAGATCAACAAGCCCATTTTTACGGCAGGGCAGTTGCCGGCGAAACTCGTGTTCGACAATATAAAAGATGAGCACCGGGTTGGTTACGCCTTCCCGATGCCTTCGATCCAGACGTATTATCGGAAAAAGCCGGTTCAGTACATCTCAAATCTGCTTGGCCATGAAGGTGATGGAAGTCTGCATGCACTACTTAATGAAAAGGGCTGGATAAAAGGATTGTCGGCTGGCGAGTCGGAGATGGATGAGGGCAATAGCGTCATGTCGGTCAATATCAGCCTGACCGAAGCTGGGTCAGCCCATGTGGATGAAATCAGTGCATACCTGTTTGCCTATCTGGATCTGCTGAAAGACGGACCGATTGAAGAGTGGATCTACCAAGAGCAGGCAACAGTTGCGCAGCTCGCTTTTCGTTTCAGTGAGAAATCGAGCGCCATGAACGCTGTCAGATCCATCGCGCCGGCATTGCAGCACTACCCGGCGGAAGATCTTCTGGTAGCACCCTACCTGATGGAGGAATTTGACGCTTCGCTGATCAGGTCCTTCCTGACCCTGCTAACGAGGGACAACGTTTTGATGACGCTGTCATCTCCCGGTTACAAAGGCCAATCCACGGAGGAGTGGTTTGGTGTGTCATACGACCTTGAGCTCGGTGAGATCTCAGTGGCGACGGTTGATTCTGGTTCCTTGGAATTGCCTGACGCTAACCCGTTCCTGCCAGAATTGCTCGACCTGACACAAGGGGACTCACTCGGCCCGATGCCAGTGATAGTGGACAAAGGGCTTGAGCTCTATATGGACACGGATCTGGAGTTCAATGTGCCCCGGGCAGTCATTCACGTCAGTCTTCGTAACGATGGCGGATTCATTGCCCTTGCTGACGCGGCGCAGTCCCAGTTGTATAGCATGCTTGTTCAGGATGATCTGAATGCACTTGCATATCCCGCACTGCTGGCGGGCGTCAGTTATCAGATCGCTGCTCCGCCGAGGGGCTTTAGAGTCTCGGTCGGCGGCTATAATGACAAACAACTTGTGCTGCTTGAAGAAGTGTTAACCCGCTTGATGAATTTGGAGATCAAGGAAGATCGTTTTGATGTCGTGAAAGGTGAGTTAATCAAGGATCTCGCAAACTCCCTGAAGAACAAGCCGTTCCTTCAAAGCTACCAGCGATCGAAGGATGAGCTCCTTGACTCAAGTTGGACCGCAGAGCAGGTCATTGGCGCCGTAGAAGGTGTTACGCCGGAAAGTCTTGCTGCCTGGAGGGATAGTGCCCTTCAGGAGGTGTCCATTCAGGGCCTGGTCCATGGGAACGTGACGAAAGCTCGAGTTGATGAGCTGGCAGGTTTGTTAAAGCAACATGTCCGGATAAGTGATGTCGCCCCGGTTTCGACCATGGTGATTGAGCTGGAGGGAGCGAGTTCGATGCTGCTGGGGATAGACCACAATGACGCCTCAATGGTGCTCTACGTTCAGGATGAGCGGTCGAGTTTTGAGAATAGGGCCAGAAGTACACTACTGACTCACCTGGTCTCGCCTGGTTTCTTCTCATCACTTCGGACAGAGCAGCAACTTGGCTACGTTGTTTCCGCGGTTAATACGCAGCTCAGGGATCGTGGTGGAATAAGTTTTGTTATCCAGTCTCCGGTCGCTGGCCCCGACATACTCAGGGACAGGACTCTGGCATTCATGACCTTACAGGAGCGGGTGCTTTCTGAAATGTCGGATGAAGAGTTTGGCGCGAACAAAGGTGGTTTAATCGCGAAGTTAACCCAGAGAGACAAAAACCTTTCGCAAAGGTCAAAGCGGTATTGGGCAGACCTGGACCGGGGCGTGACGACATTCGATTCCAACATGCAGTTGGCAAAAGCCGTTTCCGATCTAGGTAAAGATGATATGCAGGCTTTTCTGAAGGAAGTGAACGGTAAGCTCGGTAACCAATATTTGATGGTCTACAGTGAGGGTAAGTTCGCCTCACCATAATGCTTACCAGTCAGGTAACCGTACAATCAGACTCTGGCTCGCGGTGGCCAGTAGGATACCTGACTCGCTCCACATGTTGACCCGGCCGTAGCCGAAGCCATCACCGACATGTTCGATCTGGTTTTCGCAGAGTATCCATTCACTTGGAGCGTGATTCGCGATCCTGATGGTGTTATCGAGGCTGGTGCAACTCATGATCTTGCCAAGGGCATTGCCGAGTGCTGAGGGCATATAGTCAGCGACAATCGCCAGTGCACCCGAGTCATGTTCGACCTCGGGCATACGAGCCCAGAGCAGGGACTGGTTGTCGCCACTTGGCTCACCGGCACCAGAGAACCCGAACATACCCCGTGCAATTCGAATATCCACGTGTTCATGAATGGTGTCACCATCATCATGGCGTTCAAGCTTATCGCAGTTCTCAGGTTTTGGTGCGCTGGGCATTTTGTACCAATTGCCCTCTGCAATATTAGGTCGTTGGCCGCAGGCCCCAAGTACAGTGATGACTTCCTGCTCGCCCAGGTGACCAACCGCCCGGCCCTGTGTGACGTTCCGCCCCTTTGCCGGTAGTAAAACCTCAATGTCGAGAGTAACAGGCTGCTGGGTGATCGACAGATACTGTCCGGTCGCCCAGACGATAGGTTTTCCTGTAGCCTGCTCCAGGGCGACGATGCCTGCAGCGAGGCCTGCGCCACCAAACAGTGAGCCGCGCCCACCGGTGGTTTTCGGTACAACGGGAAGTTGCCATTTCATCGTCGCAACAGGGTGGCTCATTTCAAGAAAATCAGCGCTGGAAAGTTTTAACACGTATCTGGTCTCACTCGGGAACGGAAGGAGCGGATTCTAGGTCGATGACCGACCTAGACTCAAGGGTTTGACGGAGTTTTTGGTGCCGCGTAGGCTGGAGGTTAAAGGAGAAGCGATGAACTTCAACTATTCAGCAGCACCATACCGGATTCGAGATGATATTCCAGAAGCGCACCGGCTCATCTGGAAGATGATTGCAAAACCTGGTAATTGGTGGAAAGGGGCAGATCGGGTGGCGATTTTGTCCGAAACTCGCCATGCCGTTCATTGTGAGCTGTGTAAGGAAAGACAGGCTGCGCTTTCACCAAACAGTATTAAGGGCGAGCATGCTTTGGTCACCAATTTGCCGTCCCCGGCGGTCGACGCGATCCACCGAATCGTGACCGATGCTTCCCGCCTTACAGAAGCCTGGCTGAATGACTTATATACAAAGGGCATGACCGACGGGAAGTACATTGAGCTGTTGGGAATCGTGGTTGCGGTCATCAGCATTGATGGTTTCCATCGTGCGATGGGAATGCCGCCTGAGCCATTACCTGAGCCGGAAGCAGGCGAAACAAGCGGGCTTCGCCCTGAAGGACTGGCTGACCTGGGCGCCTGGATTGAAATGATTTCTCCGCTGAAGGTCGCTGAACGTGAATCTGACCTCTATGGTGGGAATAAACAGGCGGGTAACGTGATAGCAGCGATGAGCCTGGTGCCGGACAGCGTTCGCATGCTGAAGATACTCAGTGGTGTTCACTACCTGGACATACCGGACGTGGCTAATCCTGGTGCTAATGGCGGTCGATCTATAACAAGGCCGCAGATTGAACTGATTGCCGGTCGTGTCTCTTCCCTGAGCGATTGCTTCTACTGAACTTCTTCTCATTCATTGATGCTCCGTGCGAGCACGCAGGTTTCAGGAGAAGCAGTTAATTTAAACGGTATTGTCGAAGGAAATGAAGTCCAGACCGGGTTACGCGGTGGGGAGGCGTTGATCCGATTTGCGGAAGCCTCGCTCGGCGACAGTTTTGATGACAAGGCAGATGACACCAGGGTCGCGCGAGAGGCGGTGAAAGATGAGCTTGGGGAAAATGCCATGGTGGATGCTGCGGGTGTCATTGCCAACTTTCAGCGAATGGTTCGTATCGCCGATGGCACCGGTATTCCATTGGATACACCGGTCGCCATGATGACCAGTAGTATTAGAGAAGATCTTGGTATTAATGAATATGCCTCAGCCAGCAATACGCCTGCGCTTTCACTGCCGCAGCGTTTGCTGGGAAGGCTACTGCAGCCTGCATTGCCATTGGTGGTAAAACTCTTGACCCGAAATATGTCGAAGCCGAATTAAACAAGTTCTTTGGAGTAGTTAGTATGCGGATGGTTCCACTTAGTCGAATAGTCAGTTACTGGTCTGAGATACAGGGAGATCGTGTAGCGATTTACCATGGAGGTGAAACCATTACCTGGAGTCAGCTGGACAGGGAAACCAACAGACTGGCCAGGGCCTATGAATCCCTTGGCGTGGGTCAGGATGATTTTGTGACGATTGCGTTGCCCAATGGTATCGAGTTTTTTAAGTCGACGATCGCAACATGGAAGGCGGGTGCGACGCCGCAACCCGTTTCAGCCAGGCTGCCTAAATTCGAACGTGACCAGATTGTAGCCGTCGGTGAGCCCAGGCTGATCACTGGTGTTGCAGATGGGTCCCACGAGGGATATCGGACGTTGCCCGCTGGATATGAGCCGGATCCAGCCATCTCCGACGAGCCTTTGCCCGAAAAAATTGCGACTTCCTTTAAGGCAATGACCTCTGGTGGAAGTACAGGCAGGCCGAAACTAATCGTTACCACCAGCCCTGCGGTCTGGGATATAGATTCGGATCGATTGCACACCCAGTTGCGGGGATCGATGCTGATACCGGGTCCGCTTTATCATAATGGCCCTTTTGTCTGGGCGATGAGTGCGTTCTTTCGCGGCAACCAGATTACTGTGACTACAAGATTTGATGCGGAAGAGACCCTCGGCCTGATACAGGACCAGCAGATAGATATTGTCTATATGGTGCCTACGATGATGCAGCGGATCTGGAATCTGCCGGAAGAAGTCAGGACCAGCTATGACCTGTCCAGCCTGAAAGTTCTATGGCACCTGGCAGCGCCATGTCCGGCCTGGTTGAAAGAAGCATTTATTGAATGGCTGGGTCCAGAAGTTATCTGGGAGCTCTATGGCGGCACTGAAGCCCAGGGTGGGACAGTCATTAGTGGCATCGAGTGGATGTCGCATCGAGGATCTGTTGGTAAGCCAAACGCGACTTGTGAAATTATAGTTGTAGGAGATGAGGGTCAGCGCCTGCCCCCCAATGAAGTTGGTGAAGTTTTTCTGCGACCACTAACGGGACAGGGCTCCACGTACCGTTACATTGGGGCAGAAGCAAAAGCTATTGCCGGAGGTTTTGAAAGTATTGGCGATATGGGTTACTTCGATGAAGACGGCTACCTGTATTTGGCAGACAGACAGACAGATATGATTCTGTCTGGTGGCGCGAACATATATCCGGCTGAGGTCGAGGCCGCTATCGACAGTTGTGCAGGCGTTCGCTCGTCAGCCGTCATAGGGTTGCCTCATGAAGACCTGGGTAATTTTGTGCATGCCATTGTTGATGCGCCCGGGGGTTTAGAGGAAGCAGCATTATTGAGCCACCTGTCGGAAAGGCTTGTCCGCTATAAAATCCCTAGAACCATTGAGTTTTCTGATGAGCCCTTGCGAGATGATGCGGGCAAGCTGAGGAGAAAAGCCCTCCGCGAGGAGAGGCTGGACAAGTCATAAACGACAGCATGCGAGTGAGACGTTATGAGTGAACAAAAAAATACCAGTAATGATCCGCCGCCCAGGTGGGTGCTAAAACTTTTCACCAAAGTGAACGTGATCGTCTACAAATTGACCGGCGGGCGCGTGATGGGCAAGCTGTCCGGGATGCCGATTCTGCTGGTTGAGATGAAGGGCGCCAGATCCGGAAAGAAGCGGACCATTCCATTGATGTGCGTGCCTCATGGTGATGGCTTCCTGCTGGTCGCATCGCAGGGTGGCGCTCCGAAACATCCTGTGTGGTATCACAACCTGGTTGCTTATCCGGATGTTCGTATTACCTTCGGCGGGCAAACCAGGCCAATGAATTCACGACGAGTGCTGGATGAAGAAAAGGCGCAGCTCTGGCCCGTTTGCTGTGAATATTATCCGCCATACCAGGACTATCAGGCTCGGACAGATCGAAATATCCCTGTCTTTCTATGTGAATAGAATCCGGATTAAATACGCTAAATTAATAACCAGGTGAAAATTAATGACAGAAATTATTCTTCAACCAACAGGTGACCAGGTTCGTGCATTTCGTGACAGGGCCACTGGTGAACCCATTTCCATGTTGAATCTGCTTAGGTTCAGGAAGAAAGCTGTGTACGAAGACGGTCGTGAATCAGAACTGAGCGGTGAAGAGGCTTATCACCTCTACGGCAAGGCTTTTAAGGAAATTATGGAGCCTAAAGGCGCGCGCATTGTGTATTCGGGAGAGGTTCGAGGGTTTCTGATTGGCGAAGGGGAAGGCGCCTGGGATGCTGTCGCAGTTATTGAATACCCGTCAACTCAGGTGATGCTCGACATGTTCAGGAACGAGGAATACCAAAAGGCCCAGCAGCACCGTGCTGCCGGTCTTGTCGGACAGATGCTGGTTGAATGTGGGCCGGGATTTAATTTTGGTTAGCTCATGAAAACACACGAATGTTGAGTTCGGCACCTTCATGTCGTTTGGAGTGGGATGTTAGTGCGGCGCGGCTGCGCCATTCACATCCAGCTTCGCTGCATTTGTTACTGGGAAAGTAGCTTTAATGCGTCGAGTTCAACCAGGGAGCGAAGCGAGTTTCCCAGTAATGTTTCTGCCAGTTTTCTGCCACGTTCATTTGCCTGGTCGAGTGTCCCGGCGATGATCACGGCATAACAGACGAGATAAAGCGCGCAATAGCGATATCTTTCCCGTGAAGTGTCTAGCGGGTAGTCAAGACCTTCGCTGGTGAGATACTTGTGATAGACCGCAACCCAGTCTTCCGCGCACCGTACGTCATCGGAAAGGCTCTGGGTGATAAAATAAGCGAGGTCGTGTTCTGGCGCGGCCTTGGAAACTGCCTGGTAATCCACCAGTGCATTACCGTCTTTTGCAAAAAAGATGTTGTCTAGGCGGAGGTCGCCATGGCCGATCACTAGTGGGCCATCATGAATAATATCAAGTAAATGGTTGACCTGATCAGGCATGGTGTCGAGTAGTGCTATCTGCTGCGGGGTGATTGCAGCTTCCAGGACGGCTGTAAAATCTGTTTTTACGACTGGCCAGCCGACCAGGAAACCACCAACCATGCCTTCACGCTGGTAGGGCATGTCATGTGGTTTAATGTCCGTGATGTGTTCTGGTTGCCAGGTATTCCTGTGCAGTGACGCGATGCTTTGAATGACTTGGTGTGCTTGGCCCACACTACAACCTTTGACCTGGTCGCCAAGCTCAAACCCCTGCAGGTCTTCAAGCAGAAGAACGAAATCGCTGTTTTGTTCATTGAGCTCGGCGTGGTAACACGCGGGTGAACGCATGGGTACGTTGGGCGCTACCTGGGTGTAAAAGCGATATTCCCGTGCGTACATGTCATAGGTAGTTGCAACAGCCCTGTTTGCCTCCGTTTTGGTTGGGAACTTTGCAATGAGAGTCGGCGGGCCTTCGCTGGCTTTCAGGTGCAACCGCGTAACCAGTCCCAATAGTCCACCACCTTCCCCAAGTGCTTCGATGTTAAATGATTCAATCTCGTACCCGAGTTTGTCGGTGAGCCATTTGGCGCTAATTTCTTCTGGGCTTGTAGGGAAGCTGGACAATTTAGCTGATCTCCTTGGGAAAGAGTAATTTACGGATATGCAGGATACCAGCCGAATTTGTAAATCACCAAGTCAAGCCGAGCATAGCGCCATTAGTCGCCGGTATTCCTGACTTTGCGTAATAACAGGGCTATACGTGGCTACCTTTGTAAGGGCTTCCCTGGCGATTTTCGGTTCACTGAACCGATCCAATGCCAGGGTTGCCAGCTGAAGCATCGCGGCAGGTAGGCTTGGGTGATTGGGAAACGTTTGGTCGAATCGTTGCAGGTATTTGAAGAGTCTTTCCTGGCTGGCGCGGTCTTTTGCGACGTTACAGAAAAGCAATGAAGATGTTCCAGAAGAAAATGCGAATTTTATTGGGTCCATGTCGTAGCTGTCGCGAAAGATTTTAAGCGCCCGTTCGGCTTCACCATCGCGCAGAAGTCGTTCAGCCCGGTTGGCGCCGAGCATGGCTGCTAATCGTTTGTCATCCCATTCACATAGCCTGGCATACAAGGGTTCATCGAGGTTGTTATGGTTCTCTTTTTGGAATACCTGGATTAAATCGAAAGCTTTTCGGTATTCATGGACGCGAGTGAGTCGATGCAACTGAATGACGAATTGGCTCAGCCTTATTTCGGCTGCTCTCTCTAGTGAAGCGATATGGGTGTCTTCGTTTTGCAGCACAGGTATTCCAAGTTTTGGGCCCTTTGCGTTGATTAGCACGCCTAGTGCCCGAAAAGTTAAAAAGAGCAGGGTTAGCGTGACAGGTATCTGCCAGGTCACGTGCCAGGTGCTGATCTCGCCAAAGGTTTGGATATCGAAATACAAAAGCGCACCCGTCACGAGTTGAAGAAGATAGAAAACGGGTGAATGACGCGATGCCGTGAAAACGATAATCGATTTGAGTAACCTGACAGGGTTAAGCAATTCTGTGAAGTGACGATGCACCGACCCTAATGAAAACAGCAGCGGATAGGTAAAGAAAGTGATGATCAGCCGGAGGGGGCGTGAAGGTTCGTCCCACCCTGGCGAATTAAATGCGCAGTAACAGAGGGTTAGTCCCGTAATGGTGAACAATCTGGAATCATGGGTTGGAAAGACCAACTCGCCGGATAGTTTGGGTACACGCTGGAATCCCCGGGACGTGTGATCAACGATCACGAAACCATAATTAAAGAACAGCGTAATACAAATCAGCCAGAAGGAAACACTGCCAATACCCATGAGGTTTGGCAATGATGACCACAAACAGGCCATGAAGAACATGAATGAATACAGGCAAAGCACCATGAGGTTTTCAAGAAAGAAAGGAAAGCGAAAAATAGTAAGCGCCTGAAAGTCAGAAGCCGGGCGAGGGTGACGCCAATCAACCAACGGACCGCTCCCTGATTTCATGCAAGGTTTTTGCATGCGATTCACGGTTGATCCGGTAGAAACTGATGCAGATAATCGCAAGCGTCGTCATCACGAGGACCGCCGGGCCAAGTGCCCAACCGAATCTCAGAACGGATTCGCTCGTTACAGTAGCGGGGTCTGCGCCCTGGGGAATGCCTGCGAAATCTATGATCAGGCCGGCGAAAATCGCGCCGGAGCCGCCGATAGCCTTGCCTGCAAATGATGCCGCCGCATAGTAGATGCCTTCCTGGCGTCTTTTATATCGGCGTTCATGTTCATCGGTCACGTCAGCGATCATGCTGGATGTGAGTGGTATAGCTGCACCCAGACCGATCCCTGAAATGGTCCCGCTGATGATGTAGAGAGGGGCAATGATCGGGTCGCTATTCGGCGGTAACAAGTCCAGCAACCGAAGAATGATGACGTAGGAGGTGAAGATCGCATACCAGCAGTGGCCTGCGATATAGAGGTGTTTCTTTTCTTTGAAAATAGTCGACAGAGGCCTTGTCAGCAGCGTCCCGGTGACGACACCAACGACACCGCCGGTAAAAAGGAAAGTCATTTGATTGGGTGACAGTTCAAAAAAATAGGTGCCGGTATAGATGATGAGTGCCTGGACCATCCCCTGGCTCATACCGGCTATGATCGAAGCGGTAACGACAGCCGTAAACGAGGGAATACTAAATGCCTTAAAGATGTCACCGAGCATTGATCTGGGTGAAAAGCGATCTTCCGGGCCCGGTTGCGGCAGGTTTTTTATCTCGCTGTGGGTTCCAAGGGCAGAGATCCAGACACCGATGACCATGATAAAAAATCCAGCCATAGCGAATGGTGGGTAGGCATCTGGGTCGAGTTGGCCATTGTCATAGTTTGCGGTAGCGCCAAAAAATATGATCGGACCGCCAATCAGGACTGCAAACATGCCGAGCAACTGTAATACCATCCGGACAGAGGACAGTAGGGTTCGTTCGTCATAGTCGCTGGTTAACTCAGCCCCCAGGGACATATGGGGTACTGAGTAAAAAGTCATAAAGGTTCTGGTAGCAATAGAGAAAATGGTCAGCCACCAGAAAAGCCCCATTTCGGTCAGGCCGGCGGGGGGTGCAAACAGGAAATAAAAGGATGCAGCAAAAGGAATCGCTGCTGCATACATGTAAGGGTGTCGTCTTCCCCAGCGCGATCTTGTTGAATCAGACAGGGCCCCTACCATCGGGTCGCTGATTGCATCCACGATAAGTGCAAGGAAAATCGCTATTCCAGACAGGGTCCCTGAAAGTCCCAGGACCTGGTTGTAGTAGAAGAGAAGAAAAAATCCAAAGGCGGCGGATTTAATACCTTCCGGAAGCTGGCCAATGCCAAAGGCTATTCTTACTCGCCAGGGTACGGGGGTGTAATCAGGCTTCATTCAATCACTTAATCGCACTGGCAGAGAGCCAGAGAATCGATAGATTTGACCTCACGACCCAGCTTGGTAAGTAAACGCGAACTTTTTGGTGCCAGCGGAAGTCAGGAATATTCAACTCTAGGGTCATTGGGGTAGATCCACTCTTCTCCCATGACCTGCTCAACTCGCAGTTCCGGTGGAATATTTTCGGCGCCAATGACACGATCTGTCTGCTGATTCCAGTGATAGATCCTGGCTTCCTGGTAAGACAGTGGTACACCTTTGAAACCATAGGACTCCATGGATTTCTGAATCGCCTCGCCGAACTCGGTGTCTTCCAGCAACACATCATTCAGCCGCTCACCGTCATTCACTGTCCAGTAATCCGGGCGCTCGCCATCGCCCCAGTCAGGCACCATTGTCCAGGTTTCAAACAGCGTCTGGTTGATGCTGATAGGCCAGAATAGCAGCGGTGGTATAGCCCGATGGCTAAGTGGCGATACCCAATTCGGGAAAATGCCATAGGACTGGGTGCAGGTGCGTCCGATTTCGCCCACGGTTTCGATTTCAGGCAAATCCGGCAATTCGATGGAGCTATTCTGATTCCCGCCTTTGGGTCTCGGTGCAACCATTCGACCATGCCCATTTGGGTAGAAGGAGTTTACATTGCGCCGGTCATCCAGCGCCGGTGCCACTGTGCTGGGGTGGATGCTTTTTACGTGATAGACCTCGGTGTTGGACTCCATTGCAATCTTCCAATTACAGTTGAGTACAAACGTGTGTCTTGCCGCCAGTCGAACCTTATCAAACTGGAATTCTGCCCATTCATCGGCTATCGGACCCAGATATTCGAGCAGGCTGACACAGTTTTCGTCGAAGTTCACAAAGATGAAATTACCGAAACGTTCACAGCGAACAGGGATCAGGCTGCGGCAGGAAAAATCCAGGTCGGTGAAGTCTTCCGGGTCCCGAACAGATATCAGCTCACCTTGGTGGGTATAGGTCCAGCCATGATACTTGCAGCTAAGTCTCGCCTTACGGCCTGACTTTTCAGTCACTACAGGTGCGCCCCTATGTCTGCAGGTATTGTAGTGGGCGTAAATTTTGCCATCATCTCCGTGAACAATGATGACCGGTTGGCCAGCGTTCTCCCATAGCATGTAGCACCCAGGATCAGGGATCTCGTCTATGTGGGCAGCAAATAGCCAGGATTTGCGCCACAGGTGTTCTTTCTCCAGTTCGTAAAAGCGCTGGTCTGTATATCGACCTGCAGGGAGGTCCGGTAAATGGGGGAAACCAACAGGGGGTTCTGTCCTTGCAGCTTCGTACTCCATCAACCGCTTTAGGGTGGTAATTTGTTGTTCATTCATACCCATGATCAATGCTCCTATTGGCCTGCAATCCCGTTAGACTATCGGCTGGATTTAGAAATTGCAACGTGTTACAAAACTGCCCCGGATTTCTGTCCGAGGGCCGGAATGGCGCGTGTTTTAAGAGCCCTTATTGAGATATAGTCTCATACCGGGCTGACAGATGACAAAGACAAATTAAAGGAGAAGTTCCTTGGCACAAGCAAAGAAGAAA
>JABJED010000279.1 GCA_018665025.1 Gammaproteobacteria bacterium
CCAAGATCAAAGGTCGTTGCATCGACCATGGTATCAATACCTTCCGACCGGGCCTCCTTCAGGCTCGCAATGGCCCTCGCCTCGCGATCAGGTCCCAGCAGATCAGGATACTGATCCCATAAACCACTGGCACTGACCATCACATGTTCATGCATCAGCGTGAATCCGAGGTCATCGGGTGAAATGGTTCCAGTTACCGTATTAATCGAATCCAATGCGCACTCCCTTTGAGGGTGAATATAGCATCAACTTCTCCGCGATTTAATATGCCTTGGCACAGCTATATTTATTAACCAACCCTGATATGTGCAAGACACAGCCCTGGTGCAAGTTTAGAATGACCCGCTTTCATACAGTCGACTAACACATGACGCTTTTTTCTGTTCTCGATCTTGCACCTGTCTGCGAAGGTAGTAATGCTACAAAAGCACTCCATAACGCGCTCGACCTGGCCCAACATGTAGAGAAATGGGGATTCAACCGTTACTGGGTAGCGGAGCACCACAACTTCCCAGGTATCGCCTCGGCAGCGACTTCCGTCGTCATAGGATACATTGCGGGCGGTACTTCGACGATTCGGGTTGGCGCTGGCGGCATCATGTTACCCAATCACGCGCCGCTGATGATCGCAGAACAATTTGGTACCCTCGCCTCGCTTTATCCGGACCGAATTGACCTTGGGCTTGGACGCGCGCCGGGTACCGATCAGCTGACTATGCAGGCTCTCAGGCGATCACTTTCCCAGGAAGTCGGCGACTTTCCCAGAGATGTCACAGAGCTCCAGCACTTTCTCAAAGAGCCCGAAGCGGCCCAACAAATTGTGGCAACGCCAGGGGCCGGCACCAATGTGCCGCTATGGATACTGGGCTCGAGCCTTTTCGGCGCCCAGCTTGCCGCAATGCTGGGATTACCCTTCGCATTCGCCTCGCATTTCGCGCCCGCGGCAATGGACCAGGCGATAGATATATATCGGGAAAGCTTTAAGCCGTCAGAACAACTCGAGAAACCACATGTCATGCTCGGCTATAACGTTTGTGCGGCAGACAGCCCGGAGGAAGCGGATCTACTCCGATCTTCTTCGTTACAATCTTTCGTTAATATGAGGAAAGGTGCAGCAGGGAAGTTACCGCCGCCGATCGCTAATTTTGAAGCGACACTGTCGGCACCAGAGCAACAAATGTTACATCAGATGGCTCGATGCGCGGCGGTAGGCAATGCAGACATGATCGAAGACCAAATCAAGAAGTTTCTTCAAGAGACTGAAGCAGACGAACTCATCATCGCGTCCTCGATCTTTGATCACGAGGCTCGGCTGCACTCCTATGAACTGACTGCAGAAGTTGCTGGCAGGATCAATTGAACGGTCTGTGAGATTAGTCCGCAGAGACTTTCAGATCGACAATGACGAGTTTCCCATTCGCCCAGTCGGGTAACCATTCAGGGACGGTTGGCCTTAGCCTGGAAAACACGTCGTCAATAAATTCCTGGTCCCGAAGCTCAACAGTTGCGTGACCCGTCAGAGCCTCTCCCTGAATGAGCAGGGTAACTGCGGCCCCTTCCCCGTCAAACGCTCGCCACCAGGCACCGTCGGCGCCCGCATAAACGCGATTATCTTCTCGAAGGTAATTAACGGGAATCGTCTTGCCATCAGGAAATGTCAGGAGCATGGCACGCTCAGCGCGTTCACCCATCGGGTGTTCTTTAAGATCTGTGACGACCCTGGGGTTTCCTATCATTGTCACATAAGCAACATATCCCACAATCAGCGATGCCATGATCGCCGCAGCGATAAGTGCAAGTCTCATCTGCGTAATCCCGTTATTACCTCAGTCAAGTCTAGAGCTGACCGATGACCAGGTAAGCAAGATATCCGCCGGCGATTAGCGTGCAGATCATTGTCCCCAGAGTTCCAGCTAACCTCCCGGGCGTAACGCCGGTGCTCATACCAAGACCTATTGCGTGGGCAATGCGAGAAACCACAAAAACCCCCGCCAGCACCAATACCCAGAGCGTGCTACCTACCATCATTTCAATGAGC
>JABJED010000280.1 GCA_018665025.1 Gammaproteobacteria bacterium
ATTCTGGGGGTCGCGTACCTGGCGACGAATGAATATCTGATATTGATGCAATCGCTGCTTGATGGTGCAACCTTATTGGGGGTGCCGATGGTTTTGGTGTTCAGTCATAACCTGTTTTTCGTTCATGGGCTTATGGTGTGCTTGATCCTTCGGGCGGTCATCAACAGGCTTGGGTATGGGCACTGCATTGATAATGAAACCCAGAAAAGAATTACCGGCTCGTCCGTTGACCTGATGATGGTGGGTACCGTGATGAGCATCCAGTTTGCGCTGCTGGCTAATTACCTGGTACCGATACTGGCGGTTTGTCTGGCTGCCGCGGCTACCACAGCATTAATGTGTTTCCTGTTTGGGCGAATGCTTAACACCTTGCCAGTAGAACGGGCGATTACCCTGTTCGGTTGTTGCACGGGTTCAACCGGTAGCGGCTTGCTATTGCTCAGGATACTTGACCCTGATCTTTCAACGCCGGTTGCAAGGGAGCTCGCCTATTTTAATGTCGCGATTTTGTTTCTCAGCATGCACGTACTGATGTTTATGGCGCCAGTCCTGCCAAGCATTGGCCTGGGTGTTGTATGCGCCGTCTATGGGGCGACCTTTGCCGTCGGTGGCGGGCTTTTGTGGTTCCTCTCACCCCGTACCTGATGTTCCTGTGCTTTCGGCGAAGGCGCTGTCAATTTGCTCCAGCATAGTGGCAACGCTGCCGTCATTGGTAATGACAATGTCTGCTCGTGAAGTCCGAACTTCATTGGAAAGTTGAGAGTCCAGCCGACGTTCAACCGCATCACGCGGGGCATTGTCTCGCGCCATTGATCGCGCGATAGCAGTCTCTCGGTCAACGGTAAGCACCCAGATCTCTTCCCCAATATCTTCCCACCCCGCCTCAAACAGCACCGCCGCTTCAAGTACGATAATCGCCTCCGGATTGCGGTCTGCAATGGCAGCAAGCTCCAGTTCTGCGAGTCGACGAATTTCCGGCCAGACAATATCCGTTAGTTTTCTTAATTCCTCGGGTTTACCGAATACTTTACCGCCAAGCACTTTTCGATCGATCTGACCATCGTCACCGCGAACTTCTTCGCCGAAGGTAGAGATGACGTCATCGAATGCTGCAGTGCCAGGGTTGTAAGCCTGGTGACCCAGGATGTCTGCATCAATAACAACCGCGCCCTTGTCGGCAAGATGTTTCACCGCAGTGGATTTTCCAGAGGCTAGTCCTCCGGTCAGACAGATCACTTTCAATGGGTATCTCCTAAAACAAAAGCCGTAATCTGCCACAACCAATCGGCGAACGCCATCCGGGTAATCTTATGATATAACTTCCCGCATGTTTCAACAGCCACCAGCATTAGCGCAGTCAAAATGGCTTCGGTTTACAACCCTCTGCTTACTCTATGTTTGTCAGGGATTACCCATTGGTATTTTCCAGGTAGCACTACCCGCCTGGTTTGCCGCCGAAGGGCTCTCGGTGTCTGAAATTGGTGGATTTATCGCCATCGTTTTCCTGCCCTGGGGTTTTAAGTTACTGGCGGGTCCGGTCATGGACAGGTTCGCGTTCCCGGCCATGGGTCGACGCCGGCCCTGGATACTCCTGGCGCAAATGGGGATTGTCGGCAGTTTCATACTGATCGCCGTGCTATCGCCTGATCCCAAAGAAAGTTACTCCCTGTTGGCGGCACTTGGCTTCCTGGCTAACTCTTTTGGGGCGATTCAGGATGTTGCCGTTGACGGCATGGCGATCGATATCCTGGAAGAAAATGAGCGTGCCCAGGCGAACGCCTATATGTTTGGCGGGCAGATAGGCGGGATCAGTATCTCCGGCGCTGTTGGTAGTGCAGCGCTGGTGAATTTTGGCCTGTCGACAGCGGCACTCATTATGGCCATCGCGGTTCTTCTTATTATGTTGTTGCCGCTTTTTCTAAGGGAAAGGCCCGGGGAGCGGCTGCTTCCCTGGTCGACCGGTGAAGCCTCTGCCGAAGCGCTGGCCAGTGTGAATGAATCCTGGCGAGATATCATTGTGACCCTTATGCGGGCACTTATCTTGCCAATGAGTCTTTTGTTGATTCTCCTTGAAGGGTTGCAACGCGCTGCCGCGGGGATCCTCCTATCAGTTAACCCGGTGATCACTGTTCAGCAACTTGGCTGGGCGCAGACTGAATTCGCCAATTGGGTTGCGATTACCGGCATCGTTGCGTCGGTGATTGGTGTTGTATTTGGGGCGATGGTGGATCGCGCCGGTCTGGTCAAAGTACTCTTTATATTTATCCTGCTCAGAATGGTTGGGTTTGTGGTTTTTGCATACACCGAGGAATACTGGCCGAACGATGAATATTTTAAGGCTATGGTGCTGGCTGAAGGTATCATAAGCCAATTTGTCACCATGACGGTGATCTCGCTGTTTATGCGATTGTGTTTGCCTCAGGTGGCAGCGACACAGTTTGCGGTCTATATGGCGTCAGCTAACCTGACGCGTTCCCTGGGCAGTGGCGCGGTGGTGCCGCTGGGGAATTTGATGGACTATTCCCAAATGTTTCTGGTGATGGCTGGACTCCACGCGGTCTTTTTGTTGTTATTGCCGCTGCTAAATTTTGAAAAACATGAGCGAGACAATGCAAAGTTGCTTGCCAGTCTGGAAAAGGTGTAACTATGAGTCAGAAAAGAGACGCGGCAATTGTCGGTATCCATGAATATCCAACCCGTGATGTGGAAGGCGAAGTCAGCCCCCTGCAGATCAAGGCAGAGTCGGCCGCACGGGCGCTGGAGGATGCAGGCCTTAATTGGTCCGACATCGATGCAATCTATGATGCGGGTGATGGTGGCGGGATGAGCGGCCTTAACATTGCCGAATATTTCGGATTAAACCCCACTGTCATTGATACCACCGGCGTGGGAGGCAGCTCCTATGAGTACCACGCTGCGCATGCCAAAAGAGATATAGCGGCAGGCAAAGCAAAAGTCGCGCTTTTGACTTACGGCTCTACCGCACACAGCAATGCTTTTGCGATTGGCGTGGGGGCAAGAGGAGGGGCTTCTATGCACCCGGCCGAGAACATGGATAGCTTTGCTGGCCAGACCCTGGTGTCTAACTATGCCATGGTCGCGCAACGACATATGTATCAGTACGGCACGACCAGCGAGCAGCTGGCAGAGATCTCGATTGCAACGCGCCTGCATGCCATGCGAAACCCGGAAGCCGTGCAGGCGATGGAAGACCTTGAGTTTCTCGATATTCGTGAAACCACTATCGACGATGTTGTGAACTCAAGAATGATTGCTGACCCATTACATCTGCTGGAATGTTGCATGATTTCCGATGGCGGCGGGGCGGTGGTGATTGCCTCCCCCGAAGTCGCCAGGGACTGTAAGAAATCACCGGTCTGGATTATTGGTACCGGTGAAGCGACTAAATATCCTGAGATCGGTGGTGATATCACCACCAGCGCGGCGGCTCAATCAGCGCCGATCGCCTTTGGCGAAGCGGGGCTAACGGCGGCCGAGATGGATATCGCCATGATCTATGATTCATTCAGCATTACCGTTATGACCATGCTCGAGGATCTTGGTTTCTGTAAAAAAGGCGAGGGCGGTGACTGGGTTACAGGCGGGCGGCTGCGCTTTGACAGACCTTCCGATGGTCCTGCGTTGAATACTGATGGCGGCGGCCTTTCCTCCAATCATCCGGGCATGCGCGGGATATTTCTTTTGATAGAGGCAACGAGACAGCTGAGGGGTGAGTCAACTTCGCAGGTCGAGGGAGCCAGGTTGGCAGTAGCGCACGGTAATGGTGGCATGCTGGGAAGCCGGCATAGCGCCGGTACAATTATATTAGGGGGAGACTAGATCATGTCAGAAAAGAAAAAAGACCCGACCCGGCCGCTACCCAAGACCAAGGAACTTGATACCCGGGAGTTCTGGGCAGCGACTAAAAATAAGGAATTCAAATACCAGCAGTGTGACAACTGCGACAAGGTTGTGTTCTATCCCCGACGTCACTGCACCGGTTGCACCGGTGGAAAACTGGCGTGGAAGATTGCTTCAGGAAAGGCGAGTGTTTACACCTACAGTGTCGTACGTCAGAGTTATCATCCTTTCTTTCGGAACATGGTTCCCTATGTGGTCGCCTGGATTGACCTGGAAGAAGGCCCGAGGATTTTGAGCAATGTCATCGGCGTGGATGACCCGCTAAAGGATGTCTCGATCGGCCAGCAAGTCCAACTGGAGTGGGAAGAACACGAAGATCTTTTTATTCCCTTGTTCAGGCCAGTTTGACGCACCGTTATTTCGACTAAACCGCGTCATCTCAACCGAAACATCAACCCCGTCTTCTCGACTGAAGCGTTAACACCTGTCTTCTCGACTGAAGCGTTAACACCTGTCTTCTCGACTGAAGCGTTAACACCTGTCTTCTCGACTGAAGTCACCGAAGGTGACGTAACGGAGAGATCTCCTGCTCGCGAGACTCTAGATTTCTCCGCTCCGCGGCTACGCCACTCCGGTCGAAAAGAC
>JABJED010000281.1 GCA_018665025.1 Gammaproteobacteria bacterium
ACCGGGAAGCCCGGAGAATCTGGCGGAGAAGCCTTACCCCCTTATTGGGTACGTTTTTGTCAATAATTTCTATGTTTCGAACATGGCCATCCGGTGAAACGTCGTATTGTAGATTTACGAATAGCTCATCGCCAGTGGTGACACCGTCAGGTGTGCGCTCAAGATACAGAAAAGGAGGGTTTCTTGGGTACAATCTGACCGGTGAACCAAATAAAGATGAAGCAAACTGCTGTGTTTCCGGGGTCTCCTGTAAGATTGCCCACGCGCTGAGGTAGGTTTCCCGGGCTCTTTCATCAGAGATGATGATGTAGAAATCCCCAAGGTCGACCATTGCCTGGGTTCGATCAGTCAGATCTGAATTGGGATTCGAATCCACTATTTCCAGCGAACGCAGCAGCGCAGCCTCGGCATATCTTCGCTGGGTGATTTCGAGCATTCGAGCGCTGGCCAGACCACGCAGTGGCGTTAAAAGCCGGAGATCATTGACACCGTAGTTGAGTTCAATGATTTCGATAGCCCGGTGGTACAGGTTGACGGAGTCTTTAAACAGGATATTGCGCAGCAGTCTGAGCTCCGTGACAGCCGCCAGCGAGATGGTGTCGCCACGACTAGCAAAGTAACTGCCGAGTCTGGTTAGCGTCGGCAGTATTTCGATTGAATTTGGTCCATAGGATTGTTCCGCAACCTTAAGGCTAAATCGCTGTTGCTGGTCAGCAGCAAGAGAGTTCCGCTGGCGAAGATTAGTGGCAGCCAGGTAACTAACCATCGGTAATTGTTCTTTGTTGTATACGCCCTTGTTTCGGTGGGTGAGGTGTTGCGCCCTGCGAAAGGTATCCTCGGCATCTGTGAACGACCCGAGTAGTAATTGGCAAATACCTTTTGCCATAATACTATTGATCAGGATCTCATCGAAGGGGTTGGTTCTGGCTTCAAGAAACTCCATCCCCCGTTCTATAATAGAAAGGCCAAGCTGATACTCGCCTGCGGCAACACGAAGAATGCCGTGATTAATCATGACCTGTCCGTAGATGGACGGGTCTGCATCCCTCAACGGATCGGCGGAATCGAGTAGGTCCTGGGAGAGCGAGATGGCAGCATCGAATTCAGCGTTCCGCGCATGGAGTTCTATACGCTGGGCCATTGATTGCTGTCTTTCACCGAGAACCGGTTCATAGAGGTATGCCAGTGTATCCTGGTCGGCAATGGCGAGGCAGGGAACAATCAGCAGTAGAGTAAGAAAAAAAATCGTCTTCATCACGTGCCTTTGTAATGGGAAGAAAAGGTTTGTACAAGTGATACATTCTTTGTCGTGACTGGCAGCCCATTGACAAGCCCAGGGCGATAATGGGCTTTCCTGAGCGCGTCAACGACCAATCTGTCTAGTTTGACCGGCGCGGTTGAGTTTATAACTTCAATCTCCTCGAGGTCCCCCTCGCTGGTGACGGTAAATGAAAGTTCGATCTTAAGTTCTTCCATTCTCTTTTCCAGTCGAAGTGGAATCACGTTATATAGCTGGTCTTTGCTAAACAGGATTGGATTACCGACCAGTTCCTGAATTTCACGGCCCTGAGATAGTTTTGAATTCCTGTCTGGCACTATAAAGCCCTGATGGGCCTGTTTCCAGTCGATGATAAACCATTGGGGTTTAACGGACAGGTCCTCGAGTATCTCTTCATACGTGCTTAGAGTCAGATGGCGTCTGTTAAACATGTCCTTCTCGATATGATAGATTTTAGCCTGTTGGGCTAGTGGGTTACTGAAAGCCTCGCGAGCCGAAATAGGGCGAGGATCGACGCTCAGGCTTAGCGGACTTACTTCGTTGGCTTTAAGGAAATACTCAGCGGCGATGACCTCTTTGCGCGCAAGAATGTAGGTGTCCGCAAGCTCAAGATAGGCGTTGGCCAAGGTGTCGGGGTCGGTGTTCGAAGAGCGCTTTACCAGCTCTAGCAACTGCTTCGATACGCAACAGTTGCCCTCCAGGCGACGCGCCCGGCTCAGCTCGATAGCAAGAGGAAGGGGATCCAGGCCCAGGCTGGTGGCTTTTTCGATGCTTTCTTCGAGCAACCGGCGTGATCTTCGTGTCTGTCCAGTAAACATGTACCAGTTTGCCATCTCTGAATAGGCAGACAGTATCTCCGGGTCCTGCGGATTCAGATGGTGAGACTGCACAAAAAACGCAAATTTCTGCTGTACATTTGCAGCCCGATAATCAGCTTCGCTAAGTGCAATCTGGGTGAGTAGGTCGACTGCTTCGAACTGCCTGGGGGTGTAGACACCTTCGTTGCGATGCGCAATGTTCTGGGCGCGGAGCAACTGATCGGTTGCCGATTCGAGTTCATAGGCTTCGATGTAGAGTTTGGCAAGTGTTATAACGGGTTCAATGAGCTCGACAGAAAAGGGCCCATGGTGCAGCGTTAATTCTTCGACCTGGTTTTCAAGATCGATGATTGGTTGGCGGGGGTTGTCCATTGCTTTAACGTGCCAGCAAGATAAAACCGCAAGCCAAACCAGACTTTTCCAAATCGGGCCTTTAAAGAACTGGTAGAGCATCTGCCGCAATGTGAATAGCCGCCGGAACCAAAGTTAGAGATTTTGCTCATATTTTGACCTGAGTTAAACAAAGTGGATAGAGAAAGTTCATTGATTGGTCTATTTGTTGGTTAAATTGAACAGAATGAACCAAAAGGGGGACAAAATACCAATGTTCAGCCTCACTTCATGCTTATCCAGATAAGATACACTTGCAACCTGATAACCAATGTTTCAATCATAAGAGTAGAAGCAGTTGAGTATGAAATACATTCTCCTGTCATTATTTCTGGCGACCTGCGCTTCGGCCTGGGGGATGTCTCTGGAAGAAGAGGTGAAGCTGGGCCAGGCAGAACATCAAAAAATAATTGGCAAGTTCGGTATTTATCGCGACCAGAAATTACAGGCCTATATTAACCAGGTCGGTCAACGCGTTGCCGCTGGGAGCTCGAGACCCGAGGTCGAGTACCGCTTTACTATCCTGAATGATGACATGATCAATGCGTTCGCCTTGCCGGGAGGGTTCATTTACGTCACCCGCGGCATGCTTGTACACATGAATTCGGAATCAGAACTCGCTGCAGTTCTTGGGCATGAAATTGCACATGTCACGGAAAAACATGCGTTGCGGCGCCAAACCCGGGGAAAGGGAATTAGCGTTTTAAACACGGTATTGACTGCCGTGTCAGGGCAGCCGGCACTTTATGAGCTTGGAAACATGTTTGGTGGGGTGTTGCTGTCCGGGTACAGCCGGGAATTTGAGCTTGATGCCGATGAGGTGGGTGCCCAGTACATGGCTAAAGCCGGTTATTCGCCGAGCGCCATGTTAAACACAATAGAAATACTGAAGGCTAAAGATCGAATTGAAATTTCCCAGGCCAGGCTGGAAAACAGGGCGCCGAGGGTCTATCACGGCATCCTGTCAACTCACCCCGATCACGACACCCGTTACAAACAGGCTATCACCGAGTCTGAAAAGCTGCTCAGGGACTACGACGAGTTCATTAAGACGGATGAGTTTCTCCAAAAACTGAATGGCCTGGCGTACGGGAAATCAAGACAGGTAGGTGTGGTTCGCAAGAACACCTTTTATCATCCTAAACTGGGTATCAAATTCACTTTTCCACAGTCGTGGCGTTTCGAAACGCTTCGCCAGGGCGCGATGGTCGTCAACCAGGTGGGTGAGTCGAGCTTTACCATTACTACCTCCAGACTGACGCGAGGTGCTACGCCCGCCAGCTTCACCAGGGAACAACTGGGGTTAAACGTTCGAGAGGGGCGCGAAATCACGATCGACGGAATGCCAGCGTACCTGGGGATTGCAGATAAGGCGGATACTGCTTATGGACCAAGACCTGTCCGTTTCGCGGTCATTTTTGATGAGAGAAAGCGCCTGGCGTATATTCTTCGTGGTGCGGGGAAGTATGACCTGCGTAAAATTGCCGACGATGGCAACTATATCGCCAGCATTTTCAGTTTTGATCGAATGTCCCGAGAGGATTTCCAGCGTGCAAAAACGCCTAAGGTCCAGGTGGTTCGCGCAGAAGAGGACACCACCATGGAACAGTTGGCTGAAGAATCCCCCATTACAAACTACGCTCTGGATACCCTGCGGGTGATGAATGGCCTTTACCCCCATGGCCAGCCGGAAGATGGTCAACTGATCAAAATTATTAACTAGCTGTTTTATAGAGCCGTTTTATAGAGCAATTTTATAAAGCAGTTTTAGCTGGCGGCCTTGAGCAGTAGTTCGTGAGAGCGAACCTGGTCGTCGTTATCGACACCCTGGATTCTGCCCCGGGCGATCAGGTAGTTCAGCCCCAGTGTTTCCCGGTATTGGTTAAGTTTGTCCTTAATAGCAATACTGTCTCCGACGATAGCCCATTCATCAACGCCGGTTGCGGTATCGCGAAATCTGCTGGCAACTTCGGCATCCAGTGATTGCCTGACCTGTTTTTCCAGCGACGGGTTGTCGGTCACAAACACAGTTCGCATGACAGGAGTTATTGCCACCGGGGGATGACCTGTGTCACGCACGTGACCCTGATGCGCAAGAATGTTTTCCCTGAGACTCGATAGGGTTTCTACCGGTGAGGCGATATAGGGCAATCCCAGAGTGCCGGCCTGTTTGATGGCCAGAGGCCCGAAGGCAGCAACCCAGAGAGGTGGATGCGGTTGTTGTACGGGTAAGGGGGAAAGTGTGATGTCGTTGCCTTCAAATTGCGCTATTGGTTCTCCCTTCCATGCGTTGATCATGAGTTCGAGATTGGACTTGAACCGTTTACGTTTTTCACCGGTGGGAATGCCAAACGGTTTGAACATGGATGCCTGAAACCCTCGTCCGATTCCAAGAATGACGCGTCCGCCGGACAGGCGATCGAGAACCGCGACTTCTTCAGCAGCCAGTATTGGATTCCTGATGGGCAACAGGTAAGAAGTAGTCCCTAGTTTGATTTTACTGGTTCGTGCAGCGACCGCCGCAAGCAGCATCAGTGGCGCAGGTAGGGCGGTGGGCCCGGTAAAGTGATTTTCCGGCAACCAGAAGGAATCGAATCCCAACGATTCTGCGATCTCGCCCTGTTCGGCGAGCTCCTGGGCGAGCCCCTGGGTTCCAAACTTCCAGGCTGTAACCGCAATTTTCATGACTAATGCTTCCTTATCATTTTCTGACCGGTTCAGCTTTGTCCCAGCCGATCTGTGGCAGAATGCCGGACCAGATATGAAACTCTGAATACAAATGCTGAAGAAGGAAATTCTGTGAATCCTAACACGCCCGTCATTATTGGTGTCTCGCAAATATTGCAACGAGTTGCTGATCTCAATGATGCAAAAGAGCCGATTGATTTAATGGTGCAAGCTGCGTTCAAGGCTGCCCAGGATTCTGGGAAACCAGGGCTGCTCGAAGAAGTGGAGTCAGTTCGTGTGATCCGCGGATGGTGGAAGTACCACCAACCTGCCGGGTATGTCGCAGAGAAAATAGGTTGCAGCAATGCGGAACTGGTAGGCACCTGCTACGGCGGCAATATGGTGCAGAGTACGCTTAACGCTACCGCTGTGGACATTGCGGGTGGAGAAAAATCACTCGTGTTGCTGACGGGAGCAGAGATCGGTCACTCACTTGCCAAAGCGAGAAAAAATAGCCAGGAACTCCCGGTGAAGGAAACCCATGGTGAATATGATCGGTTAATCGGTCAGGAAGAACCCATGGCCGGGGAAGCAGAGGTGGCAAGAAGTATTCGCCAACCTATCCAGATCTACCCGATATTTGAGAATGCGCTCCGGCACCATCAGGGTGAGACAATCGAGGAGCATCAGGTCAAAGTTTCAACAATGTGGGCGGGGTTTAGTCAGGTGGCTGCTCGCAACCCGAATGCGTGGATCCGTGAAGCCTTGGACGCGACGGCTATTCGTACGCCCGGTAAGACAAACCGGATGGTGAGTTTTCCTTATCCAAAATTGATGAACTCCAATAACTCTGTTGATATGGCGTCGGCAATTATTATGTGCAGTGTTGCCAAGGCCAGAGAACTGGGGGTAGATGAGAGTCAGTGGGTCTACCCTTGGGTTGGTACCGATGCTCACGATACTTATTTGGTCTCGGAACGCGACAATCTTTATTCTTCTCCCGCGATCCGAATTGCGGGTCAGCGTGCGCTTGAACTGGCAGGTCTCGGCGTTGACGACCTGGACTTCGTTGATGTTTACAGCTGTTTCCCGGTTGCTGTCCAGGTGGCAGCGGCAGAACTGGGATTGTCATTAGACAGGGAACTCACGGTCACAGGCGGATTAACCTTCGGAGGCGGCCCGCTCAATAATTACGTCATGCACAGCATCGCCAGAATGGTTGAGTTATTAAGGGATAATCCAGGCAAGAAAGGGTTTGTGACGGCAAATGGTGGTTTCCT
>JABJED010000282.1 GCA_018665025.1 Gammaproteobacteria bacterium
CAGACCCAGTAACTGATCCACCACTTCATCAACAGGCCTTAGTGACACAATCAATGACTCCCCTTTCGAATCAACTCGGCGAAATTACACGGCCGATGCTCTATGTTGAGCTGGTCTTTGAGAACACCGTTCCAGGCAGTTTTACACGCGCCGGTAGACCCGGGCATACAGAATACGACCGTATTGTTTGCGATCCCCGCAAACGCCCTGGACTGGATGGTTGATGTACCGATCTCATCATAGGAAAGTTGCCTGAAAAGCTCTCCAAAGCCGGTGATGTCTACATCGAACAATGGCGTGAGGGCTTCCGGGGTCGAGTCACGGCTGGTGAAGCCCGTTCCACCCGTCACCAATACCACTTCTATAGCACTGTCAGCGATCCAGTTGGAAACGGCAGCCCTAAGCTGGTACATGTCATCAATAACGATCAGTCTTTGCGCCAGAAGGTGGCCTTCTTCCCGCAGCGAATCACACAGATACTGGCCAGAAGTATCGTTTTCCAGCGTACGAGTATCAGATACTGTTAACACCCCAATTTGCAAACCGTTTGTCATTTGGAGTCTCCCTGAGTCTCGCCAATATTGAACAAAGCGGCCATGATACCCTGCCCCAAATTAAGAAAATAGCAGACACAATCAGCCCGACGATCCAGAAACCGTTAGCGCGCCTAAGCTGTTCAACTTTCTGGAAGAGGCAGATTACCCGATCAAAATTTAAGGCTATTCCCCTTTCCAGTTCGGGGCACGCTTTTCGGAAAATGCGAGGGGGCCTTCTACAAAATCAGAACCTTTGTACATAGCCTGAATCTGCTCATACTTGCCCTTGATAGCCGCTTCCAAAGAGTCCGCATCCATACCGGCCATGGCAGCCTGTTTACTACCACGAACCGACAGCGGTGCGCATTCAAGAATCAGCTCGGCCCACTTCTTCGCGCCTTCAAGAGCCTCGCCTGCTGGCACAACATCGTTGACAAAACCCAGCTGTTTTCCTTCTTCTGCGCTAACACGCCGACCGGTTAACAACATTCCCATTGCCTGTTTCATGCCAATCTCTCTTGGAAGGCGATGAATACCACCCGCCAACGCCGCCAGACCTACACGAGGTTCAGGTAACGCAAAGATGGCATTGTCTGAGGCGATTATCAGGTCGCATGCGAGGGCGATTTCGAAACCTCCCCCCATTGCCACGCCATTCACTGCGGCAATAACAGGCTTGGGATTATCGAATCTTGAGGTCAAACCAGCAAACCCCGACGACGGCTGGCCACTCATGTCACCACCTGACGCCTGATACTTCAGATCATTTCCGGCACTAAAAGCCCGGTCACCCGCGCCGGTGATAATCGCAACCCATTGCTCGGGGTCAGCCACAAAATCATCAAATATTCCAGCAAGCTCTGCATTCCCCGGGGGATGCAGAGAATTCATAACTTCAGGTCGCTCGATAGTAATGATCGTGAGTCCACCTTCGCGGCTCACACTGCTGAAATCGCCCATAGTTTCTTCCTGAATTAAAAGAAGCAAGTTTACCAGTTTGTCGAACAGGGACAACTTGACGTATATCACCTATCAAACGATGAATTTCAGCCACTATAGTTCACCAGAATGACGCTATAATGCGCCAACTAAAAAATTTGGAGGGCCCATCATGGGACTATTCACCAAGAAACTGGAAATTCCATCCGCTGATTCGGCGCTGCCCGGTCGAACAGACGAGCTACCCGTACCCGAACAGCATTTTGTGAACGGCAGTCCAATGAAAGGACCATTCCCAGAGGTTATGCAGACCGCAATGTTTGGTCTCGGTTGTTTTTGGGGAGCAGAGCGTTGCTTCTGGGAACAGCAAGGCGTTTATGTGACGGCCGCCGGTTATTCGGGCGGAAGCACACCTAACCCCAGCTATGAGGAAGTCTGCTCTGGCATGACCGGCCACAACGAAGTCGTACTGGTGGTATTTGACCCTTCGGTCGTGAGTTATGCCTCCCTGTTACAAACTTTCTGGGAGAGCCACAATCCGACACAGGGTATGCGGCAGGGAAATGACGTCGGCACGCAATATCGCTCTGGAATTTACACGTTCTCGGATGAGCAACTTGAAGAGGCGCTGCGAAGCCAGGAGTTATTCCAAAACAGACTCGAAGAACAAGGGTTTCCTGCCATTACGACGGAAGTTTCCCCTGCCCCTCAGTTTTACTATGCCGAGCACTACCACCAACAGTATCTCGCCAAGGTCCCTAATGGATACTGCGGCCTGGGCGGTACTGGCGTTTGTTACGCTGACTGATCAGTCCAGGAAATTTAATACGCTTTGCCCAAAGTGCCATAGCGAATTCGAACAGGCTGACCCCAGATATGCTGCAATCAGGGATATTGCATGCCCCGCTCCGCACAAACCATGTTAGCCATGGTCGACAAGCACCATCACCACATCAAGCTCGCAGCCTATCCCGTCTGTTACGGCATCTTTTCGATGCCGGTGAATTCCAGCACACCAAAGAACACACTGTACCCGAACGCTTCAAGCAGATGACATTCAAGATGTCATCAAAGTTTAAATAGAACTGTGCAGCCGGGTTAATCCGTGAGGCGATGTAATGCCTCATCGTAGCGCGCCAGCGTATTGTCGATGACTTCATCGGGCAGCACTGGCCCCGGGTACTCTTTATCCCACTCTCCCGCGGTGACGAGAGTTTCCGTGTAGTTACGGACATACTGTTTATCAAAGCTGTTTTGTTCCCGGCCAGGGCCCCAATCATCTGCGGGCCAAAAACGGCTGCTATCAGGGGTCAGCACCTCATCGATCAGCACGATGTCACGGTTCTTATTCCAGCCAAACTCGAACTTGGTGTCCGCAATAATGATCCCTCGCCCCAACGCATATTCGCGACCCTTCTCGTAAATACCCATGGACGTGTCCCGGATTTTCTCCATGACATCCTGGCCAACGGTTTCAGCAGCCGTCTCAAAACTGATGTTTTCATCATGGCCCTCTTCCGCCTTGGTGGAAGGCGTAAAGATCGGCGCTTCAATCCTGTCACTATTAGTCATGCCCTCCGGCAGTGCAATGCCACAAACTTCGCCTGTCTTCAGATAGTCCTTGTAACCACTGCCGGTCAGGTATCCCCGAACGATGCATTCAATAGGGACGACTTCGCTTTTACGGCAGATCATGATTCGGCCCTCTAGCAACTGACGCTGTTCATCTGTCAGGCCGTCGATATCTGACGGGTCCGTCGACACCAGATGATGCGCATAATCGTTGCTGAAAAAGTCAAACCAGAACTTCGAGATCTGAGTTAGCAATACACCTTTCCCAGGTATTCCATTGCCCAGAACCACGTCGAAGACACTAACCCGGTCAGTCGCCACAATAAGAATTCCGTCCCCACCATCAGCGAGTGGCATGTCATACAGGTCACGGACTTTTCCTGTTCGTTTATTACCCAATGGCAAATCGGTGTTCATAACCGCTTCAGTCATGATTGCTCCATTCTATGATGTTTGTTCAAGTTAAAAGTTACGCAAGTGCTTGCTCAAAATCTGCAAGCAGGTCGTCAAGTTCCTCGATTCCGATAGAGAACCGAACAAGGGAATCATCAATTCCCATAGAAGCCCTTCGTTCAGCGCCCATTTCAAAGTAGATCGAATGAGCGACAGGTATCGCGAGCGACCTGGTATCACCCAGGTTGCTACTACAAATCACAAGATCCAGGTTGTTAATAAAATCAAAACAGTCCACATCGTCAACCAACTCGATGCTAAATATCCCACCATGATGGCGGAATAAAGACGCCGAGCGATCATGCTCTGGATGACCAGACAGACCGGGATAGTAAACTTTCCTGACCTTCTCATGGCCGTCCAGGTACTCGGCTAACCGCTGCGCGGTTCCACAAATTCGATCCATGCGGAGCGCCAGGGTATCGGAGCCTACTGAAATATGATGAGCAGCTTCAGGACCAAGCGAAGCACCCAGGTCTCTCAGGCCTTTCTTTTTAATCTGCTGAATCGCCCACCCACTGACATCGCCTTTCTTATAGTTATCATACAAGTTGCTAAAGCTCGACCAGTCGAACAACCCGGTTTCTGTTACTGCACCACCCAGGGCATTCGCATGCCCGCCGATGTACTTTGTCAGCGAATTAATAACAAGGCTTGCGCCTACATCTTTGGGGCGAAAAAGATACGGAGTGGTCATCGTGTTGTCCACAAAGTAAATCAGCTTATGTTCGCGGCACAGATCACCGATGCCAACAAGATCGGAAACCTGGGTTCGTGGGTTGGCTATCGTTTCCACAAAGACTAGTTTGGTATTCGGCTGTATTGCTGCCGCAACAGCATCAGAAGACGTTGCGTCGACAAACGTCACTTCAATACCCTGTGTTGCAAACGTATTGAAAAGACTATTGGTATTGCCGAACAAATAAGAAGAAGAAATAAAATGATCGCCCCGACGAAGCAATGCAAATAACGTTGTACCGATTGCGGCCATTCCAGTACCGAACGCTGCGGTGGCAATACCCTCTTCCATCAGGGTGATTTTGTCCTGCAGCGCCGTCACGGTTGGATTAACCTGACGCCCGTAGGTGTAGCCACTCTTTTTACCCTGAAAAACCGCCGCTAGATCACGCGCGTCGTCATAGGCATAGGTCACTGCCGTGTGTATCGGCTTATGGATAGATCCATGCTCGATCGGATCGCGTCGATCCGAATGAACAATTTTTGAAGTGAATCCCATTTTCTCAAGCTCCCTAACAAAAAAACCCACCGAGCACGCCGCTACAGCAGGTTATCCCTCTTTAGCGGCATTTCTAAAGCGCCCGCAAGCTGACATCAAATCGGCGCTAGGTGGATTGTACATTAGCTCTTCAAGCAGGTGCAACGAAATGGGTGAGTCTCTTCAATCCCTGCTAGAATACGGGGCTTCCAGGCAACATAACACGACATGAACAACGCAGATTTCAACCAGCAACTCATAAACTTCCTGAACTCCTCACCAACGCCATTTCATGCCACACAGAATATGGCCGCAATTCTTACCAAAAACGGGTTCAACGAACTGCAAGAGTCGAATAAGTGGGACACACCTGCTGGTAAGTACTTTGTCACTCGCAACGACTCTTCTATTGTGGCTTTTGTCATTGGCCGCGGCTCATTGGAAGAAACAGGCATCAGGATGGTGGGTGCACACACGGACAGCCCCTGCCTGAAAGTAAAGCCTCGACCTGAGCGAAAAAGTCAGGGTTATCAGCAGCTGGGTGTGGAAGTTTACGGTGGCGTGTTGTTGAACCCCTGGTTTGACCGCGACCTGAGCCTGGCGGGTAGAGTCACGTTCAAAAACAGCAAAGACCAGGTGACGAGCATACTGGTTAACCTGGGAAAACCCATCGCCGTAATCCCGAGCCTGGCCATCCACCTTGACAGAGACGCGAACAAGGAAAGAACCATCAATCCGGAGACGGACCTACCACCGATACTGCTTAACGAGGACGAGGCGTTTTCACTCGCGAGTGTTCTTGATGAAGCCACCCAGGGAGGAGAGATCCTTGCCACGGACCTTTGCTTCTACGACACTAACCCCGCCCAGGTAATTGGGCTACAGAACGACTTTATCGCCAGCGCTCGACTGGACAACCTGCTGAGCTGTTTCACAGGCCTTCAAAGCCTACTAACAGCAGACAATTCAGTCAGCAGCCTGCTGGTATGCAATGATCACGAAGAGGTAGGCAGCGCATCAACTTCCGGCGCAGGCGGTACATTCCTCAAGGATGTGCTGGTCAGAATTACGCCAAGCGAAGCTTCAAAAATTCGCACCTTTGCAAATTCGTTGCTCATATCTACTGACAATGCTCACGGCGTGCATCCCAACTACCCAAAAAAACACGAGACTAACCACGGCCCAATCCTGAATAAGGGACCTGCAATAAAGTTCAATGCAAATCAGCGTTACGCAACCAATAGCGAAACTGCAGGTTACTTCAAGGCACTTTGCCAGGGCATGAAAATTGAATGCCAGGAGTTCGTTAATCGGGCGGATATGGCGTGCGGCAGTACCATCGGGCCGATTACCGCCAAGGAGCTCGGTGTTCGTACTCTGGATGTCGGCGTGCCTACATTTGCCATGCACTCAATACGGGAGCTGGCCGGAACCCGAGACGCCTACAACCTGTATCAAGTACTCAGCGGATTCTATAAAGACCCGGGGCCGCTGGGCGCCCTGCGTTAAACCCCAGGCGACCATCTCCAACAACACCTTCCAGTCCAGGAACAGGACTCACCTTCTTCTCCACTTAATAAAACTGTCAGAGATTATTACGGCGTAACAGCAAACCTGGATACTTAAACTGACTAACGCGCAGATAAGAAGCGCAGATAAGATACCCAGATATCGCATATGCCAATCAACCAATCAGCCATACTAATAAATTGCATGCAGCATCCCGCACGGTAAACTATGGGCTCATCTACTTAACGGTGGCAGCATGCCGGTTCACCTGGAAACTCACGAGATCCGCGTATTTAAAACTGTCTACGAAGAGAACGGCTTCAACCGTGCCGCGGAAAAACTATTCGTTACCCAATCCGCGGTCAGCCAGACTGTTGCAAACCTTGAGCACAAGTTGGACACGCTTCTGTTTCAGCGTAAACCACTCCAGCTGACCGAAGCAGGCATACGTCTCTTAAACTACGCACAAACGGTTCTTTCTGAAGAAGATACAGTTCTCTCTGATCTGAGTAATATCAAAAATGGTGTGCTCTCAACTTTGCACCTCGCGATGAACAGCACCGTCAATCACCTGTTCGGTGCGTCATTGGTAGACAAGTTTTGTACCGCACACCCTCTAACCCGAATAAAGATTTCGGTACTCCCAAGCCGCCAGATCATCACCGCCGTTAGTTCCGAATTGTGGGAGCTGGGTCTGGGGCCTTTCCAGCAAACCATGCCCGACCGATTCAGAACGATTCCGCTGTTTGAAGAA